>NZ_JARWKU010000005.1:0-279465 GCF_029846435.1 Cobetia sp. 1AS1
TCGGAAGTGAAACCGCTTAGCGCCGATGGTAGTGTGGAGTTTCTCCATGTGAGAGTAGGTCATCGTCAGGCACTTATACCGAACCGCCCCTGTAGCCTTGCTGCAGGGGCGGTTCTCTTTGTGCGCAGAAAAAATTGGCGCAATAGAAAATCCGTGTGCAGAAAGGCGTGCATGGAAAAGTGGTGCGAGAGGTAACCTTCCCATGCTGCACAAGAAGAAAGTCTTTGGCTCATCATCGTGCTGTGATGGTTCTGCCATTGATGGAAAATGATGTGCGCTTGTTATTTATCCCTGGTTTTGCCAAGAACCTCCCCTGCAGATTTTACTGTGGGGGTGTATTTTTATGCGGCTTAAAGTGCTTGGCATGGAGCTCTTAGCGGTGGGCCCATCATATTGATATTCATTTGGTAGTGCAGAGTTTCTTCATGTGAGAGTAGCGGATGGCCGCCCCGATCCTCGTCAGGCACTTATACCGAACCGCCCCTGTAGCCTTGCTGCAGGGGCGGTTCTCTTTGTGCGCAGGAAAAGTGGTGCAGAGAGTCCTGCATGCGAATCAGCTGTGGGCGAGAGAGAAGGGCGAGAGAAAAGCTTTGCCCAAGCAACGTGCAAATGGCACAAGAAGGCCCCTGTCGAGATATCGACAGGGGCCTTTTGTCTTCGGGGCCTTTTGTCTTCGGGGCCTTTTATCTTCAGGGCCAGTGCAATTTCAGTGCGCCATCACATCAGGGCGCGACTTCGTAGAGTTCGATGGGCGTGCCGTCGGGGTCTGCCAGGAAGGTGAAGCGGGCGCCGGTGTATTCATCGACACGTATCGGCTCTGGCGTGGCGCCACGCGCGATCAGCAGCTCGACACAGGTATCGATGTCTTCCGTCGCCAGCGCCAGGTGACGAAGGCCACAGGCTTCCGGATAGCTGGGGCGTTCAGGCGGCGAGGGGAAGGAGAACAGCTCCAGCTGGATCCCGCCCGGCAGGCGCAGATCGAGCTTGTAGCTGTCGCGGGCCTCACGATAGGCCTCGTTGATCACCTGCGCATCCATGACCTCGAGATAGAAGCGCCTGGCGCGAGGGTAATCAGCGGTGATCAGCGCCACGTGATGGACTCGCGTCAGAGGCAGGCGGGGTGTCGGGGTAGCGTCTGAAGCCTTGGCGAGACTGTCCGTTGTCATGTTGTGCTCCTGCAGAGTGTTCGGTGCGATGAACGGCACGACGAGCTGTGTGATGAGCTGTGTGGATGGGCCGTGCGGTGAACTCCTGAGTGACATCCTGATGAAATAAGGCGCCCGTGGGCGCCTTATTTGATTGGAGCGATCACTGGCCAGGCCGTGCGCTATCTCAGCGACACAGGGTTTCCAGGGCTTCGATCAGGCTGTCCATCTCGGCATCGGTACCGATGCTGATGCGCAGATAGTCACGCAGTGCGTCGGTGTTGAAGTGGCGCACCAGGATGCCCTGTTCGCGCAGGCCGATGAACAGCTTGCCGGCATCGTGGGTCGGGTGAGTCGCCAGCACGAAGTTGGTCTGCGAGGGCAGGATCTCGAAGCCCAGCGCGGCCATGCGATCGCGCGTCTGCTCGCGGGTGGTGATGACGCGTGTGCGGCACTCATCGAAATAGTCGGGATCACTGAGCGCGGCGACGCCGACCTGTTCGGCCAGGCGGTCGATGGGGTAGGAGTTGAAGGAGTCCTTCACGCGCTCCAGACCTTCGATCAGCTCACGCGAGGCCACGGCATAGCCAAGACGAATGCCCGCCAGGCTGCGTGACTTCGAGAAAGTGCCTGTCACGACCAGATTCGGATACTGATGAATCAGCGGGATGGCGCTTTCGCCACCGAAGTCCACGTAGGCTTCGTCGACCAGCACCACGCTCTGCGGATTGCGCTCCAGCAGCGCGGCAATCGCCTTGCGGCCATGGCCATGCCCTGTCGGGGCGTTGGGGTTGGCGAAGATGATGCCGCCATTGTCGTTGCCGAAGGCTTCCAGGTCGACTTCCCAGTTGTCGGTCAGTGCGATGCTGCGCGACTCGATGCCATACATGCGGCAGTAGACCGGATAGAAGCTGTAGCTGATGGACGGCAGCAGCAGCGGCTTGTCCTGGCGGAAGAATGCCTGGAAGGCCAGCGCCAGTACCTCATCGGAGCCATTGCCGACGAAGACTTCCTCGGCGGCCACATGGAAGGTATCGGCCAGGGCGGCGCGCAGCGAGCTGGAGCTCGGGTCCGGGTAGCGGCGCAGATCAGAGGCATTGAACTCGCGCAGCGTCTGCTCCACGGCGGGCGCCGGCGGGTAGGGGTTCTCGTTGGTGTTCAGCTTGATCAGCTGCTCACGCGGTTGTTCGCCGGGGACGTAGGGGGTCAGGTCGTGGACCTGTGGGCTCCAGTACTTGCTCATGATTTCTCGCCGCTGGTGACAGTGCATGACCCGTGTCATGGATGCTTTTCATGTTGCCCGCTGGATCGTCGCGGTACAAGCACCGGCATGCGCTCTGAGTGAGTCATGAGGGGCATTGGAGCGGTGATTGAAGGCTGTTGCGAAGGTCTGTTATGAAGGACTGTCGGGAGAGGGTGTTGTGAAGAACTGTCGGGAGAGGGTGTTGTGAAGGACTGTCGTGAGGGGGTGTTGAAAGAAGCCCAAGAGTGGCCGCACGGCGGGCCTCGCCCATTGTTGCCATGCCAGCATTATTCTCGTGCGATGTGCGTGCTTGAAGCAGCGCGTGGTGTGCCGCATGTCACAGGCATGCTTGCCCAGCTCGTGCGACCTTGCACGGTGAGGACGCTGGGTGAAGTCCTGCAATTCAAGGAGTCCCGATGACTGCCAACACCAATGCCCCGTACGCCGATACCCTGCTCGATCCGGTCAAGCTCGGTGATCTGACCCTGCCCAACCGCATCCTGATGGCACCGCTGACACGTGCTCGTACCCCCGACAGCGTGCCCGGTGAGCTGCAGCAGGCCTATTACGGTCAGCGTGCCGGTGCCGGCCTGATCATCAGCGAGGCGACCAACATCTCGCCCACCGCACGTGGCTACGTCTACACGCCGGGCATCTGGACCGATGAGCAGGAGGCGGGCTGGAAGGGCGTCGTTCAGGCGGTGCACGCCAAGGGCGGGCGCATGGCGCTGCAGCTGTGGCACGTCGGGCGTGTCTCGCATGAGATGGTGCAGCCGGACGGCCAGCAGCCGGTTGCGCCGAGCGCCCTGCGGGGTGAAGGCGCCCAGTGCTTCGTCGAGTTCGAGGACGGCACCAGCGGACGTCATCCCACCAGTACGCCGCGCGCCCTGGAGACGGACGAGATTCCCCAGCTGATCGAGGACTATCGCCAGGCCGCCGTGCGTGCCAAGCGTGCCGGCTTCGACATGATCGAGGTGCATGCCGCCAACGCCTACCTGCTCAACCAGTTCATGGCCACCAGCACCAATCAGCGCACTGACCAGTACGGTGGCTCGGTCGAGAACCGTGCGCGTCTGACGCTGGAAGTCGTCGATGCCGTCGCCGAAGTCTTCGGCCCTGAGCGTACCGGCATCCGCCTGACGCCCTTCATCGAGATATTTGGCCTGACCGATGACGAGCCGGAAGAGATGGCCTTCTACATGGCCGAGCAGCTCTCCAGACGTGGCATCGCCTATGTGCACGTCAACGAGCCGGACTGGGCCGGTGGTGACATCAAGTTCAGCGATGACTTCCGTCGTGCCCTGCGCGAGCGCGTCACTGGCGCGCTGATCTTCTGCGGCCATTACGACGGTGAGAGCGCGGCACGTATCATCGATGAGGGCATCGCGGATGCCGTCGCCATCGGGCGCCCGTATATCGCCAACCCGGACCTGGTCGAGCGCATTCGCCTCGGGGCTGAGCTCAACGAGCAGGACCCGGACACCTTCTACGGTGGTGGCGCCAAGGGTTACACCGACTATCCGTTTCTCGACAATGGCCATGATCGCCGCGGCTGAGGCCGACACGATTTAGCGAATGGTGTTCGATAAACGCCATCGGGGGTGGCCTCTCGGGGCGGATACCCGCTATTCTTGAGCGTGGAAGCTTGTGAGCGGTCTGCCTGCCAAAGCGGGTAGACCGCTCGCCGTCGATAGCGCTGATGCTGCTATCGAGTCATCGCCTTAAGGAGGATTCAATGCAGATCAGGACTCTGATGGTGGGAGCCGCGCTGATGGTCGGTCTCGCCGGGTGCGCATCAACGGCCCAGACCAATGACGGTGCCGCTGACAACAGCGCCACCGAGACAGCCAGCGAGCAGGTTGCCGTCTACAAGGGCACCCTGCCGTGTCGTCGTTGCACGGGCATTGACCTCGATGTACGCCTCAAGGGTGCCGAAGAGGCAGCCCAGGATGAGCGTACCTTCAGTCTCGATGCCACCTATCGTGATCATCCGCAGCAGCCGGACCCGGAGCATTATGAAGGCCAGTGGGACGTGCTGTCCGGCACCGTGACGAACCCGGACGCGACCGTCTATGAGCTGACGCCGGACGGCGAAGGCCAGACCTACTACTTCCTGCGTCTGGATGCCCAGACCCTGGAGCTGGTCGACCCGCAGAAGCGTCGCTTCCAGAACGGTGAGACACTGCGCCTCAAGCGCCAGTAAGCGTGCCGTGCGCCACAAGGCGATCGTGAGCACAAGGAAGGCGGCGCAAGCCGCCTTCCTTGTGTCTGGCCGTTGGAAATCCGCGGCTGACGACACTCCGCCGCGGCGCCGAGAATCATTTCTTCCCGACAGGATTGTCTGATGGCGAAAGCAAAGAGCGCCTTCGTATGTACCGAATGCGGTAGCGAATTCTCGAAGTGGCAGGGCCAGTGCAGCGGCTGCCGCGAGTGGAACACCCTGCAGGAAATCCGCGTCGGCGCCACGGTATTGCCCGGCGCCGCCCCCGCTGCGGGTGCCGTCGCCGGTGGTGCTGCGCGTAGCGCCAGCAATGGGCGGGGCGGCTACGCCGGCACGCTCAGCGACAACGTGACCGATCTTTCCAATGTCTCGCTGGCCGAGGTGCCGCGCTTCTCCTCGACCTTCGGCGAGTTCGACCGCGTGCTGGGCGGCGGGCTGGTGCCGGGTTCCGCCGTGCTGCTCGGTGGCCACCCGGGGGCCGGCAAGTCGACGCTGCTGCTGCAGACCGCCTGCAAGCTCGCCCAGCACAAGCGCTCACTCTATGTCACCGGTGAGGAGTCGCTGTCGCAGGTGGCGATGCGCGCCCATCGTCTGCAGCTGCCGACCCAGGGCCTCAAGATGCTGGCCGAGACCAGCGTCGAGACGATTCTGGCCACCGCCGAGCGCGAGAAGCCCGAGGTGTTGATCATCGACTCCATCCAGACCATGCATCTGGAGGATCTGTCATCCGCGCCGGGTGGTGTCTCGCAGGTGCGTGAGTCCGCCGCCGCGCTGACCCGCTTCGCCAAGCGAACCAATACCGTGCTGCTGCTGGTCGGCCACGTGACCAAGGACGGCTCGCTGGCCGGGCCCAAGGTGCTGGAGCACATGATCGACGCCTCCCTGCTGCTGGAGGGCGATGGCGATTCGCGTTTCCGCACGCTGCGTGGCCAGAAGAACCGCTTCGGCGCGGTCAACGAGCTGGGCGTGTTCGCCATGGTCGAGCTGGGTCTGAAGGAGGTGAAGAACCCCAGCGCGATCTTCCTATCGCGCAGCGAGGAGCAGTCCTCCGGCAGCCTGGTGATGGTGGTGTGGGAGGGCACGCGACCGATCCTGATCGAAGTGCAGGCCTTGCTGGATGACTCGCCGTTGGGCAATCCACGCCGTGTCGCCGTCGGCCTGGACGGCAATCGCCTGTCGATGTTGCTGGCAGTGCTCAACAAGCATGGCGGCCTGTTCACCGGCGATCAGGATGTCTTCCTGAACGTGGTCGGCGGGGTCAAGGTGCTCGAGACCAGCGCCGACCTCGCGGTGCTGTGTGCGGTGGTCTCCAGCCTGCAGAACCGTCCGCTGCCGCGTGAGCTGGTGGTGTTCGGCGAGGTGGGGCTGTCCGGCGAGATCCGTCCGGTGCCGAGTGGTCAGGAGCGCATCGTCGAGGCCGCCAAGCATGGCTTCACGCGCGCCATCGTGCCCAAGGGCAATGCCCCCAAGAATCCGCCCAAGGGCATGACCATCGTGGCGGTCGACAAGCTGTCCCAGGCACTGGAAGCCCTGTGAAATCTGCGCCTGGCGCGTGAGCCTGCCGCACGGGGACATCGTGGTGTGATGCTGCATACAACGAACAAGGCCAGCCTCGCGGCTGGCCTTGTTCGTATGGAGTTTTCTCCGAGCACGAAGCTCAGTCTGTCTTGTCAGTCCTGCTTGTCAGTCCTGCTTGTCAGTCCTGCTTGTCAGTCCTGCTTGTCAGCCTGACGGGCGGCGTGAGCACAGGCCTTGAGGCGTGAGACCAGACGCTCGACACCGCGCTCGCGCATGAGTTCTTCATTGCGCCCCGGCACCTCTTCGACATCGCCTGCGTAGGCATTGATGGCGGCTTCGACCGAGCTCTCGCGCAGCAGGTGCAGCATCGGGTAGGGCGAGCGGTTGGTGTAGTTGGCCGCGTCGTCTTCCTCGGTATCCTCGAACACGTATTCCGGGTGGAAGCTGGCCAGCTGATAGATGCCTTCGTAGCCCTGCATCTCCAGCAGCGCCTCGGCATAGTCGAGCAGCTCGAGGTAGGTATCGAAGTCGCGGAAGCCGTCCTTGAAGATCACCAGCGTCGTCTCGGCGTCGCGATTGGCGTCCAGGTTCAGCAGCTCATCGCCGAGTGCCTGCAGGCTGCGCTCGAGGCCTGCACCGGGCACCACGGCATACTGGATGCTGTTGCGTGCCATCTCGCGCGCGGCGAACGGGCACAGATTGTCGG
This sequence comes from Cobetia sp. 1AS1, assembly GCF_029846435.1. NCBI lineage: Bacteria > Pseudomonadati > Pseudomonadota > Gammaproteobacteria > Oceanospirillales > Halomonadaceae > Cobetia > Cobetia sp. 1AS1. The sequence continues at coordinate 6,834 of NZ_JARWKU010000005.1, forward strand.
CGATGATGTGCGTCTCGACCCACTGGCGCGTGGCGTCGATGGCCTCGGCTTCGCTGGCATCCAGCGGCGGGGTGTAGCCACCCGCCGTCTCGGGAGTCGTGGTATCGGTCGGCGTAGCGTCGGTGGTCATGGCGTCAGGGTCCGCAGCGGTGTCAGGAAAGGGTATTGTCACTGCTCGGGCGCGGCATGGCCAGCGCCGTGTCTTCTCGTCTCTCTTCGTTTCTCGTTATCGTGTCTCGTCGCCGTGTTTCTTGATCATGTCTCTTCAGCGTATGTCTTTATAGTGGGAGGACCGCAGGGTCACAGGTCGTTGTCGGGTATGTGGCGGCCCTGTTTCATTAGTGATTTCAGCGATAGACTTATCACCGCTGGTTTCAAGCCTGCCCCGAATACGCTCAGGGACATTGCGGCTACCGGCTGACGATTTCTTTCCTGCCTCGCCACGGAGATACTTCTTGTCCGCTGATACTCCGCCTCCTTCCTCGCCGCCCCCCGAACCTCCCGAATCTACCGAGACGGCAGAGGGGCCCGAGCACACCAGTGCCGCGGCCTATCGACTGTCGCGACTGTTGCCCTTTCTTGGCTGGATGCGTCAGCTGTCGCCCGGGGATGCGCGTTCTGATCTGATCGCGGGCCTGAGTGGCGCGGTGCTGGTGCTGCCCCAGGGGGTGGCCTATGCGTTGATCGCCGGCCTGCCACCGGCGCATGGGCTGTATGCCGCCATCGTGGTGGCGATCATCGCCGGCCTGTTCGGCAGTTCGCGGCATATGGTCAGTGGCCCGGCCGCGGCGATCTCGATGGTGGTGTTCGGCACCGTCTCGACCCTGGCCGCGCCGGGCAGTCCCGAATACCTGCCGCTGGTGCTGGCGTTGACCTGCATGGTCGGCATCATCCAGCTGTCGTTGGGGCTGATGCGCATGGGGGCGCTGGTCAATCTCATCTCGCATACGGTGGTGATCGGCTTCACCGCCGGCGCCGGGGTCTTGATCGCCACCAGTCAGCTCAAGCACCTGTTCGGCATTGCGCTTGGCGATGCCTCGAGCTTTCTCGGCACCTGGTGGGCGCTGCTCGGGCATCTGGGCGATACCTCGTGGGCTACGCTGATCACGGGGCTCAGCACCTTGCTCTCGGCCGTGCTGGTTCGGCGGCTGAATCGCAAGCTGCCGTGGATGCTGGTGGCGATGGCCGTCGGCTGTGGTGTCGCGGCATTGCTTGGCGGCAGTGCGGCAGGCATCCCGATGGTCGGCGCCCTGTCCGGCAGTCTGCCGCCGTTTTCCCTGCCGCCGCTGGGCTTTGATACCCTGCGCTCGTTGGGCGGGGCGGCCTTCGCGCTGGCGGTGCTCGGCCTGATCGAGGCAGTCTCCATCGCGCGCGCCATCGGCGTACGCTCGCATCAGCGTATCGACGGCAACCAGGAGTTCATCGGTCAGGGATTGTCGAATCTGGCAGGCAGTTTCTTCTCGTGCTTTGCCGGTTCCGGCTCCTTCACGCGCTCCGGCGCCAACTATGATGCCGGCGCCCGCACCCCGCTGTCGGTGGTGGTGGCGGCGCTGATCGTGCTGGCGGTGCTGCTGCTGGTGCCTGACGTGACCGCCTGGCTGCCGTTGCCGGCTATGGCGGGCCTGATCATGGTGATCGCCGCCAACCTGATCGAAGTCGGTCATATCCGTCAGATTCTGGCCGTCAGCCGCGAAGAGGCGGTGGTGCTGGTGATCACCTTCCTCGCTACCCTGCTGTTGCCGCTGGAGTTCGCCATCTTCGCCGGGGTACTGGTCTCGCTGGTGCTGTATCTGAACCGCACCTCACGGCCACGGTTGGTCGAGATGGCGCCAGACCCGGAGCACCCGGAGCTTGGCGTGCGCAATGCCGAGCGTTATCAGCTGGCCCAGTGCCGGGGAGTGGTGATTCTGCGCGTGGATGGTTCGCTGTTCTTCGGGGCGGTCGACCACGTCCAGCGCAAGCTGGCGCGCTATACCGGCAAGCACGTCATTCTGCTGGGCACCGGCTGCAACTTCATCGATATCGCGGGCGCCGAGATGCTCGAGATCGAGCAACGTCGCCTGCGCGATGCCGGCGGCAGTCTCAGCATGTGCGGCTTTCGCATGTACGCGCTGGAAGTGATGGAGCGCGGTGGCTTCCTCGAGCGCATGGGGCGTGAGAACTACTTCCATACCGCCGAGGCGGCGATTGCCTCGCTGCGCGACTCGGTCGCCGAAGCGCATCGCGCCCACGGAGAACAGCCCGCTGCCTGCCCCGATTGTCAGCTGTTCGGTCCGGCCGGGATCGGGCCGGGGCAGGGGGTGCGCCTGACGCCACCGTTGGCGTGAAAGCACAAGGCTGGGGGCGGCTGCACGCTTGCGATAGAATATGGCCCCTTGATGGTGCGGCCAGTCAGCCAGTCGCCGCCCATTGCCTCAATCCTGTTCTGTCTGCCGAGAGATGCCCATGAGTTTGCCCACCGTGGCGGCCAGCTGCGACCTGATTCGCGACGGCCGTCCGTTGATCGATGTGCGCGCGCCGGTCGAATTCGCCGCTGGTGCCTTGCCGGGTGCCGTCAATCTGCCGCTGATGGATGATGAGGAGCGTCATCGCGTCGGGGTGCAGTACAAGCAGGTCGGCCCGGAATCGGCGGTACATCTTGGCCATCAACTGGTCAGCGGCGGGATCAAGCGCGCACGTATCCGCGCCTGGGTCGAGCACGTCGAGCGGCACCCTGACGCGATTCTCTACTGCTTCCGCGGCGGCATGCGTTCCCAGCTCAGTCAGCAGTGGCTGCAGGAAGCGGGGATCGAGCGTCCGCGCATCGAGGGCGGCTGGAAGGCCATGCGTCAGCAGCTCTGTCAGCATATCGATGAGCGTGCCGAGCAGGCCCCGATGCTGTTGATCGGCGGGCTGACCGGCTGCGCCAAGACCGAGCTGATCCATGCGCTGGACAATGGCATCGACCTGGAAGGCTGTGCGCGCCACAAGGGTTCGGCCTTCGGCCGTCACCCCTTCCCGGCGCCGAGCCAGATCGACTTCGAGCACCGCATCGCCGCCGAGATGCTCACGCTTGAGGATGAAGCGCCGACCATCATGGAAGACGAGTCGCGCTTCATCGGCAGCGTCAACATTCCGCTCGCCACTTGGCGCGCGATGGAGCAGGCACCGTTGATCCGCGTCGAGATGCCGCTGGATTGGCGAGTCGTGCAGATTCAGAAGGACTATATCGAGGGGCTGTGGTCCACCTACAGTCGTCACTATGGTGACTTCCTCGGCTGGACCCTGATGCAGCGCCAGCTGCGTCAGGCGCTGCTGCGTCTGCGCAAGCGCCTGGGCAGTGCGCGCCTTGCTCGTCTGGTGCGCATGCAGGACATCGCCTTCCAGGAGCACAAGCGCGGCAATCCCATTGCCCATGAAGGCTGGCTGGCGCCGCTGCTCAGCGAGTATTACGACCCGATGTATCGCTATCAGCTCGAGAAGCACGAGCGCACCTTCCTGCACGTCGGCGACTGGGACAACAGCCTTGCCTTCGCGCGTGAGTGGAGCGCCAATCACCGCTGGCAGCGCTGATATCCCTCACGAGCGCCGGTCAGCGCTCACGCATTCAGCCAGTCCACCAGCAGGCGGTCCAGCAGGGCCGCCTGACGATCAAAGCGCTTCGGGTCTTCCAGCAACGCCTCGCGTGACTGCACGCCATTGCCCTCTAGGGGCGCGGGATGGTGGGCCAGGCGGTCCTGCGTGGCCGCCGCATCCATGTGCGGATGGAAGTTGAGCGCCACCACGCGACCCTCATCCCAGCTGAAGCCGGCCACTGGCGTATGCTCGCTGCTGGCCAGCAGCTCGCAGTCTTCCGGCAGGCCGCAGATCTCCTCATGCCACATCAAGGCCTCGAACTCGGCGGGTAGCCCCAGCGGGCACTCGTTGCTGCGCGTCAGCATGGCCCAGCGACGCTGCGGCACCACGGCGGGCGAGACGATCGCCCCCATCTGCTCGGCGATCAGTCGCGCCCCCAGGCCAATCCCCAGCAGCGGGCGATTGCTGTTCAGTGTGCGCCGAATCAACTTGCGCTGCAGGCGCAGCGACTGCTGTTCGGCGGGCGAGGCGGGCTGTGCGGCGCTCGACAGGCGTTGCGGACCATCCAGCACCACCAGCGCATGAAAGTCATCGATGCCCGGCAAGGCTTCGCCTGCCAGCGGGAAGCTGGTGTTGAAGCTGTGCCCCATGCCGGAAAGCCAGTCCTTGAGGCGTAGCGGACTCTGCCAGTCATGCGCTAGCGTTGCGGTATCGGCGGCTGAATCTGGTTCAGGGTCAGGGAGTTGCCCCTGATGTATGAAGTAAAGATGCATGGCTTCATCATGCGTGAGCGCCATGTCAGCGTAAAGGCCCCAGTACTTGCTTCTCAGTACTTGCTTCTCAGTGCCTGCATCTCATTACTTGCATAGTCAGTATCTACATCTCAGTACCTGCACCGGGCGAACCAGCCGCGACACGACAAGGAGAGAACCGCATGCGGGCCGAACTGCTCGAACAGATCTATACCGTGGTGGCGCAGATCCCCGAAGGCCGCATCACCACCTACGGGCGTATCGCCAAGATGACCGATGGCGCCAGCGCGCGCATGGTCGGCTCGGCGATGCGTCACCTGCCGGATGGCCATCAATTGCCGTGGCATCGCGTGATCAACGCCTCGCTCAAGGTCACCGAGCACGGCGGGGCAGTGCGCCAGCGGGAAAAGCTGCGCAGCGAAGGCATCCTGTTCGATGCTGCTGGCCGCGTGCCGACGGAGTGCCTGTGGCCCTGAGGTAGGCGGCAGCACGGCAGCGCTCGAGCGGGAGCGTGTTCATCCGGCCACGCGCGGGCGCTACCCTTTCGCCTATCCTATCGCATACCCTATAGCGACCTCCGGTGACATCGCGGCTGGCGGAGCCAAGACGCCAGCGCGAACGCCGCATATTGAATAGTGAAGTGAGAATAGAGCCGTCATGACTCAGCCTGTATCCGGTTTCCGTGCGCGCCTTGATGCGCTGGCCCCCGTGCGCCGTACTGCCTTCATGGCGGCGCTGACCGAGCGACTCCTGCCCAATGCCGGCTTCTACGCCGAAGCCAATGGCACGGCCAGCGCGCTGGACACCACGCGTGAGCTGCGCAAGCTGCTGGACCTCGTCTGGGAGCAGCTGCGCGTGCGCGATGCCAAGATCGATTTCTCGCTGCAGGCCGAGAAGGTCACCGCCTTCGAGCCCGCCGAGGACGACGACAGCTTCGGCGCGCGCCGCGCCCTGGAAGCCGTGATGGCGCTGACCGCCTGCATCGATGTGCTGATCAGCGAAGAGCCGGAAGCCGCGCTCAAGATCAGCCGTCTGTCCGCCGATGGCGTGCGCGCGCTGATCGACCTGCAGGCCGGTGAGGGCATCGAGCAGGAAGCGCTGGAAGCCATGATTCGCGAACATCCCTTGATGATCGATGAGCGTGACTTCCAGGACGCCGTGCTCGAGAGCGTCGAGGCCCCGCAGCTGTCACGCGATGACTGGCGCGCGCTCAAGCAGTTGGGCCGCAATGAAGATGTCAGCAATCTCGGGCTATCCTTGCAGGACTGAGCGGCCCGATTCGGGCCATCCTGGTGCCAGTGAAGACTGGCCAGCCGTTGTTGGAGAGACAGATGAGCGACACCCGTCAGCAGGATTCTTCTCCGATGAACGCAGCGCTGAATGGCGTGATTCAGGCGCGTCTGGACGCCATGCGTGAGCGCCTCGCGCAGCCGACGCTGAGCGCGGCGGATGTACATGCGCTGCGCGTCGACTGCAAGCAGCTGCGCGGCTGGTGGCAACTGCGGCGTGAGTCACTGGGCAAGTCGGCGGTGAGTGAGCATCAGGCGCGTCCGCGCGCCGTCGCCAAGGCATTGGCCGGGCCGCGCGAGGCGCACATGCTGCGCAAGACGCATGGTCGCGCCTACGCCTGGGTGGATGAGCGCAGTCAGCGCCTGCTGGATGCGCTGCGTCCGGGGCTGACCAGTGCTGCGCTGAGCGAGCCTGAGGGCGAACTGGATCACGCGCCGCTCGAGACGCTGTTGAGCGAAGAGCGGGCGGCCTGGCAGGCGGCACCGCTGACGGTGGAGGAGCTCAACATCGGGCTGGAATTCAGTCGTCATCGCATCAGCAAGCTTGCGGCGCAGGTGGCCAGCAAGCGTGAGATCGAGACATCTCACCGGCTGCGCAAGTGGGTCAAGTACCGCATGTTCCAGCTGGCACTGGCGCACGAGGCGCTGGGCGAGGCAGCCGCGCGGGAGCTCGAGTCACCGAGTCACGGACGGCATCGCGAGCCGGAACTGCTCGACAAGGCGGCCGCGCGGCTGGGCAATCAACATGACCTGGCGGAGCTGGCGCTGTGGGTCGGGGAGCGCGTGATGCTGCCCGCCGCCGAGAAGCACCTGGTCGTGGACATCATGACGCTTGCCGACCAGCGACTCGCGCAGGCGCTCAAGCCACTGAAGAAGCTGGGCTACGTCTGAGCGCTGTTCTCGCCTGAACCGAAGTTGCGTCTCTGCAGACACGAACGCCGCCATTCCCTGAGGAAATGGCGGCGTTCGCGCTTCTGCCTGAACTACCTGCGGCTGCGCTTACAGGCGCATCTCGATACCGCGTGCGGCCATATGCGCCTTGGCCTGGGGGATCGTGTACTCGGCGAAGTGGAAGATGCTGGCGGCCAGCACCGCATCCGCACCGCCTTCGAGCACGCCATCCACCAGGTGGTCGAGGGTGCCGACACCGCCGGAGGCGATCACCGGCACGCTGACGGCGTCGGAGATGGCGCGTGTGACGCCGAGATCGAAACCGGCCTTGGTGCCATCGCGGTCCATGCTGGTCAGCAGCAGTTCACCGGCGCCCAGTTCGACCATCTTCTTCGCCCACTCGACGGCGTCGAGTCCGGTCGGCTTGCGGCCACCGTGGGTAAAGATCTCCCAGCGCGGTGTCTCGCCGTCCTGGCTGACGCGCTTGGCGTCGATGGCGACCACGATGCACTGGCTGCCGAAGCGTTCCGCGGCTTCACGCACGAAGTCCGGGTTGAACACGGCCGCGGTGTTGATCGAGACCTTGTCCGCGCCGGCATTCAGCATGGTGCGAATGTCTTCACAGGTGCGGATGCCGCCCCCCACCGTCAGCGGGATGAACACCTCACCGGCGATGCGCGACACCATGTCGACCGTGGTGCCACGGTTGTCGACGCTGGCGGTGATGTCGAGGAAGGTGATCTCGTCGGCGCCTTGCTCGTTGTAGCGCTTGGCGACCTCGACCGGGTCACCGGCATCGCGGATACCGACGAAGTTGACGCCTTTCACGACACGACCGGCGTCGACGTCCAGACACGGGATGATGCGTTTGGCGAGTGCCATGATCGCTCCCCTCAGGCCTTGCGGCCGGTGATGGAGTCGGACAGCGCCTGCGCTTCGGCGATGTCCAGGCTGCCTTCATAGATGGCGCGGCCGGTGATGGCGCCGAGGATGCCCTGATCGGCCACTTCGGCCAGGCCACGGATGTCATCCAGGTTGGTCACGCCGCCGGACGCGATCACCGGGATACCGCCTTCGCGGGCCAGTGCCACGGTGGCTTCGATGTTGACGCCCTGCATCATGCCGTCGCGGGCGATGTCGGTGTAGACGATGGAGGACACGCCGTCGTTGGCGAAGCGCTTGGCCAGCTCGGTGGCCTTGATGGTGGAGACTTCGGCCCAGCCATCGGTGGCCACGAAGCCGTCACGCGCATCGAGACCGACGATGATGCGGCCGGGGAAGGCGCGGCACATCTCGGCGACGAAGGCCGGTTCCTTCACGGCCTTGGTGCCGATGATGACCTGGCCGACGCCGGCTTCCAGATAGTGCTCGATGGTCGCGGCATCACGGATGCCACCACCGATCTGGATCGGCAGCTCCGGGTAGGCGCGGGCGATGCGTGTCACGGCGTCGCCATTGACCGGCTTGCCTTCGAAGGCACCGTTGAGATCGACCAGATGCAGACGACGGCCACCGGCCTCGACCCAGCGCGCGGCCATGGCCAGCGGGTCATCGCCGTAGTTGGTGGAGTCTTCCATACGGCCTTGCTTCAGGCGTACGCACTGACCGTCCTTGAGATCGATCGCGGGGATTACCAGCATGTCGGGTGTCCTCTCGGCGTGTCTGGGCACGCCTGTATTGTCGTCGGTATATCGAAGGCGGATGTATCGGCGTCCGTCACGCGAGACAGACGCCGAGGGTCACGCGGGCGAGCCTTCAGGGCTGCCAGCGGACGAAGTTCTCGAGCAGCTTGAGGCCGGCGGCCGCGCTCTTCTCCGGGTGGAACTGCACCGCGAACAGGCTGCCCTCACCGATGGCGACGTGCGCCTCGGCACCGGCGTAGTGCGTGGCGCCGTAGACCTTGGAGCGCTCGCTGGCCGACACATAGAAGCTGTGCACGAAGTAGAAGCGCGAGTTGTCCTCGATGCCTTCCCACAGCGCGTGGCCCTGGGTGTGCGCGACATGGTTCCAGCCCATGTGCGGCACCTTGAGGCGCTGGCCGTGTTCGTCCAGCTGCTGGTCATCGAAGCGTTTCACGTCGCCCTTGAAGTAGGCGAGGCAATCGATGCCACCGTTCTCTTCGCTGCGCTCCATCAGCATCTGCTGACCGACACACACGCCCAGCAGCGGCTTGCTGTGGTTGCTCAGCAGCTCGCCGACCAGACCACGCAACTCGGCGCGTTCAAGCTCGCCCATGCAGTCACGGATGGCGCCCTGGCCGGGCAGCACCACGCGGGTGGCGCCGCGGATGGCGCGCGGGTCGCTGGTGATCACGACATTCTCGTCAGCCACGTGCTCAAGCGCCTTGGCGACGGAGTGCAGGTTGCCCATGCCATAGTCGATGACGGCAATCGTCATGTCTTTCTCCCGAAGGCCGGAGCAGGCTCCGGCGCTGGATGTCAGGCGTCTGGCGCCCGGATCATTCGTTTACAGCGAGCCCTTGGTGGAGGCGATACGGCCTCCCATACGCTCGTCCTCTTCCACCGCCATGCGCACGGCACGGCCGAAGGCCTTGAAGATGGTCTCGGCCTGGTGGTGGGCATTGAAGCCCTTGAGGTTGTCGATATGCAGGGTGGCGCCAGCGTGATTGACGAAGCCCTGGAAGAATTCCCAGAACAGCTGGGTATCGAAGCGACCGATGTTGCCGCGGGTGAACTCGCACTGCATGAACAGGCCCGGACGACCGGAGAAGTCGATCACCACGCGAGACAGGGCTTCATCCAGCGGCACGTAGGCATGGCCGTAGCGGCGGATGCCGGCCTTGTTGCCCAGCGCCTGCGCGAAGGCCTGACCCAGGGTGATGCCGATGTCCTCGACGGTGTGGTGGTCATCGATATGCAGGTCGCCATCGCAGTCGACCTCGATGTCGATCACGCCGTGACGGGCGATCTGGTCCATCATGTGTTCGAGGAAGGGCACGCCAGTGTTGGCGCTCAGCTTGCCTTCACCGTCCAGATTGATGCGGACCCGGATCTTGGTTTCCGAGGTGTTGCGATGAACTTCGGCGATACGCTCTACCATGATGTCTCTCCAGCGGTCGGTGACACCATCAGCGGCTTCGAGGCCGATGGGGTCTGGGCGCAGTCTGGGGCCTTTGGTAAGAGAGGCGTGTGTCCAGTCCGGCCGGGAAGTGCGCATCATGTGGTTATTGTCATGTGATGTCGCAATCGAAATCGTGATCAGGGCATTGACGACGGCAGAGAGCCGTCGGCGGGGCGCTTGATCGGCGGCAGGCGCGTCGTCTTTGTGCCTGCCCGACCCGTCATTATAGAGAAAGGACAATGGCATCCGCTACAATGGCGGGCATTCATATCGCGGGCGAGGATCTCACCATGCCGGTCACTCTTCAGATGATCGATCACGCACGCTGGCAAACCGATGAGCAAGTCCGTATCGATCTGTCGCGTATCTATCACGAAGCCCCCAGTGAGCGTCTCCCGCTCGCCCCGGATGACTTCATTCAGGCCAATCTCGCCGCGGGACACCGCTTCTGCAGCGCCTTCTTCAACGATCGTCATATCGGCGCGCTACTCTGCGAGGATGAAGGCGATGCCTGGAAGATCAGCCATTGCTGCGTGCGCAAGAGCACGCGTCGACGCGGTGTCGGTACGCGCCTGATGGCGCTGCTGTCGCTGGAAGCGGCCAGTGCCCAGCGTCTGCTGGTCGTGCCGAGTCAGGGATTGACCCTGGCCGACGAGCTGCTGGTATCACGTCTGGGCTATGTGCGAGACCCCGCTCGCGACGGCTTCGTGCTGGCGCAGGAGTGAACCCGGTCGTTGCCGGATGCGGAACTGACGTCAACGCGACCTGTCCACCGGCTGTGTCATCATCGATGTTGTCTTGAGGCTGTCTCGCTGTGCGGGAGGATGGCGCGCAGCGCTCGAGCTAGATGATGAGCGGGAGAAAGGGCATCGCCTGATGCCACGAGTCCCCAGCGCCATTCCATGTGCTGCCCTCTGGAGTGAGGGCACCGTAGCAATTCTCATCGTGTCAAAGGGAGGACGCAGATGAAAGCACTGTTCAGAGCCTTGCTGGCCATCGTCGGAGTACTGGCGTTGGTGGTCGTGGCAGGGGTGATCTATGTCACTACCTTCCTCGATCCGAATGATCTCAAGCCGCGACTGGTCAAGGCGGTCAAGGACCAGGCGGGGCTGGAACTGGCCCTGAACGGCCCGCTGGACTGGTCCTTCTATCCGCGTCTCGGCGTCAGCGTCGAGGACGCCGAAGCCTGGCTGCCGGAGCAGGAGCGTGACCAGTCACCGTTCGCCTCCTTTACCCGCGCGGAAGTCGGCGTGTCCTTCACGCCACTGCTGAGCGGTGAGGTCGAAGTCGAAGGCGTCTTCCTCGACGGCCTCAAGCTGGCGCTCGAGCGTGATGCACAGGGGCGTGGCAACTGGGAAAGCCTGCTTGAGCATGCGGCGACGGCCGCCGACAGTGGCGCGGCGGATGAAGCGCTGCCGCCGGCCAAGAGCGCCGGTGTGGCGCTGGCGGATGACACGACGCCGTCGGTGCAGAATGGCGCCGGCAGCATGGCGGTCAATCTCGATATCGCCTCGGTGCAGGTCACCAATGGTCAGATCGCCTATCAGGATGCGGCCAGCGGGCTCGACATGACGCTCAATGACGTGGCGTTGACGTCCTCCAACGTCAGCCCCGACAAGGCCTTCCCGGTCGAGCTGTCGTTCGTGGCCGATGGACGTGAGCCGGAGCTTCAGAGCACCGTCAGCCTCGATGGCAAGGTGGCGCTGGACCTGCAGGGCGGCCGTCATGTGCTGACCGGCGTGAGCCTGGATACCACCACGCGCATGCCGTCGCTGGGTGACAAGGACCAGAGCGTGGCGCTGGACATCGACACCCTGACGCTGGACACCGACAAGCAGCTGTATCTGGCCGATGGCGCCGAGCTGGACGCGACGCTCCATCAGGCCGCGTTGGGTGACAAGGCCCTGCCGCTGAAAGCCACCTTCGGTGCCGAAGCGGACCTGGCGGCAGGCACGGCGAATCTCGAGAATCTGCTGCTGACCTCCGGCAGTGACCTGCGTCTCAGCGGGGCGCTCAAGGCCAAGGACATCACCGGCGATGCGCTCAGCTATAGCGGCCAGTTCAAGCTGGCACCGCTGTCGCCCAAGGCGTGGATGACGCGTGTCGGCATGGAGGCGCCGCAGACCGCCAAGAGCAGCGCGCTGACCTCGCTGGCCTTCTCCAGCCCGTTCAAGGGCGACATGTCGCAGGTGCAGCTGACCAACCTGGTGATGGCGCTGGATGACACCACCATCAATGGGCGTCTCGGCTCGTCCTTCGATGCCTCGCAGATCACCTTCGATCTGGATGTCGACGCGCTCAATCTCGATGACTACCTGGCACCGGCGGGCGCAGACGAGAAGACGGCAAGCCTGGGGGAAGCGCTCACGGCGGGCGTGATCGCGCCGGTCTATGCGGCCGATGGCGACGCGGAGCTGCTGCCGGTGGCATTGCTCAAGACGCTGGGGCTTCAGGGGCAGCTGGATATCGGCACGCTGATCGCCTCGGGACTCGAGATGAGCAAGGTGACCGCCAAGCTGTCCGGCCAGCCGGGTGTTCAGCAGCTCGATAGCCTGACGGCCAGCCTCTATGGCGGCTCGCTGGCGGCCAATGCGCGCATCGACAGCCGCAAGACACCGCTGAGCATGAGCTTCGGCGAGAAACTGAGCAATCTGGATATCGCGCCGTTCCTCAAGGCGCTGGCGCCGGAGCAGAAGGGCATCCTGCGCGGTCGCCTGACGCTCAATGGTGACTACACCACCAGCACCAATCAGATCGACAGCATCAAGCGCAACCTGAACGGCAAGGGCAACTTCGAGATTCGCAATGGCGAGGTGCTCGACGTCAATGTCTCCAGGGAGATGTGCACTGCCGTGGCGACGCTGAGTGGCAAGACCTCCTCGCGCGAGTGGAAGGCCAATACGCCGCTGGAGCGCGCGCAGGGCAGCTTCACGGTCACCAATGGCGTGATCAGCAATCAGGATCTCGCCCTGGCGATCCCGGGCATCGCGCTGGACGGTAAGGGCCAGCTCAACCTGCCGACCGAGGCCTTCGACTACAACGTGGCGGCGCGCTTCATCGAGGGCGCGGATGACGCGGCCTGTGAGGTCAATCCGCGTCTGATCAAGCTGCGCTTCCCAGTGCAGTGTCAGGGCAATCTGAGCGGTGAGCCGGGCGAGTGGTGTGGCTTCGATCAGAAAGGCTTCCAGAGTGCCGCAGCGGAACTGGCCAAGGATGAAGCCAAGCGCAAGGCGGGCGAGAAGGTCAGCGAGAAGCTGGATGAGAAGCTCGACGAAGATACCCGCAAGAAGATCGACGACAAGCTGGGCGAAGGCGCCAGCGACAAGCTGAAGGGCGCGATTCAGGGGCTGTTCAACTGATCACGCGCTCCCTTCGCAGCAAGACCGGCACGCCAGCTCCTCGGGGCTGGCGTGCTGCCGTTTGAGCCCAGGCCATGGCGTCGACCATGGCGCGAGCAGAGGAAGTTTTGATGGCGCGACCTGACACTGCTGCCACGCCAGACGTGACAGCTCCCGAGAGCCACGCCACACCCGGCTTCGAAGACATCGCCCTGAGCCCCGAGGCGTTTCAGGCGCGCGTGTTCGACTGGTTCGATGAGCATGGCCGCAAGCATCTGCCCTGGCAGGAGAACACCACGCCGTATCGCGTGTGGGTCTCGGAGATCATGCTCCAGCAGACCCAGGTTGCGACGGTGTTGCCGTACTATGCCCGCTTCATGGAGCGCTTCCCGGATGTCGCGGCGCTGGCGGCGGCGGATATCGACGACGTGCTGCACCTATGGACGGGCCTTGGCTACTACGCGCGGGCGCGCAATCTGCACAAGGCCGCGCAGCAGGTCGTGAATGAGCACGACGGTGCCTTCCCGGTCGAGAGTGTCGAGGCACTGTCGGCCTTGCCGGGCATCGGGCGTTCGACCGCCGGGGCGATCATCAGCATCAGCACCGGACAGCGGGCGCCGATTCTCGATGGCAACGTCAAGCGCGTGCTGGCTCGCCTGCATGCCGTGGAGGGCTGGCCGGGCCGTCCGGCGGTGGAGCGCAAGCTGTGGACGCTGGCGGAGCGCTACACGCCGCAGGTGCGGCTGGCGGACTGGACCCAGGCGATGATGGATCTCGGGGCCACTCTGTGCACGCGCGGCAGCAAGCCGGATTGCGCGCGTTGCCCCTTCGAGGAAGTCTGCGTGGCGCATGCGCGTGGCGAAGAGAAGCGCTTCCCCGAGAGCAAGCCCAAGAAGACCATTCCGACGCGTCAGACGTTGATGTTGCTGGTCAGTGATGCGGCGGGGAAGATCCTGCTGGAACGCCGTCCGCCGACGGGCATCTGGGGCGGCCTGTGGGCGCCGCCACTGGTCGAGGACCGCGAGGCCGCGCGGGAATGGGTCGCTCGCGAAGCCCGCGGCGCCCATCTGGAGGCGCCACTGGCGAGTTTCGAGCATGTCTTCAGCCACTTCCGGCTGACCATCACGCCGCAGCCGGTACAGCTGGGGGAGGCAGGGCTTGCGCCAGCTCAAGCGGCCGGGAGCGTCAACGAGTCAGCCGCCGACCGCCGCTTCGTCGACCCTGCCGCGCCGGACGCCGTGGGCCTGCCGGCGCCGGTCAAGGCGCTGCTGGCGCGCTGCACGGATGATCTGTTCGGCCTGTGAGGCCTTGCTGGCGTCGGCATCGGCCGCACGTCTGGGGCAAAGCGGCTCAAGCGTGCGAGAATGAGGCAACAGTAAGGGCGTCTGGCGAAGGCTCGACGCTCATCCGCACTGACATCCAGTTCTCTTACGGAGTTACCCATGCGCACCGTACATTGCCGCAAGTATGACCAGGACCTGCCGGGTCTCGATTTTCCGCCGCTGCCGGGCGAGAAGGGCCAGGACATCTGGTCCAACGTCTCGAAGCAGGCATGGGAAGAGTGGCAGGCGCTGCAGACGCGTCTGATCAACGAGAAGCACCTCAACATGATGGATGCCGACAGCCGTCGCTATCTGATGGAGCAGATGGATCGCTTCTTCAACAACCAGGAGACGGATCAGGCCGAAGGTTTCGTGCCGACGGATGCCGCCGCCAAGGGTGAATCGCAGGGCGGACAGGGCTACGAAGTCTGAGTGGACGGCGAGGACGGCGGAAGGCGAATTACGACGCCAAATTCTTGATAAGCAAGGGTTGACGTCGGGAAAGGTTTTCTATTTAATACGTCCTCGTTGGCAAGGGCCAGATAGCTCAGTTGGTAGAGCAGGGGATTGAAAATCCCCGTGTCGGCGGTTCGATTCCGTCTCTGGCCACCAAGTGTTGGGGTATAGCCAAGTGGTAAGGCACCGGTTTTTGGTATCGGCATTCCCAGGTTCGAGTCCTGGTACCCCAGCCAGCTGACATGCAGTAACGTAGTAAGAAGACTCATATCATGAGTTCTTTGTGCCGGCTTAGCTCAGTTGGTAGAGCAACTGACTTGTAATCAGTAGGTCGAGGGTTCGACTCCTTTAGCCGGCACCATCTTCAGGCTTCTGTAGATGAGCGAAGAACACACGATATAGAGGTCGCCTTGGCGGCTTTTTTTGTGTCTTCAGGTTGGCCAGATAGCTCAGTTGGTAGAGCAGGGGATTGAAAATCCCCGTGTCGGCGGTTCGATTCCGTCTCTGGCCACCAAATTGGGGTATAGCCAAGTGGTAAGGCACCGGTTTTTGGTATCGGCATTCCCAGGTTCGAGTCCTGGTACCCCAGCCAATTCTGGCTAGCTGATGAAGTCGCAGGATGAATTCGGCAGCCAACAGAAAAGCCACCCCTCGGGGTGGCTTTTTTGCGTCTGGAGTATAGGTCAGGAGGGCGAAGGGCATGCCTCGGCCGGCGCTCATCTCAGTGCGAGGTGGGCTCGTCCGGGTGCATCGCCAGCCAGCTCAGGCGCTTGCGATAGATGGTGGAGGGCGCGATCTCCAGTATCGCCGCAGCGCGGGGGATACTGCCATCACAGGCGCTGATGACGCTCTCGATCGCCTCGCGTTCGACCATCCACAACGGGCGCAACGTGGTCTCGCTGTCCTCCGGCGCGTTGTGGCTGAGAGGCGTGCGATACGCCGTGCTGCTGGGCAGGTCCAGCATGTCGGCCGTCAGCACCTCACCATCATTGAGGATGATGGCGCGCCGTAGCGTGTTTTCCAGCTCTCGCACGTTGCCGGGCCAGTCATGGGCCAGCAGCTGACGCTCGGCGCACGCACTGAGTCGTGTGAAGCGTTTGCCTTCGTGGCCTGCCATGCGCCCCAACAGCCCGGTGGCGATCTCCAGGATATCCTGACCGCGCTCGCGCAGCGGCGGCACCTTCAGCGGAATGACGTGCAGGCGATAGAAGAGGTCTTCCCGGAAGCGGTGGGTATCGACCAGTACCCGCGGGTTCTGATGCGTGGCGCACACGATGCGGCAATTGACCTCTACCGTGCGCGTGGCACCCACCGGCATTACCTGTCCTGTCTGCAGGAAGCGCAGCAGCTTGCTCTGCAAGGGTAGCGGCAGCTCCGCGATCTCATCGAGAAACAGCGTCCCCCCATCTGCCGCCACGGCGAGCCCCTGCTGGGCGCTCACGGCCCCCGTGAAAGCCCCGCGCACATGTCCGAACAATTGCGACTCCAGCAGCTCTGCCGGAATGGCGGCACAATTGACGGCGATGAACGGGCCGTCACGTACCGGGCTATGGCGGTGAATGGCAGTGGCACACAATTCCTTGCCGCTGCCGCTTTCGCCGGTGATGAAGATGGGAGCGTCCGAGTGGGCGACCTGGATGAGAGTGCGATAGAGCGTCTGCATGGCCGATGAGTCTCCGATAAACTCCCCAAAACCGCGAGGTCGCTTTACCGGTAGTTCCCTTACCCGCGAGGTAGTGGAGATATCGTCAGCCAGATTCAATGCAGTAGCCGATGATGCAGCCTGATGAGCTTTCAGTGCGGTCATGAGTGTTGTTCCCTTGCTGCTGGTCTTTCTGCATTGCCTGCGCTTCGTGCGAGCGGGCTGCGAAAGAATAATTGTCGGGCTGCTTCTGGTGACAGCCTCACCGGAGAGTCTGGATTCTCCAGCGTTGAGTGTTCGTCTTGGGGGTTTATCGAGTACCCATATAGAGGTTAATGACTTGTGCGAGATGATCATGGCGGCTTTTAGTGCGTTTTTTCCGCTCCCCCTGAGTGGCAGACTTCTCAGTCTCGACGCTTGCCTGGCTGACCAACTCTCTACTCACGCTGAAAGGGTGAGTTCTGGTATCTGACGGTCTGTCTTCCCGCGGATGACTGTCCCGAGCAGTGCATCACTGGGCGTCTTCCTCCTCATCTTCGTTGTTGTGGGTAATGGTGAAGTCAGTCGACGACGTCTGAGAACTGCCATCCGCGGACTGATCCGCAGTGCTGTCGATGGTGCCGGTGGAGCCATCACTCAGCGTCTGTTCGATCTGTTGCCAGTTGCCGATCGAGGTGCTGCTGCCGGTATTGAGGGTATATTCCCCGATATTGGTATCGGACCCTTCCCCCAGGCTGCCGGCCTTCTTGCTCTCGTAGAGGATCAGGGCGGTTTCTGCGCTACGTGCCGGAAAGTCGTAGGGGAAGGGCCCCATCAGCGAGTTGGCGCTGACCGTCGTGGCCAGCAGGCATCCCGCGCTGACGACCCCCAGGCTGATACGTGTAAAAGCATTCATGTCTTGCTCCTTTCGCTCTGTGAAAGATGCAGTGTCTGATGCGTGAAGACTCTTATGCCGGCAGGTACTGAAACACACGCGGGTCGCCCCGCGTGTGTTGGTTGCCTGCTGAGGATTTACGGAGTAACGGGGCCGACGGAGACGGACATGTTGTTACCCACAGAGGTGGCCGTGTTGCTGATGACCGGGCCCTCGAAGCTGCCTGCCGGCGGCAGATCCAGCGTGATGCCGCTGACTGTGGCAGTCGAGCTGATGTTGGCGAAGCTCATCTGGGTATTGTCGGCAATCAGGGCGCTATCGATCCCTGTGCTATCCAGAGTGACCGACAGATTGTTACCGACGGAGGTCGCGGAATTGTCCACTGTCAGGTTGAGGATGTCGCTGACCTCAGCCAGTGAGTCGACATTTGCCAGCTGGGGGCCGAAGGAGTGACGACCAGGCCCACCGCCATAGAGTTCGCTTCCGGACAGAGTCTGCTCATTATGCAGATTGACCATGGCATCGCTGTCGATGGAGATATTGTTGCCCACCGAGGTGGCAGCATTTTCCAGTGATTCAAGCTTGGTGATGTCAGGATTGGGCGTTGAGCCGGCATAGCTGATATAGACATCCACATCGGCCGATGCTTTCGCCATGGCATCTGCATCAGCTTCAGCCTTTAAGCCTTTGATTCCGGCACTGGCCTCAGCACTGGAGTTGGCTTTGGCTTTGGCGCTGAGGCTATCCACCAGCTCTATGGTCGGGTCGCCTGCTTCGCCAGCGCCGTAGCTGATATCACTGACGATAGCTGTGGATGACACATCGCCGACTTGCTTCTGCAGGCTTTCGATCATTACCAAGCCACCTGGATCTTTGATTTTCGGATCAATATAGACGTCAATATTGACATCGGTATTCACCTGACCATCCCAGTTCCAGTCCACGTTATCGAAGGCTTGCGCCTGACTTGCCATCATCACACCACTTACGAGACCGATGGCGACTGCGAGCTTATTATAGGTAGTCATTGTCATGTTCCTCATGAATGTTGACTTATTGTGCTGCGCTGGATGCTGCCGGTACTTCTGATGCGGGTGCTGCTTGCAACGGTGTTGCGACTGCTTCATTGCCACTTGCTGCATTGCTGCTGGTATTGGCTGCGGCCACTTGCTGCGTGTTGCTATTGTCATCTGCAACATGCTGTCCCGGGTGCAATGCACATTCCTGTCCCGCAGGTACAGGAAGTCCCAGGCCTTCAGTCAGAAGCTGATACGCGCCCATCTCCACGACTGATCTCACGCCCAGCTGCAGTGGCTCATTGCGCACTGCGCCGGAATCAAACTCGATCAACTGATTGCCGAAGAAGCGGTAGATGCCGGCTTCGACTTCGTAACCGACCACCTGCTTCTGCAGGCTGGTGACATAGACGGTGCGGAAGGTGCGGATATCGACCATGCGCAGATCCAGGCCGACGTTGATGACTGCAGTGCGAAGTCCGGCCCCGATTCCGCTGACGAACAGGCGGGCACCACCGCTTGAAATGTTGTAATTGAGCTCTGTCAGTGCACCGAGAACCACGAAATGCGAAGGGAGTACCGCGAGGTTTCGGGGGGTATAAGCCAATGCCTTCTGCTCGAAAAGTTGCTGCTCTGCCAGCGGGACTCGTACATCGAGACGCTCGGTAAGATGTACCTTGCGAGTCTTGTAGAGGGCACTTATCAGCATCTCGGATACGCCCTGGGTCACGGCAGCGCTCTCTGTCACGGTGGAGTAGCTGCGTTGACCGGTCTTGTCCGTCACCTGACCCACTGCAATCACAGGCAGGTTGGTGGCGCCTTGCACCCGGCTGAGTGATACGAGGCATTCACTATATGGCGTGTTGTTTGAGGTGACTGGTGGCCCTACGACCGGTTCGACATTGTCGAATTTCGGTTCGACAGCTGCGCAGCCCCCCAGCACTGTGGCCATGCAAGCGGCCATGCATATCCGTGGCTTAAACATGCTGGAAGTTCCCCTGGTGTGACGCATGATCCTGCGCCGTTATTTTTTCTCTGATATGTCTCTATCAGTTGTTCTGCCGTGTTTTCTAAAGGGCACGAAGCGTGCCAAACAATTTCACAATATTTCACAGACACTTACGCATTAATGCGCAATGTTGCGTGCGATGCGTTTTGCAAATGGCGAAGCGAAGTGAGGGGAAATACCACGGGCGTGGTGCCAGTGATGAGTCGCTGATTAAGCTGCTTGTCTCACGGAAGATGAGAATTCGTGGCAACAGGATGAGTCGGGACTGGCGAGAGGGGATGACTGAAGGAATTTGTCATCCGCGAGGCACAGGCAGCCTCATGTTTTCTTGAGAAGGGTGATGGCGGGTGTGGTGTGAGATTGGATGGTCTTTTAACGATGTTGCGGATCAGATCTCTATGCTTATTTCATGAATCTCGGGGTTGAAGTCTGTTGTATGGCCCATAGGTGGGACAGTGCGGGCAAGCCGCATGCTAGAACGCCAGATTCCACTTTCCTCAATGCAAGACATTGATGCCTTAAGGAGAGCATGATGACAGCTTCACGCCATATGACCTCGTACAACGCCACTTCTGCTCTTTCATCCAAGCAACGCCAGCATGAGCAGACCGATGGTGGCAACGTCAGCGCCGCTGCAGAAGCCTCCAACCAGCAGCTGGACGCCCGTCAGACCAATGCCGACCGTGATCAGGCGCCGGAAGCCTATCTCGACAAGTCGGGCAGCGACCGAGGGTCCGATCACTCGAGAGACGCCTATCCGACGCGCCTGAGCCAGCCGCCGGAGCATCTGTGGCAGAAGCGCCGTGAGCCCGTCGTGCACTCGCGTGCCGATGAGGGTCCGCTGGGCGCCGAGCAGCTCAAGCGTTTCAAGAGTGACGGCTTCCTGTTCGAGCCGGAATTCCTGACGCCGGAGGAAGTCGAGGCGCTGAAGACCGAGCTGGCAGCGCTGCTCGACAACGAAGAGTGGCAGGGGCGTGATTTCACCATCACCGAGCCCAAGAGCCGCGAGATTCGCTCCATCTTCGCCGTGCACTTCCTGTCCGAGCGCTTCCGCCAACTGGCAGAAGACCCGCGCCTGGTCGATCGCGCGCGCCAGATCCTGGGGGGCGATGTCTATCTCCACCAGTCGCGCATCAACTACAAGCCGGGCTTCGAGGGCAAGGGCTTCAACTGGCACTCGGACTTCGAGACCTGGCACGCCGAGGATGGCATGCCGGAGATGCGCGCGGTCAGCGCCTCGATCATCCTGACCGACAATCACCACTTCAATGGCCCGCTGATGCTGATCCCCGGCTCGCATGAAGTCTTCGTGCATTGCCTGGGCGAGACGCCGGATGACAACCACAAGTCATCCCTGCAGGCCCAGAAGGTCGGTGTGCCCTCGCGTGAAGCACTGAGCGAGCTGATCGCCGAACGTGGTATCGAAGCACCGACCGGTGCCGCCGGTGGTCTGTTGATGTTCGACTGCAATACGCTGCATGGCTCCAACGCCAACATGTCGCCGGACCCGCGCAGCAACGCCTTCTTCGTCTACAACCGTGTCGACAACGCGATGCAGGCACCCTTTGCCGCCGCGCGTCCGCGCCCGGAGTTTCTCGCGCACCGTCTCGATGGTGGCTGGGATGAA
Source organism: Cobetia sp. 1AS1 (assembly GCF_029846435.1). Classification (NCBI taxonomy): domain Bacteria; kingdom Pseudomonadati; phylum Pseudomonadota; class Gammaproteobacteria; order Oceanospirillales; family Halomonadaceae; genus Cobetia; species Cobetia sp. 1AS1. The sequence goes on from NZ_JARWKU010000005.1 coordinate 27,686, forward strand.
CTTGAAGACTGAAGTTGAAGACCGAGCTTGAAGACTGAAGTGGAAGACCGAGCTTGAAGACTGAAGTGGAAGACCAAGCTTGAAAGCTGAGCTTTGAAGATCGAAGTGAACTGAACTGCACAACGCCGGGTTGCGCTCAGGCGGCGAAATCTCGGACGTTGGTGTGGTAGTGGCAGGCTGTCGGGGCGACGTATCATTGCGATATCTCTCATTGATCGTCTTTCATTGATCCTCCATCACGCCCCGACAGGAGTTCTGCATGCCGCTTGCTCAGCGTTTCACCCCGCGTTTCAGCGATGGTCGCGTCTTCGCTCATGACCTCGGCAAGGTGGTCTGTGTCGGCCGCAATTACGCAGCCCACGCCGCGGAGCTCGGCAATGAAGTGCCCAGCGAGCCGTTGCTGTTCATCAAGCCCGCCACCAGCGTGACGCCGATGGACAAGCCATTGGCGATCTCGCGGCGTCGCGGCCAGTACCATTACGAGGCCGAGCTGGCGCTGCTGATCGGCAAGCCGCTGTGTGAAGCCAGCGAAGCAGAGGCGCTGGAAGCACTGGCCGGCATGGGCTTGGCACTGGATCTGACCCTGCGTGAGCGCCAGAGCAAGCTCAAGGCCAAGGGCCAGCCGTGGGAGCTGGCCAAGGCCTTCGATGGCAGCTGTCCGTTGTCTTCCTTTGTGGCGCTGGAAGGGTCGCGTTGGCGCGATGCCGATGGCGAGCTGCGCAGCGTGGATTTCCAGGCGCTGCGCTATCGCTTCGCCATCGACGGCGAACAGCGCCAGCAGGCGGATACCAGCCTGATGCTGTTCTCCGTCGCGCGTCTGCTAAGTGAGATCAGCCACAGCTTCACCCTGCTGCCCGGCGATGTGGTGCTGACCGGCACACCGGAAGGCGTCGGCGAGCTGAATCCGGATCAGGCGCTGGCACTCGCGCTGGATGCCCCGGATGGCAGCGGCGAGCTGTTGCGTGTCGAGACACGCACGCGCGGCGTGGTATGACGTCTGGGGCTGAGACAGCCCAGAGTATGTAGACAGCAGCCCTGAGCGAGTTCTGAAAAAGAAAAGCCCCTGCCGGGTCACCGGCAGGGGCTTTTGCTGTCTGGGCTTTAGCTTTTGAAGCTGTTCCATGCGGGCTCGGTTCATTGAGCCAGGGCCCGAGCCTCGCACAAGTCTCAGCTCTCCAGGTAGGTATAGCCGTCGAGACCGGCCTTCAGGTCTTCGAGCAGGTCTGCCTGTTCCAGCGCATTCAGGTTGGATGACTTGAGCTGACGTGCGAGGCGTGCGGCCAGCTGCTCCGGGTCGAAGTTCACGTAACGCAGCACCTGCGCCACGCTATCACCCTGAATCGCATGGGAAAGCTGCCACTGGCCATCGTCGTCGAGGCTGGCATCCACGGAATCGGTATCGCCGAACAGGTTGTGCAGGTCGCCGAGGATTTCCTGATAGGCGCCGACCATGAAGAAGCCGAGCAGCTTCTCTTCATCGGCATGCCATTCCGGCAGCGGCAGGGTGGCGTCCAGGCCCTGGTCATCCACATAGGTGTCGATGCGGCCATCGCTGTCGCAGGTGATGTCCTGAATCACGCCACGTCGTGTCGGCGCGCGGTCGAGACCGGTCAGCGGCAAAATCGGGAAGATCTGCTCGATGCCCCAGATGTCCGGCAGCGACTGGAACAGCGAGAAGTTGACGAACAGCTTGTCGGCCAGCTTCTCGTTGAGCTCATCGAGCACCGCGCGGTGCGAACGCTGACGCGCATCGAGACGCCCGGCCAGGCTGCGACACACGTTGGTGTAGATGGCTTCGGCCTCGGCACGGATGGCGATGCTCGCCAGCCCCATCACGAAGCGCTCCTGCACCTGATGCTGGGCGTGCACCACGGCGTGGTAGATCTCCACCAGCTCACGCGGCTCAAGCTGACCTTCCAGTCGTGCGGCCTGCGCCCACAGCGCGGCGATCTGGGCATCGTCCTCGCGGCGTGCGGGCAGCGGCAGGTTCACGCGCTCCTCGCCGATCACGTCCGTCACCAGCACCGCATGATGGGCGGTCAGGGCGCGGCCGGATTCGGAGATGATGTGCGGATGCGGCAGGTCATGGGCATCGCAGACGGCGTGGAAGGCGCCGACCACATAGTCGGCATATTCGCGCATCGAGTAGTTGAGCGAGCAGGCGCTTTCCGAGCGGGTGCCTTCGTAGTCCACGCCCAGGCCGCCGCCGACATCGACGATTTCCACGCCGGCGCCAGCCTCGTGCAGGCCCTGATAGAAGCGCGCGCACTCGGCCAGACCGCGCTGGATATCGCTGATGTCCGCGATCTGGGAGCCAAGATGGAAGTGGACCAGCTTGAGGCAGTCCAGCGCATCCACTTCGCGCAGACGCTCGACCAGCGCGACGATCTGGCTGGCGGTCAGGCCGAACTTGGACTTCTCGCCGCCGGTGTTCTGCCAGTTGCCCTTGCCGATGGTGGCCAGGCGCGCGCGCAGGCCGATGCGCGGACGCACGCCCAGGCGCTGTGCCTCTTCCAGCACCAGTTCCAGCTCGCTGGCCTTCTCGACCACCAGATGCACGCGGTGGCCGAGCTTCTCGCCCATCAGCGCCAGACGCACGTATTCGCGGTCCTTGTAGCCATTGCAGACGATCACCGACGGGCCGCTGTCCGACAGCGCCAGCACGGCGAGCAGTTCCGGCTTGCTGCCGGCTTCCAGGCCGACACGCCCGCGTGAGCGCTCGCTGGTCGCCAGCAGTTCCTCGACCACGCGACGCTGCTGATTGACCTTGATCGGGTAGACGGCGGTGTAGCTGGCGCCATAGCCGCGCGAGCTGATGGCGGCATCGAAGGCGGCGCACAGCTGCTCGACGCGGTCATGCAGGATATCGGCGAAGCGAACCAGCAGCGGCAGGCGCAGGCCCTGGGCTCGCGCCTTGTCGATCAGCGAGATCAGCGGCAGCGCAGGCGTGCCCGGCTCGCCATGCGGGCGCACCAGTGTCAGGCCATCCTGGCCCACGTCGAAATAGCCGCTGCCCCACTGGTCGATGTTGTAGGTGCGGCGTGCTTCGGCTGCAAAGGAGGTCATCGCGGTCTCCGGAGATGGACGGCGTGAAGGCAAGCCCGGCGGTGCTCAACAGGTGTGGGCAGCGTCGGAGAAGACAATGACGCCCGCAGGAATGCGGGCGCTCAGAGGGCGCATTATGCCTGCTGGGGGCCAGCAGGCAATTGCTTTGACGACTTGGTGAGTACGGAAGGTGCCGATCAGGCCGGTTGCGTGGCCTCGGGCAGCGGCAGAGCGCCTTCCTCGATGCGGCGACCCAGCAGCTGGCGGTACTGTGCCGGGTCCTTCGGCGTCAGGCTGTGGGCGGGCGGGTCCACGTAGACCACCAGCAGGCGTGACAGCCAATAGCGCAGCGCGGTCATGCGCAGCATGCTCGGCCACAGGCGGCGTTCGTCGGCATTCATCGGGCGCTCGGCGAGATAGGCGCTGAGCAGGGCGTCATAGCGCGCCTGGTCCAGATGGCCATCGTCATTGGAGCACCAGTCATTGACCAGAATTGACAGATCGAAGATCAGGTCGCCCGTGCAGCCGTTGTAGAAGTCGATGATGCCGCCGAGACGATCGCCGTCGAACAGGGTGTTGTCGCGGAACAGGTCACCGTGCAGCGCGCCCTGCGGCAGCTCGACACCGCTGAAGACGTCTTCGCAGACATCGATCTCGTCGGCCATCAGCGCCTGGTCTTCCGGGCTCAGATACGCCAGCACCTTGTGGTGCATCGGCTTGATCCAGTGCAGGTCACGGGTATTGGGGCGGTGGCCGGTGAAATGCTGCGAGACGGCATGCATGCGCCCCAGCGCCGCGCCGATCTCGCGGCACTGGGCCACGTTGGGCGAGACCGGCCAGTTGCCCGGCATACGCGGGAACAGCAGCGCCGGCTTGCCTGCCAGCACCTTGAGCGCCTGGCCGTCGCGGTCGTGTAGCGGGCCCGGCACCGGCAGCTTGTGGCTGGCGAGGAAGTCGAGCAGCTCGACGAAGAAGGGCAGTTCCGCATGCTCGCCCTGCTCGAACAGGGTCAGCACCATCTCGCGGCGATCGGTGGTGACGAAGAAGGTCGAGTTCTCGGTGCCGTGCGCGACATCCTCAAGCGATGTCAGCGTGCCTGCGTCGTACTCTGCCAGAAATTCTGCGACCTGAGCGTCGCTCAGGGGGGTAAAGACTGCCATGGGTGACTCTTCTCGCCGAAATGTGTCCGCCCCGCCAGTGGCGCGCCGCCGGAGCGAAACGGCGGCAATGCGCTGACAGGAGTTGTTGTAGGTATGCAGGAAGGATGCCGCCACGCCCGGGGGCAAGAGATGTGCCGCGGGCGTGACGCCTGTCGCTGCTGGCTCAGCTGTCGCGTGAACCAGATGCCGAGCTTATCACTTTTTCAGTGCCCAGCCGGGTACCTTGAGCTGGCTGGCGCTGGTGACGCTGGACTTGATGAAGTTGCCGTTGCCGTCACTGTCGAGCAGGAAGAAGGGCGCGCCGCCCTTGGGGATGATCTCGATGGCATAGAGATGGCCATTGACGCGGTATTCGCGCAGCTGGCGGTCATCCTGCTGACGGCTGGTGATCTGCGGCTTGGGGGCCTCGCTCTCGGCGACGGCCAGCGGCGCACTCAGGGCGGTGACGGCCAGCAGCAGCCCGGTGGCCAGCAGCGTGGGCAGGCGCAGCAGGGAATGCGGAGCAATGGAAGCAGTCGAGCGCATGACAATCCTCCTTTACACAAGCGCAGCCTGTATCAGGTTCCGCGTGCAAAATTTCTGTGAGCAAGGGGCCTGCAGGCAGGGTGCCTGCGAGCAAGCACCCGGTGCGTACCCGTGCAGAAGACAAGCGAATCGGCGCTGGCCTGAAACCTTGCCTGATGGGCGCAGTTTACGTCCCTTGCCGGCAGTGTGCACGACTTCCCGCCATCAATGCCGGGCGCAGAAGACACACGCGCCGAGGGTGGCGACTGTGCCTCGCCGCAGCCCTTGCGTATCATGACAGCCATAGCTGCCGAGAGGTTTTCGGCCCCGACTCTGCTTGCCCCAAGCTCACCCTTCAGCCTACGGATGCGACTGCTCATGGCCGCCACGCCGATCGTTCTCGTCGATGGATCTTCCTATCTCTATCGTGCCTTTCATGCTCTGCCGCCGCTGACCACCTCCAAGGGCCTGCCCACCGGCGCGGTGAAGGGCGTGATCAACATGCTCAAGAGCCTGATCCGCCAGTACCCGGACAGCCCCATGGCGGTGGTCTTCGATGCCAAGGGCAAGACCTTCCGCGACGACATGTACCCCGAGTACAAGGCCCAGCGCCCGCCGATGCCGGATGACCTGCGTCTGCAGGTCGAGCCGCTGCATGCCTGCGTGCGCGCCCTTGGCCTGCCCCTGCTGTGCGTGGAAGGCGTCGAGGCCGATGATGTCATCGGCACCCTGGCGCGCATGGCGACCGAGGCCGGGCGTGACGCCGTCATCTCCACCGGCGACAAGGACATGGCCCAGCTGGTGAACGAGCACATCACCCTGGTCAACACCATGAAGAACGAGACGCTGGACGTGGACGGCGTCACCGAGAAGTTCGGCATTCCGCCGAACCTGATCATCGACTTCCTCGCGCTGATGGGCGACAAGGTCGACAACATCCCCGGCGTGCCGGGCGTCGGCGAGAAGACCGCGCTGGGCCTGCTGCAGGGCATGGAAGGCGGCCTCGACACCATCTACGGCGATCTCGATCGCATCAAGGCGCTCAGCTTCCGCGGCGCCAAGACCCTGGCCAAGAAGATGGAAGCGCATCGTGAAGATGCCTATCTCTCCTACCGTCTCGCCACCATCAAGCTGGACTGCGAGCTGGAATATGGCCTGGATGACCTCGCGATCGCCGCGCCGGACACCGCCGCGCTGGTCGAGCTCTACAAGGAGATGGAATTCCGCGCCTGGCTGAAGGAGTTGCTGGAAGGCGGCGACATGGCGGCCACGCCGCATGCCGACGAGAAGGACAGCGGAGTCGCCGGCAGTGACCTGTTCGGTGACAGCATCGCGCCGGTCGCTGAAAAGGCCTCAGGCAAGGGCAAGACCGCCGCTGCGCCAACCCCTGATCTGGAAGCGGCGGAAGAGGGCGACGAGATGCCCGATGCGCTGCCGCCGCGTGAAGAGCGCAACTACCGCGCCATCACCGAGCAGGCCGAGCTGGATGCGTGGCTCGAGCGCGTGCGCAACGCCACCTCGCTGTGCTTCGATCTCGAGACTACCAGCCTCAACTACATGGAAGCCGAGATCGTCGGTATCGGCATGGCGCTGGAAGTCGGCGAGGCCGTCTACATTCCCGTCGCTCACAGCTATCTGGATGCTCCCGCGCAGCTGGAGCGCCAGGCCGTGCTGGAAGCGCTGACGCCGATTCTGGCCGATACCGCCATCACCAAGATCGGCCAGAACCTCAAGTACGATATCGAGGTGCTGGCGCGCTATGACATCGCGGTGGCCGGCCCGCTGGCCGACACCATGTTGATGTCCTACGTGCTCAATTCCACCGCGACCCGTCACGACATGGACTCGCTGGCGCTCAAGTATCTGGGCGAGAGCACCATCAGCTTCACCGACATCGCCGGCAAGGGCGCCAAGCAGCTGACGTTTGATCAGATCGCGCTGGAAGAGGCGATGCCGTATGCCTGCGAGGATGTCGACATCACCCTGCGTCTCGCCGCGCTGCTGATGCCGCGCATCGAGAAACTGGGGCGTCTGGATGAAGTGCTGCGTCAGTTCGAATATCCGCTGATTCCGGTGCTGGCGCGCATCGAGCGTAACGGTGTCGCGATCGACCCCGAGCGCCTGCACGTCCAGACCCGCGAGCTGACCGAGCAGATCCACGACATCGAGAAGCAGGCCTTTGAGCTTGCGGGCCGCGAGTTCAACCTCTCTTCCCCCAAGCAGCTGGGCGAGATCCTCTTCGAGGAGCAGAAGCTGCCAGTCAAGAAGAAGACGCCCAAGGGCGCGCCGTCCACCGCCGAAGCGGTGCTGGAGGAGCTGGCGCTGGACTACCCGCTGCCCAAGCTGATCATGCGCCATCGCGGCATGACCAAGCTCAAGAGCACCTACACCGACAAGCTGCCGCAGCTGGTCAACCCGACCACGCGTCGCCTGCACACCAGCTACCATCAGGCCGTCACCGCCACGGGGCGTCTGTCGTCGTCTGATCCGAACCTGCAGAACATCCCGGTGCGCAGTGACGAGGGCCGTCGTATCCGTCAGGCCTTCATCGCGCGCCCCGGCTATCGCATCGTCGCGGCGGATTACTCGCAGATCGAGCTGCGCATCATGGCGCACCTCTCCGGTGACAAGGGTCTGCTCTCGGCCTTTGCCGACAACCGCGACGTGCACGCCGCCACCGCCGCTGAAGTCTTCGGCACCGAGGAATCGCGTGTCAGCAGTGACCAGCGTCGCAGCGCCAAGGCCATCAACTTCGGGCTGATCTACGGCATGTCCGCCTGGGGTCTCTCGCGCCAGCTGGATATCGAACCCGGCCAGGCCAAGACCTACATCGAGCGCTACTTCGAGCGTTATCCGGGCGTCGCCACCTATATGGAAGACACGCGTCAGCTCGCCGCCGAGCAGGGCTACGTCGAGACCATCTTCGGCCGTCGTCTCTACCTGCCAGAAATCGGCTCACGCAATCACGCGCGTCGCAGCGCCGCCGAGCGCACCGCCATCAACGCCCCGATGCAAGGCAGCGCCGCCGACATCATCAAGCGCGCCATGATCGACGTGGACGCCTGGCTGGCGGGCAGCGACGGTGCCGACAGATACGACGCCATGATGGTCATGCAGGTACACGATGAACTCGTCTTCGAAGTCGCCGAAGCGCAGGTCGAAGACTTCATGAAAGACGTCGCGCAGCGCATGCAGAACGCCGCCTCCCTCGACGTCCCCCTGCTCGTCGAAGTCGAGCAAGGCGACAACTGGGAAGAAGCGCATTAACGCGACGCACCATTAAAGCAATCATCAAAACCCCGCTTCGGCGGGGTTTTTTGTTATTAACTTTGACAGTTATACTTATTAAGGCAAAAATATAAGCGCTAGCTTTTACACAGGGAAGAAGAAAAATGAGCTTGATAGAACGTTTCCAGCCATTGGTCCGTCGTGCACGCGATGAAAGTTCTCACATTACAACGGAAGAAGCCACAAAGACTGCGTTAATACTGCCTATGTTGCAGATATTGGGGTATGACGTTTTTAATCCTCGCGAGGTCATCCCCGAGTATATCGCCGACATAGGCAAGAAAAAGGGTGAGAAAGTAGATTATGCCATCATGAAAGATGGCGAGATCTCAGTTTTGATCGAGTGTAAGCCTTTAGGTATGAACCTTGATCAAGCTCACTTCACTCAGCTTTATCGTTATTTTAGTGTGACTCCTGCACGTTTTGGCGTACTCACAAATGGTGTGGAGTACCGTTTCTTCTCGGACTTGGATGACAGGAATAAGCTTGACGATCAGCCTTTCTTCCGCTTCGATCTGCTAGATCATAATGATCGTGATTTAGAGGAATTGAAGAAATTCAGCAAGAGTGATTTTGAGGTTGATAATATCCTTGGTTCTGCGAGTCAGCTGAAGTATATCTCGCTTATACAAGAAGAGTTTTCTTCTCTCATTACAGATGTGCCTGAAGACTTTGTGAAATTTATCGTGTCCCGTGTCTACGAAGGACGTATGACACAAAGTGTCGTGAGTGAGTTCAAGCCAACCGTTTATGATGCGATTCAACAGTTTATTCGTGAACAGGTAGATACTCGACTCAAGAAAGCGCTTAACTCCAGTGACCTGTCAGTTAGCGATGTCATGAGAAGCGATCCTGCTGAAAAAGAGGCAGAGCCAGAAGACGGTATCGAAACCACGCAAGAGGAAATTGACGCCTATAATATCGTGCGAGCTTTGGTGTGCGATAAGGTCGATATTGAACGTGTTGTTATGCGTGATACCAAGAGTTATTGCGGTATTTTGCTTGATGATAATAATCGCAAGCCGATCTGTCGCCTTCGCTTTAACGGTAAAAGCATTAAAAGAGTTGAGTTCTTTGATGATGAAGCGGATAGAGTAGAAATCAAAGATATTAAAGATATATTCTTGTTCAAGGATCGCTTGTTGAATACCCTGGATAAATATATTCAGTAATTTCAGATGTGATCAAGAAAACCCCGCTTTGGCGGGGTTTTCTTGTTTCTGGGCTGCATTTCCTGGGCAGGATCTCTGGCCCCCTCGTCTCTGTCCATGCCCATAAAACGAGCATGAGAAAGCAGAGGCACTGGCGTCGGGAAGTTCTACGACCACTGGCTACGTTGATCCTTGGCGGCGGTAGGCCGATGCTGTGGGTGGTGTCCGGTTTTCCGGACGCTGGCTGCGCGATGGCGCAGCTCATAACAATCAGATCCGGCGGGTGTGGTGGCAGAGGGATATGGCTGCCCACGATGACCGGACACGCCAAGGGAGAGCGGTGATGACTCAGCAGATGCCTGTGTCAGGCGCGGTGGGCGGGGAGAAGATGACTGCCCCGCTGCGTGATGATCTACCTGCCACCTCGATTCATCTGGAGCGGGCGCGCCGCGAGTTGCTGCGTGCCGCGATGGATGCGGTGGAGGAGTGGGTCGTGGTGGTGGATGCCCAGGGCGGTATCCAGTTTCTGAATGCGCCCTATGCCGAGTTTCTCGGCGTCGAGGCCAGCGAGGTGCTGGGACGCGATGTCAGCGAGGTGATCGAGAACACCCGCATGCACGAGGTGCTGGAGAGCGGACGCGCAGAGCTTGCCCAGCTGCAGTTGATTCGTGGCCACCACATGATTGCCCACCGTTACCCCATCTTCCGCGACGGCGAGCTGATCGGCGCCATCGGCTCGGTGCTCTATCACGACACCTGGGAATGGCGGCAGGTGAATGCTCAGGTTCAGGCGCTGGAAGCGGAGGTGGACTATTACCGTCAGGCGCTGGAAACCCCCACCGGCGCTCGCTGGCAGCTGAGTGACATCATCGGCGATTCGCCCGCCATGCGGGAACTTGCCTGCAAGGTGCGCAAGATCGCCCCCGGCGGTGCCTCGGTGTTGATCCGTGGCGAGTCCGGCACCGGCAAGGAGCTTTATGCCCATGCGTTGCACCGCAGCTCGGCGCGTGCCAAGGGCCCCTTCATCAAGCTCAACTGTGCGGCGATTCCCGAAGCGCTGCTGGAAGCGGAGCTGTTCGGCTATGAAGAAGGCGCCTTCACCGGTGCCAAGCGCGGCGGCAAGCCCGGCAAGTTCCAGCTCGCGGATGGCGGCACGCTGTTTCTCGATGAGGTCGGTGACATGCCGTTGGCGATGCAGGCCAAGCTGCTGCGCGTACTGCAGGACCGCGAGGTCGAGGCGGTTGGCGCGACCCGTCTGGTTAGTGTCGATGTGCGTGTCATCGCCGCGACTCACCGCCCGCTGGAAGCGCTGGTCGAGAGCGGCGAATTCCGCGAAGACCTCTTCTATCGCATCAACGTGGTGCCCTTGAAGGTGCCGCCGCTGCGCGATCGCCGCGACGACCTGCCGACCCTGGCCACGCACCTGTTGTCACGCCTGGCGCGCCGCAGTGGCCGCCGCCCGCCGATTCTCTCCGAAGCCGCTCTCGAACGCCTGTGTGCGCATCACTGGCCGGGCAACGTACGCGAGCTGGAAAACGTGCTCGAAGCCGCCTTCTATCTGGGCGGCAGCCATATCCAACCGACCGATCTGCCGGATGCCATCGGTGCCCGGCATGCCGCTACCCATCAAAGCGACTTGTCCACACCCGCTTCAGCGTCAGAGTCGTCCACAACCGCCCGGGAGTTGCATACCACGCCGACCACGCTGCGTGAGGCGATGGCTCAGGCGGAGCGCCAATTGATCGAGGATGCGCTGCGCGCCGCCGAGGGCAATCGCACCCGCGCCGCTCGGCAGCTTGGCATCGCCAAGTCCTCGCTCTACGAGAAGCTCAACCGGCATGACCTGTTGGCCGAAATGCCCTGATCGACAGGCATTTCACCTTCCCGTCACCAACGAGTGGCCAAAGCGTCCGGAAATTCGGTCAGTGACCGGAATTCCGGACGCTTTGCGTTTCTCGCCACCCCACGTCCTGCATAGCCGCATGGGGTCTGCATTCCTCTATCGGCATATTCGACTGGAGTCGTAGACAGAATTCATGACAGCGCGCGACCTTGGTCGCAGCCTTGGCGGCCTGAGTGTCCGGCTTTCCGGACGCTGACGTGAGCCGATACTGTCGCTCAAGGCGCGGTGAGTCGCCTCGCGCGGGCCTTCCCCTCGTAGCTCTCTGAAATCATTGACGTTGTTGTGGCGTGGTCAGCCGCTTGCGTTGTCATCGGGTAAGTTGACGTAAGCGTCATCTTGCAACGTGGCTCATGTCCAGCAAGCCACAAGCCGTACGACCAGCGAGCACAACAACAAATCAGGGAGCCGCACCATGTCGCAACACGCCACGCCGTATCAATCGACGCCGACCCGCCGCCTGCGCCTCGGAGCTGCCATTGCGGCGGCCGTGGCCACCACGACCTTGATGGCCGCCGCGCCAGCCCAGGCGGAAGGGCCGAAACAGCTCGACGTCGCCAGTACCTTCTCGACCAAGAACTTCCTCGGTGCCGGTGCCGTGCGCCTGTCCGAGGAACTCAAGAGCGCGACCGGCGGCGAAGTCGGCCTGCGCGTGCACGAGCCGGGGGACCTGGTGCCGGCCTTCGAAGTCTTCAACTCCGTGTCTTCCGGTGCCATCCAGGCCGGTTGGGACTGGATGGGCTACTGGGCCGGCACGGTGCCGATCACCAATCTCTACGGCGCACTGCCGTTCGGCCCGAGCCCGGAAGCCTTCATGTCCTGGATGTGGGCCGGCGAGGGTACCGAGCTTGTGCAGGCCGCCTACGACCCCTACGGCGTGAAGGTGCTGCCGTGCTTCATCTCGCCGCAGGAAACCGGCGGCTGGTACAACAAGGAAATCAACTCGCCGGAGGACTTCAAGGGCCTGTCGATGCGCATCTCCGGCCTCGGCGCCAAGGTGCTCAACAAGCTGGGCGCCTCGACTCAGCTGGTGCCGGGCAGCGAGATCTATCTTGCGCTGGAGCGTGGCCGTGTCGATGCCACCGAGTTCTCGGTGCCGCAGGTCGATCAGGCGATGGGCTTCAATGAAGTCGCCAAGTACTACTACTTCCCGGGTTGGCACCAGAGCGCCAGCTGGTTCTCGCTGCTGATCAACCAGCAGGTGTGGGACAGCTACAGCGATGAGCGCAAGGCGCAGTTCCAGACTGCCTGCCGCGCGACCCTGCAGTGGGCGATGGCCGAAGCGCCGCCGGCTCAGGTGCGTGCAATCCACGAGCTCGAGGAGAAGGGTGTCGAGGTCAAGCGCTTCCCGGAGCCGGTGATGACCGCGCTGCAGGAAGCCTGGGGTGAAGTGCTGGCCGAAGAGAAGCAGACCAATCCTGACTTCGCCAAGGCCTACGATTCGCTGATGAAGCACGCCGCACTGATCGACGAATGGTACGAGCTGCAGGCCATGCCGCAGCCGATGGCCATGAAGCAGGCAGACAACGCTGACGAGGGTAGCGCCCAATGACCGACCCCCGCCTTGCGCCCTGGCGGGCACAGGGCGGGGCGGTGTGTGACGCCCTGGGTCGACCGCTGGTCGGCCTGGGGCTGTGGCTGGGTCGCCTGACCAGCTGGTTGGGTCTGGCGATCATCCTGGCCGTGCTCACCACCGTCACGCTCAACGCCCTGGGCATCAATGAAATCGCCAACTGGGGGTCGCCCGACGTGCTGCTGTTCGGCACCGCGATCACCATCAATTCCGTCACCGAGTTGCAATGGCACCTGTTCGGTCTGCTGACGCTCTTCGGTGGCACCTACGCCCTGCACAGCGATACGCATGTGCGGGTCGACCTGTTCTATCAGCGCCTCTCGCCGCGCGGACGCGCCGTGGTCGATATCCTCGGCCACCTCATCATGCTGATTCCCTTCTGTCTGCTGATCGCCTGGCTGTCCAAGCACTTCGTCACCATGTCCTACATGTCCGGCGAGAAGTCCAACTATGGCGGTCTGGTGGACCGTTACCTGATCAAGGCGATGCTGCCGACGGGGCTGGTGTTCCTCGCCCTCGGCGCGCTGGGGCAGATCTTCGAGAATCTGGCCTGCCTGTTCGACCCGGCGCGCACCCCTGAGCGCCTGAAGGACCACGAGATTGCCAGTCTGGCCGGCCTTGCGGATCAGCAGAATGCTGCGCAAGCGACCACCGACGCCACGGCACCCCAGAATCATGCAGACGGGAGCCATGACAATGCTCGCTGAATACGCCTTGCCCATCACCATGGTGGTGGCACTTCTGATCGGTATCTTCTCCGGCTACCCGGTGGCCTTTCTGCTCGGCGGGCTGGGCATCCTGTTCGCCTTCATCGGCGACATCCCGCTGCCGTTTCTCGGCACCGTCGGCTCGCGCATCTTCGGCGGCGTGATCGAGAACTGGCTGCTGATCGCGATTCCGCTGTTCGTGTTCATGGGGCTGATGCTGGAAAGCTCCGGCGTGGCGCGCAATCTGCTGATGACACTGCAGCGGCTGTTCGGTCGCGTGCATGGCGGTCTGGCCGTCTCGGTGGCATTGCTGGGCGTGGTGATGGCTGCCAGTACCGGCATCATCGGTGCCTCGGTGGTCATGCTGGGCCTGCTGGCGCTGCCGGTGATGCTGGGGCAGGGCTACAAGGCCGAGATGGCCTGCGGGGTCATCGCGGCCTCCGGCACCCTGGGCATCCTGATTCCGCCCTCGATCATGCTGGTGCTGATGGGCTCCATCCTGCAGATCTCGGTGGGGGCGCTGTTCAAGGCGGCGCTGATTCCGGGGCTGATGCTCGGCGCGCTCTACGTCGCCTATCTGCTGATCACCGCCAAGCTGCGCCCGGACTGGGCACCGCTGCCGGACCAGTCGCTGCTCGGCACCGACAAGACACCGCTGCCGCTGGCGCTGCTGCGTGACCTGCTCGGCCCGATGGTGCTGATCGTCGCGGTGCTGGGGTCGATCATGACCGGTATCGCCACGCCCACCGAGGCCGCGGCCATCGGCGCGGGTGGCAGCCTGCTGCTGGCGCTGGTGATGGGCGGACTGTCCTTCTCCACCCTGCGTAACACGCTGCGCGATACCTCGCGGACCAGCGCGATGATCCTGTTCGTCGTCATCGGCGCGACCTGCTTCTCGGTGGTCTTCAAGCGCCTCGGCGGTGACTACCTGATCGAGGATGTCATCACCGGCACCGGCCTTGGCCCTTACGGCCTGCTGTTGCTGCTGATGGGGCTGATCTTCGTGCTCGGCTTCTTCCTCGAGTGGATCGAGATCAGCTTCGTGGTGCTGCCGCTGGTGGCGCCGGTGGTCGAGGCGCTGGACTTCGGGCTCGGGCTTTCCGGCCAGGGGCTGCTGGTGTGGTTCGCGATTCTGGTCGCCATCAACCTGCAGACGAGTTTCCTGACGCCACCCTTCGGCTATGCGTTGTTCTACCTCAAGGGCATCACCGCCGGGCAGGTGTCCATCGGCACCATCTATCGCTCGATTCTGCCCTTCGTCGGCCTGCAGCTGGCGGGTCTGATCCTGTGCATGCTGTTCCCTGCGCTGGTGCTGTGGCTGCCGGGGCTGATGCCCTGACGCACGCCACTCCGGACATCACAGGGAGGTGATGTCTGGGTAAGCAGAGAGCTGAGCAGAGAGCTGAGCAGCGCTATACGGCGTGAGGTCCGCAGGGGTGACCCTTCGGGGGTTCTATCAGGGAGAATGAAATGCTGCCACGACGCAGGGTATTGATTGCGGGGCAGGGGGAGTGGCTGGAGGCCATGGCGCGCACCTTCCTGGAAGATGGCGCCATCATCGCCCTGATGGGCACCGCGCCGGCGGACCTCGAACGCGTGCTGGATGCACTGGGCGGCGAGCAGTCGGACCGCTTCGGCCAGGTGGTCGGCGAGGGCTGCTTCGAGACACTGGTGGCACGTCTCGGGCGCCTCGACGTGCTGGTCTGCATGCCGCCGCAGGCCATGGCCGGGCAGTCGCTGGAAGCCTGTCTGGTCGCGCAGGTTGCCGGCCCCGGCGCCTTGCTCAAGGCGGCCTGTGCGCGCATGTTGCGCCACGGCGGACGCCTGCTGGCCGTGGCACCACCGCTGCCCTCGCAGCCGTCCTCGTCGCTGTCCTCGCAGCTATCCTCTCAAGAGCATCACGGCACTGCCATGGCACAGGCGGCGCTGAGTGAGTTGATCCAGCGACTGGCGTCACGCGCGCCGGACAAGGTACGCGCCAATCTGCTGTGCCCGGAGGGCAGCCGACCGGACGCCGTGGCGGAATGCGCGCGCTTTCTGGCCGGTGGCGCCGGGCGCTCCCTCAATGGTCAGGTGCTGCACCTGAGCGACTGATCTCCCGACAGACGTTTTACAACACAAGCGGCCGTGGCATTGCCACGGCCGCTTGTTGTCGTCTGCTGGTCTGACATATGGCCAATTTGATCAAATATACGTCCAATAATATCAACCCGCTCTGGCTGAAGTGATTAAGGTAGAAGGAGACTCAGCGTCGCACCAGCATCCGCGAGCAGGTACCTGACCAGAAAGACAACAGTGCCGCTCCCTCAGCCGTGGAGATCATCGAGTGCCCAGCAGCCCGCATTCCGTCAGCCTGAAAGATCATGGACAACAACTGCATCTGAGCCACGCCGAGGGCGATCTGACCCTCGAGGCGCTCTGGCTGCGTGAGCGGAGTCCCGATGAAACGACGCTCGACTCCCTCACCGGTCAGCGCCTGATCGAGGCGGCGGACCTGCCGCTGGACCTGAGCCTGACTCGGGCGCAGCTGGATGGCGACACGCTGTCACTGGCCTTCAGTGACGGCCATGCGGCGAGCTTCTCGCTGGCGGCCCTGCTGGCGGAGTGTCAGCCCTCCGAGGCCTATCAGGGCATGACCTTCTGGCAGGGGAATCTCGCCCAGCTGCCCGAGGCCGACTTCGCGGCGGCGCTGGAGGATGACGCGGCCTTGCTGGACATGCTCGAGCAGTTGCAGCGCTTCGGCTTCGTGCGCGTCAGCGGCGTGCCGGACACGGAGGACGGCATGCAGGGGCTGATCCACCGTATCGGGCCGCTGCGGCGCACCAACTGGGGCGGTATCGCCGACGTGAAATCCGTCGCCAATGCCTATGACCTCACCATGACCCAGCGCGGGCTGGAGCCGCATACCGACAATCCCTACCGCGACCCGATTCCGGGCTATATCTGGCTGCACTGTCTGCGCAACGCGGCCCAGGGCGGCGACAGCATGCTGGTGGATGGCTTCAGTGCGGCAGAGCACCTGCGCCGTGAAGACCCGGAGGCTTTCGCCTGCCTGACAGAAGTCACCCCCGGCTTCCGCTACCACGACGCCACCACGCGCCTGGAGAGCGAAGGCCCGCTGATCGAGCTGGATAGCCGTGGTCAGGTCGCCCGAGTACGTTTCTCCAACCGCACCGAGCGGGTGCCGGCGCTGCCCGGCGCGACCCTGCGTCGCTACTACGCTGCCCGCCAGGCGTTCTATCGCCTGATCTCCGGTGACGACTTCACGCTGCACCTCAAGCTGGCACCGGGCCAGATGCTGATCATGGACAATTACCGGCTGTTCCATGGTCGCAGCGCCTTCCAGCTGGAAGGCGGCATCCGCCATATGCGCCAGGGCTACGTGGACCGCGACTCCACCGCCAGCCGCCGTCTGCTGCTGGCCGATCAGCTCGCCGGTCAGTTCGCCAATGAGGAGGCCAGCGCATGAGCGAGCAGGCCCGCTTCCGCAGTTTCGAGGAAAGCACGCATGCCGAGTGGGCGCTGATCGATGCGCGCTTCCGGGAATATCAGTCCGATGCCTGCCGGCGTGTGCTTGAACATCTGGGGCGCCTCAAGGGCGACCACCACGGCTATCCGGTCGATCGCTACGAACACTGCCTGCAGACCGCCACCCGCGCGCTGCGCGCTGGTGCCGATGAGGAGATGGTGGTCTGCGCGCTGCTGCATGACATCGGCGATGACCTGGCACCGGCCAATCATGCCGAGATCGCCGCCGGTATCCTCGAGCCGTTCATCGACCCGCTGAACACCTGGATGATTCGTCATCACGAGCTGTTCCAGGGCTATCACTACCGCGAATTCTTCGGTCAGGACCGCCACGCCCGCGAGGCACATGCCGGGCATCCCGCCTATGAGCGCACCGTGCGCTTCTGTGACGAGTGGGACCAGACCAGCTTCGACCCCGAATACGACACCCTGCCGCTCGAGCATTTCATCCCGATGCTGGAGCGCGTGATGGCGCGTGCGCCCTTCGGCGGCTTGCCGGATCTGGTGCCGGAGCCAGAACTTGAGAAGGGCCAGGTCAGGCAGGCCGATGCTCGCTGAAGGCGTACTCTGCCTGAGGGTAAGTTCCAACGAATCAATCGCTTGTCACGCAGCCCGCGGCGCAGCAGGGCGGAGAAGACACAAGCGCCGACAACGACAACGACAACGACAACGACAGCGCCGTGAGCGATGGACACGCACGACGACCGCCATATACGAAGCCTTTCAGCCCCGACAACAACAAGGCCCGGCGCGACCGGAACCGACAAGGAAAGACACGATGACCACCACCCCGTACCCCCTGACATGTACGACGAAGCACGGCGCCCGCCGTGGTCTGCTTGCCCTCGCGACCCTGCTGCTCGGCACGGCTAGCCTGGCAGCCTCGGCCCAGGACAAGGATGACGAGCTGACGCTGATCGTGCCGCCGTGGCCCGGCGTCACCGTCAAGAGCGAGATCGTTGCCCAGATCCTCGCTCCGCTGGGTTACGACGTGGAGCGACAGGAAGTCAGCTCCACCGTCGGCTACAACACCCTGACCACCGGCGACAGCGACGCCTTCCTCGCTGGCTGGCTGCCTGCTCAGAAAGACAGTTATGACGCGGCCATGGCCGCCGGCGCGATCACCGATCTCGGCAACAACGTCACCGGCGCCCGCATGGGCTTCGCGGTGCCGGGCTATGTCTACGAGGCCGGCATCCACAGCGCCGCGGACCTTGCCGCCCACGCCGAGCAATTCGACGAGACCGTCTACTCCATCGAAAGCGGCTCCACCGTCAGCGACATGCTCAATGGCGCCATCGACAATGATGTCTATGGCCTGGGCGACTGGGATGCGATGGAGTCCTCGACGCCCGGCATGCTCAGCGAGGTGCGTGCCGCCCAGCGCGAGCAACGCTGGATCGCCTTCTACGGCTGGACACCGCACTGGATGGTGCCGGAATTCGACACCCATATCCTGGAGGATCCGGAGTCGGTGTTCGGCCCCGACAATGGCGCCAGTGACGTCAAGACCGTCGTGCGCACCGCCTACGCCGAAGCCAATCCCAACCTCGCCCGCTTCCTCGATCAGCTGGTCTTCAGCTCCGAAGAGCAGAGCGGCTTCATCCTCGACTACAGCCTGAAGGAGCGTGACCTCGATGAGGTGGCGCACGACTGGCTGGCCGCCAATCCAGACCGGCTGGCGAAATTTCTCGCCGACGTGACCACGCGCGATGGCGAGGATGCCCTGGCCGCCGTGAAGGCCAGCCTGTGAGGCTGACCTAGCCTTGCTGCCGCCTTGACGGCCTTGACGGCCTGGGCGGGCGCCGAGGGATGGCTCCCGCCCATGGCCTCGTATTGCTTGAGCCTCGTAGCGCCCAGGCCACGTCGCGTCCAGGGCGCGCAATCCGTGAACCACGACCCTGCTTGCCATGCCTCTGGCGTGGAAAATCGCAATGTGGAACGCCTCTTGCTATACAAGTGTATCAATAGTCGTTCGCTCGATTGCAGCTCGATCGCCGATTGCGCAGCCCGCCGCGGCAAGACAGGCCTCATCCGCGCATCGCCCGTCAGGCCCGGCAGCATCACGCCGCACCAGCAGGGTGCGTCACGCCGCTAGCGGCTGCACGATCGCCCATTTCACGCCAGCCACAGCCACCCACTTGTGAGTCGCTCATGACTATCTCGCCCTCGAACGTATCTCCCATGACCCGCTCGAAGAATGCAGACAGTGACGGCATCTCCCAGCCTCCGCAGGCGCGCCCGGACGCCAAGGCAAGACCCGCACGCGCTGCCTCGAATCGGGTCGTCGTCGAAGCCAGCAACATCGTCAAGCACTACGGTGATCTGGCGGTGCTGCACGACGTGTCCTTGCGCGTGAAGGAAGGCACCGTCACCACCATCATCGGCGCCAGTGGCTCCGGCAAGAGCACCTTGCTGCGCTGCATGAACCTGCTCGAGCGCCCCGACCGGGGCGAGCTGTCGATCGCCGATGAGCATGTGCGCTTCGACCGCGACAGCCGTGGCGGCCTCATCGGGCTGGATCGTCGTCAGATCCAGCGCCTGCGCTCCAAGGTCACCATGGTCTTCCAGCAGTTCAATCTGTGGCCGCACCTGACCGTGCTCGGCAATGTCACCGAGGCGCCGATGCGCGTGAAGGGCATGTCACGCCGCGAGGCGACGCGTATCGCGGAGCACTATCTGGAACGTGTCGGCATGCTGGAACGCGCCGACAGCTATCCGGCCTTTCTCTCCGGCGGCCAGCAGCAGCGGGTCGCGATCGCGCGTGCGCTGGCGATGGAGCCGCGCGTGCTGCTCTTCGATGAGCCGACCTCTGCGCTGGACCCGGAGCGGGTCAGTGAAGTGCTCGGCGTCATCCGCAGCCTCGCCGATGAGGGCCGCACCATGCTGATGGTGACCCACGAGATGGCCTTCGCCAGAGAAGTCTCCGATCAGATCGTGTTCCTCGATGAGGGTAGGGTCGGCGTGGCCGGAAGCCCGGCGGAGGTCTTCGAGCAGACCGAGCACGAGCGCTGCCGCCGCTTCATCGCACCGGCCGCCTGAGCTCCGCCTGTATCACCCCGGCATGGACCTCCCCGCCATGACGTAGATGGACCCACAACAACAGCCAGGAGATGGCCTGATGACCTTGATGAACGATGCTGGATTCGCTGCCAAGACACCTTCACTGACCGCGCGCGGAACGCCTGCCTCTGATTCCACTTCCACCTCTGCTCTTTTCACCTCTGCTCCCACCTCTGCGCTGCGCAAGCTGGCCGGCGCCCTGATGATGGGGGGACTGGCGGTGGGTGGACTGACGCTGGGCGCCGCTCAGGTGCATGCCGCCGACACCCTCAAGATCGGTATCTCCGCGGAACCTTATCCGCCCTTCACCTACACCTCCGCCAGCGGCGAGTGGACCGGTTTTGAAGTGGAGCTGGCCGAGGCGATCTGTGACGCCATGCAGCGTGAGTGCGAGATCACCCCGACCGGCTGGAGCGGCATCATCCCTTCGCTGAAGGCCGGTCGCATCGACATGATCATGAATTCGATGACCATCACCAAGGCCCGCGAGAAGGTCATCGACTTCAGCATCCCCTACTACAACTCGCCCGGCGCCTACGTGGCCGCCAAGGATCTCGAACTCGAGATTCCGGACGGCCTCGACGGCAAGATACTCGGCACCCAGGCGGCGACCACCCACGCCAACTTCGCGCGTCGAGCGCTGCGCAGCACTGGCGTCGATGTGCGTCTCTATGACCAGCAGGAGCAGGTCAACAGTGATCTGCTGTCCGGGCGCGTGGACGTGATTCTGGCCGACGAGATCGCCATGAGCGCACTGGTCAAGCGTGACGAGGCCAGCAACTTCGAGATCAAGGCGACCACGCCGCAGCACGAGGCCTACGGCATCGGTGCCGGCGTCGGGGTACGCAAGGAAGATGGCGCGCTGAAAGAGGCGCTCGATGGCGCCATCCATCAGGTCTATGCGGACGGCACCTGCACGGCGCTCTCGAACAAGTACTTCGATACCGACGTCTGCCTGGGCTGAGCCTGCGCGTGCTGGCCGGCCGGTCAGCACGCCTCGCGTATCGCATCCGCCATTTCCTACTGATACGAGAAGGACGCCGATCATGTCCCAGTTCGCCCAGGAAGGGCTCGCCGATTGGGCGGCCCCGATACTCGCCGGCGCCGTCACCACCCTGCAGATCGCCTTCGCCGCCTATGCCATCGGCTTGCTGCTCGGGCTGGTGGGGGCGGCGTCACGACTCAGCCCCTGGGCGCCGCTGCGCGCGCTGGCCACCAGCTATTCGACGGCCGTGCGCGCGGTGCCGGAACTGCTGCTGATCATCCTGCTGTACTACGGCGGCTCCCAGGCGCTCACCGCCTTGATGAACGCGCTGGGTATCGCGGGCAAGGTCGAGATCAGCGGCTTCGTCACCGCCGTCGGCGTACTGGCCTTCGTGCAGGGCGCCTACATGACCGAAGTCTTTCGCGGCGCCATCCTGGCCATTCCCAAGGGCCAGCTGGAAGCGGCCGATGCCTACGGCTTCTCGCCCATGGCGCGCTTTCGCTACATCACGCTGCCGGGCATGTTGCCCAACGCACTGCCGGGCATGTCCAACTTGTGGCTGATCCTGATCAAGGACACCGCCCTGATCAGCGTCATCGGCTTCAGCGAGCTGTTCTTCACCGTGCAGCAGGCGGCCGCCAGCTCGCGCGCCTACTTCCTGTTCTACAGCGTGGCGGGGCTGCTCTATCTGCTGATGACCCTGACCTCGAGCGCCGCGTTCAGTCGTCTGGAGCGCTACGTGCGCCGCGGCGAACCCGATATTTCAGCCCAGGAGGCGTGACATGGATTTCAGCTGGTTATCGGACCCCTATTATCAGGAATCGCTGTGGACAGGGTTGGTCAATACCCTGGTGCTGCTGGTGGTGTCGGCCGTGCTCGGCTTCACGCTGGCGGTCGGCATGGCGATGGCGCGCATCAACGGCCCCAGGCCGCTCGCCTGGCTGGCCAGCGGCGTTTCCATCGTGATGCGTGGCACGCCTCTGCTTGTGCAGCTGTTCTTCTTCTATTACGGCATCGGCCGGCTGCTGGAGGGCATTCCCGGCATCCGCGAGAGCATGTTCTGGGGCATCCTGCGTGATCCCTTCTTCTACGCCACCCTGACCTTCACGCTCTCGGTGGGCGCCTACACCGGTGAGGTGCTGCGCGGGGCGCTGCTCAGCGTGCCGCCCGGTGAGCGGGAAGCGGGGCGCGCCTTCGGCATGGGGCCGTTTCAGGTCTTCAGTCGCCTGTGGCTGCCGCGCGCCATCCAGCTGTGCCTGCCGACCCTGACCGGCGAGATGATCCTGCTGCTCAAGTCGGTGCCGCTGGTCTCGACGATCGCCATGATGGACCTGCTGCAGGTCGCCAACATCATCCGCGACGAGAACTTCCTCACCTACGAGCCGCTGCTGTTCATCGGCGCCATCTACCTCGTGCTGACCATCCTGCTGACCCTGTGTCTGCGTCAGGTCGAACTCAACTTCCCCGGCGTACGCGCCCAGGCACGCAGCGGCGGGTGGTTGGCGCGCCTGCGCCAGCCAAGGCCCGCCTGAGGCCACTCGCCTGGCGGCCATCGCTGATTTCCCGCAGAAAGCACACAAAGACGCCGAGTCAGTCGACTCGGCGTCTTTGTGTCTGTGGGCCGATGATCAGGCACCGAAGCCAGCAAGCTTTCTAACTGGCACCGAAACCTGCCAGCTTTCTAACTTGCACCGAAGCCAGCAAGCTCTCTAACTGCCCCCGAAGCCAGCAAGCTTTCTAACTGGCACCGAAACCTGCCAGGAATACGCGCACACAGCGTCTGACATGTGGGCAGAGTTGTTCGGGACTTGCGGTATCGGGTGGGCAGCCGAGCAGGGCGTCGACATGCAGCGGGTTGAGCAGCATGCCGGTGAGCAGGTTGGCGGCGGCCAGCGGTTCCTGGCCGAGGCCGGTGGACGGCAGGTGGCCCTGGGCGACCTGACGCGACAGGTAGCCTGCCAGGCGTTGTCGGGTCAGCTTGGGGCCGTTGTCGAGGAACAGCTTGCCGAGCTGCGGGTTGCGGCCGCTTTCGAAGGCGAGGCCACGGAACAGGCGGATCAGTTCCGGCGCGAGGGCCAGCGCCAGCATCGCCATGCCGAAGTCTTCCAGCGCTTCCTCGACGCTGCGTGTCTCGTTGGCTTCGTGGTCCATCACCGACCACACCGTCTGCGCCTCCTGCTGCATCACGGCCAGAAACAGGCCGTCCTTGTTGCCGAAATTCCGATACAGCGTTGCCAGGGAGCCGCCTGCCTCGCGAGCAATCTCATTGATGCTGGTCGCGGCGTAGCCATTTTGCAGGAAGTGTTCTCTGGCGACTTCCAGCTGGCGCTTGCGGCGTGCTTCCCCGCGTGGCGAGGCGCGAGTACCTGCTGTCTCCGTAGCGCTGGCAGTCTCTTGCGGGGTTGAATCGGTCATGGGCGTGTCCTGGATGGGAACCGTGAAGCAGCCTGAATCAGTCAGAGTTGCGGTTTTGCGAACGGGGCGCGATGTCTCGTGAAACTGTCGAGGCCACATCAATGAAGTGTAGTATTTATTACACTTAGTGGCGATGCAAGACGGAGCACATGTCCCGGACGGGCACGGGGGTTGCGACGGATGTTGCGACGGATGTTGCAACCGGCGTTCTCATCGTCAGACGAATGTCACGCCTGTCATTGGCAGGCAGCAAGAGAGAATCGCTCAATGAACAAGGCAGGCAAGAGTGTCGTGGCACTCGTCGTCGTGGCTGGCGTGATCGCTGGCGGAGTGATGGGGCTTGAATGGTGGCGTGTCGGTCGCTTCATGCAGGAGACAGACAATGCCTACGTGAAGGCCGACAGCGTGCCAATCCGTTCCGAGATCACCGCGCGGGTCACACAGGTGCTGGTGCACGACAACGAGCCGGTGAAAGCCGGGCAGCTGCTGATTCAGCTCGACGATGGGGATGCCCGGGCCAATCTGGATCAGGCCGCGGCGGCGTTGGACAACTCGCGTACCGGCGAAGCCCAGGCTGCGAGCCAGCTGACGCTGCAGCAGGCCAGGATCGATGAAGCCAAGGCGGCACTGGAGTCTGCCAAGGCCGAGCGTGATCAGGCGGCGTTGCACCTCAAGCGCTCCAAAAGCCTGGAAAGTCGCAGCTATGCCTCGCGTCAGTCCTATGAAGATGACCAGGTGACCATGCGAACCGCCGAGGCGAGCGTTGCCCAGAAGCAGGCCGCGCTGGTGTCTGCCCGGCAGCAGCTTGAGGTCTACAAGGCCCAGCAGGACGCCGCGCGTGCCGAGGTCGTCTCGTCAGCAGCGGACCTGGCCTACGCGCGTCATCAGTTGGAGAAGACCTCGATTCGTGCGCCGCGCGATGGCGTGGTCGGCAATCGCAGTGTCGAGGTGGGCACCATGGCCAGTTCGTATCTGACGCTGATGCAGCTGGTGCCGGTGCAAGATGCTTATGTGGTGGGCAACTACAAGGAAACCCAGACCGAGCGCATGCGCGTCGGTCAGCCGGTTAGCCTGGTGGTGGATGCTTACCCGGATATCGAGTTCAAGGGCGTGGTGGATAGCCTCTCGCCGGGCACCGGTACCCAGTTCAGCCTGTTGCCGACCGACAATGCCACCGGCAACTTCAACAAGATCGTCCAGCGGGTGCCGGTACGCATACGCCTGACGGGCCCTGCGGATGCGTTGCCGCGTCTGCGTGCCGGGCTCTCGGCGATTCCGAGCATCGATACGCGTGAGCTGCCGGATACGGGTACCTATGCCGCAGCGGCTGATTCCTCCGACGCGCCCGAATCTGCGCTGAATGGCTCTTCTACAGCGCCCGAACCCGCTCTGAATGATTCCTCCCAAGCGCTTGAACCTGCGCTGAAAGCAGTCACGACTGCGTCGATCGTTGCCAATGATATCCGTGAGGCACAGTGAGCATGGCTGAGGCAACGCAGACAGCGGCCTCCGGTGCGGGTGACATGCCGTCGCGTACCCAGCAGATCGGTTTCATTGCGGCGGTGTTCGGCATGTTCATGGCGATTCTGGATATCCAGATCGTGGCCAGCTCACTCAATGAATTGCAGGCGGGGCTGTCGGCCAGCCAGGAACAGATTTCCTGGGTCCAGACGAGTTATCTGATCGCCGAGATCGTGATGATTCCGCTCTCCGGCATGCTGGCGCGTATCTTCTCGACCCGCCTGGTGCTGACGGTCTCGGCGGTGGGCTTCACGCTGGCAAGCCTCGGGTGCGCGCTGTCGACGTCGCTTGAGACCTTGATCGTGCTGCGCGCGCTGCAGGGCTTCATGGGCGGGGCGATGATTCCGCTGACCCAGGCGGCCAGTTTCTCTATCTTCCCGCGGCGCATGATGGGCAGCATCCAGGCAGTGATCGGCCTGGTTGCTACCATGGCCCCCTCCATCGGTCCGTCCGTCGGTGGCTATATCACCGAACACATGAGTTGGCATTGGCTGTTTCTGGTCAACCTGGTGCCGGGAGTCATCGTCGCCACGCTGGTGTGGCGCAATCTGGATATCGACAAGGGCGACCGCCAACTGCTCAAGCGTCTCGATATTCTCGGACTGTCGATGATGGCGGTCTTCCTCGGCAGCCTTGAATTCGTGCTCGAAGAGGGGGCGGGTGATGACTGGTTCGCCAGTTCGCTGATCCTGTTCTGGACGGTCATCTGCGGGCTTGCGGCCATCGGGTTCTTCTGGCGCACGCTGACCATCGACAATCCGATCGTCGATCTGCGTGTCTTCAAGGACAGAAACTTCGCATTGGGGGCACTGGTCGGCTTCTGGATCGGCGTGGTGCTCTATGGGCTGGTCTATCTGGTGCCGCTGTATCTGGGCACGGTCGCGGGCTTTTCCAGTGTGCAGATCGGCGATGTGATGTTCGTCAGTGGTGTGGTGATGTTCCTGATGGCACCGCTGGCCGGCAAGCTCTCCGACACGATCGACCTGCGCCTGATGCTGTGCATCGGCCTGGTGCTCACTGGCATCGGTACCGGGCTCAACATGCACCTGACATCGGCATCAGGCTACAACGCCTTCTTCTGGCCACAGGTGATTCGGGGGGCTGGGCAGATCATGGTGCTGTTGTCGGTCTCGCGCCTGGCGCTGGGCCGGCTGTCAGCACATGACGTCGGCAACGGCAGTGGTCTGTTCAACGTGATGCGCAATCTGGGCGGCGCGGTGGGGCTGGCGCTGATCGACACCATCCTCGAGCTGCGTGAGGACTATCACTGGAATCAGTTGATCGGAGCGGTGGATCTCGGGCGTCAGGAGGTGGTCGATCAGCTCATCTCTTACCAGCTGAGTCTCAACAGTCTTGCTGATCCATTGCGGGCGGGTGTCGGCATGATTGCCCAGCGCATCAGTACTCAGGCCGAGGTGCTGTCCTACGACAACCTCTTCCTGTGGCTTGGGACGGTCTATGTGGTCGGCAGCGTCGTCGCCTTCCTGTTCCGCAAGCCGGAGCCACATCCGGCCCCCGCCAAGACGGACAAGCCTGTGCTTGAGGACTGATCGTGCTCGTGAAGAATGACAGCTGAGTCGTGACAGCGCTTGAACGCTGAACGCAGAAGGCCCGCCGATCGGCGGGCCTTCTGCGTGGGGGCTTTACGACAGGTGCCTGTCGAAAGAGCGGCCTTACCAGCCCCAGAACATCAGGTACCAGATGGCCAGTGCTGGCAGAAAAGCGACCGCGACACTGGCAGTTCCGATGACGCGTGACACCTTCCCCGCCAGCTGGCCGCTGTTGCGCTGCTCACCGGTGATGCGCCAGGCAAGGCGTAATCCCCACAGGCATGCCAGTGCCAGCAGGGTGGCGCGCAGGTCATTGGCCCACAGCAGGTTGATGCCATCACCACGCAGCAGCGTCATGGTGGTGGAGGAGAGGCCAAGGAAGACGCCAAGCCCGCCCAGCGGGATCAGGCTCAGCGACAGATGCCACATGCGTGACAGCGTGGCCTTGCCGCCCATCAGCAGGTTGCCGACCAGCAGTGGCACACTGGTGATGGCGCCCAGCAGGCAGCCACCGGCCACGATCCACGCCGTGATCAGGCCGCCGTCGAGCAGATTGAAGACGTCGTTGTGCGCAGGATAGTTGGTCAGTATCCACGCGGGCAGCGAGGTCGTCAGTGCCCACATCATGTCGTGCTCGATCAGCCATACGGCCAGTTGCTGCTTGAGGGCAACGAACCACGGGCTGGCGCTCCAGCTGAAGGCGCCGATGGCGACGCCGAGCAGACCGAACACCAGTACCGAGTAGTGGGTGAAACGCACCGGCTGCGGCGGCTCGACGAGCTCTGCGCCCGGTGCGCGCCATTCCAGCTGCATGGCACCCTTGTAACCGCTGCAGCGACCACAGACGTGGCAGTCACCGGCACTGTCGAGCTGCTTGAGGGGAATCAGCGGCGCGCAGTCAGGGGCGTGCGTGCGCACGGCGTTCCCCTCGCGTATGGCCTGATTGTGCGCCGTCCACTGGGCCTGGTCGGTACGGAAATGCGTCGGCGACAGGCGGGCCAGCAGGTTGAAGACACCATTCACCGGACACAGCTGGCGGCACCAGACGCGCGTGCCCTTGCCGTAGATGAGGCCGACGATGATGGCAGCCACCGTCGAGCCGCCCAGCACCACCAGCGCGCCAAGCGGGTACTGATAGACACTGGCCAGCTGGCCATAGAGCGTCGTGCCGAGGAAAGCCACGAAGGGCCAGCCGCCCCAGCGCATCCAACCGGGAATCGGTCGGCCGAGGCCGATACGGCTGGCGGCCTCGGTGAGGGTGCCTTCTGGGCAGAAGACGCCGCACCATACACGCCCCATCAGCACCATGCTGATCAGCACGAAGGGCCACCACAGCCCCCAGAACACGAACTCGGCAAATACCGTCAGGCTGGTGAGTATGTGGGCCTGGTAGTCCGGCAGTGGCAGCAACGCAGGCACGACCAGCAGGAAGGCATAGATCCCCACTACCAGCCATTGGATCAGCTGAATCAGTCCACGACGCTGCTGCATCGCCTGTCCGAAGCGCGCGATGCGCGTGCCCCTGGCATTTCGCGCTGCACCCGCATCGCTGGCGATGATGTCAGGGACACCGCCATGGGGGCGTGAGCCGCAATTAGCCATGAATGCTTCCTCTTTCTTCTGTTCGCTGGCTCGCAGGCAGTTCTCAGCTACGGGCGCGGTTGGCCAGCTGATTGCGCTGGTCCTTGCGCTCGACCTTGCGCTGACGCTTCATCAGACTGATCACGATGGCCCAGTAGGCGGCATAGCCCAGCACCATGGTGGTGGCAGGCCAGGCGCGATAACCGGCGAAGGTCGCCAGCAGGCCACCGAGTCCACTGCCGTCATCCAGCAGCCAGCTGGAATCCCACAGCGGGTCCATGCCGGCCGGCAGATAGCCCAGGCCGATCAATTGCTCAAGCCCGGACATCAACAGTGAGGCGGCCAGCAGCAGCAACAGGATTTCGGTGACACGGAAGAACAGCTTCCAGGAAAACAGCCGCGACCCCAGCTGCAGTGCCATGAAGGTCGCCACGGCCAGCGCGAAGCCGATCCCGGCGGCGAGAGAGAAGCTGCCGATACCCCCGGACTGCAGGCTGGCGGCGCCCATGCCGTAGAGGAATACCACCGTTTCCGCGCCTTCACGCGCCACGGCGATGGCCACCAGAATCGCCACGCCCCAGTAGCTGCCGGAAGAGACGGCATTGGCCAGCCCGCTCTCGAGTTCAGCCTTGAGGGTGCGGCCCTTGGTGCGCATCCACAGCACCATCTGGGTGATCAACAGACAGGCGACCAGCACCAGTGCTGCCTGGAAGACTTCCTGTGCGGTGCCGGTCAGCCAGGTATTGGCACCCATGAGGGCAGCACCCATCAAGCCGGCCAGTACCAGGCCGGCGACGACACCACCCCACAGGTAGCGAAGGCCTGCGCGTGTGCCGGACTGCACCAGCCAGGCATGCATGATGCCGACGACGAGAATGGCTTCGACGCTTTCGCGCCAGACGATAAACAGGACCTGATCAAACATGGCGGGACTCTCGGGAGCAGCGGGCAGGCGCAAGGGGCTGCGGGGCAGTTCGCGCACTGGCAGGGAAGAGATGGGGATTGCGGCTGAGGCTGAGGGCGACGTGCGTGATGGACATGAAGATATGCATCAGTCCGTGGCGATGACCTTGCCGCGGGCATCCGGCAGGTGGAAATCATCGAAGTAGTCGTAGCTACCGGCCCGCAGAGGATGGATGACCACGAAGGACTTCACGCCCGGCGCCAGCACCTTTTCCTTGCGCAACGAGTTGCTCTCGAACTCGGCGGGCGTGTTGCCGGCGTTGTGCAGCTGGATGACGAACTTCTCGCCAGCCTTCACCTTCAGCACTTCCGGCTTCAGGGTGCCATTCTCGAGGGTCAGGTCGTAGGAAGGCATGTCAGAGGCGGCTGCCAGGCCCGAGGGCAACAATGCAGGCAGCAGAATGGCGAGCAGAGGGATGAGTCGCAGGACGCTCAGGCGACGGGACAGACGCATGGAAGGCTCCAGGTCAGTGAAGTGGACAAGCCGGGCATCGTAAGCTGCAGGCCATGGCGCCGGTGATCAAGCGACCAATGGCCGCAGGTGCAGTCATCAGCACCGGCGGCCATTGGCAGGATCTCATGAGGCGCGCGTCTCGGCGCTGAGGGTGGCTCAGTAGCCGCCCTTCTTGCCGACACCGGCATAGACGAAGTCGTAGTCGGTGGTGATGGTATCCGGCCATTCAGCGACACCGGTTTCCTTGTCGACATGGCGTGGCATGTCCGGATGCTGGATCTCGAAGGTCAGGTGATACTTGCCCGGACCATCCAGTTTGACGTTCTCGCCGTA
Source organism: Cobetia sp. 1AS1 (assembly GCF_029846435.1). NCBI lineage: Bacteria > Pseudomonadati > Pseudomonadota > Gammaproteobacteria > Oceanospirillales > Halomonadaceae > Cobetia > Cobetia sp. 1AS1. The sequence continues at coordinate 57,407 of NZ_JARWKU010000005.1, forward strand.
GTGAGTGCCGTCATTGGCGATCATCGGCACCAGCTTGCCTTCGATCGGCGTGTCGCTGCCGGACTTGGTCAGGGTGTAGTGAATGCCCAGATACGGAATCCAGTCACCCGGCGCGAAGCCGTTGTCATTCTCCATCAGCGCGTGGATATCGGCTTCCAGATGGACGTCTGCCTTGTCGGCCGGCAACTTGCCCTGCGGGGACATGACGACCGGTTGCAGATAGACGGCAGCGATTTCCATGCCACCTTCCTTGGCCGGCGTACCGATCGGGTATTCCAGTGCAAAAGCCTGGCCGGCCACGAACGGTGCCGCCAGACTCATGGCGATCAGCGCAGGCTTGAGCGCGCGGGATAGCGTGGTAGTGACGGTGTGGCGTTGCGACATGGGAATGGCTCTTGTTGGGAGGAATCAGCAGCTCATTATCCCGATAAGTTTAAATATAACCATTCTCAACAATGCGCCGCGTGCGTTGCTCATGTTGCAACGGGGTGTTTTTGTATATGAAATATGTCTTAACTAGCGATATGCGCCCAAAGATGTTTGTTCTCTCCAGAAACCGTCCCCCCTGCTGGTCTGCAGTGGCGGCATGCGGCATGCTGCGCGCCATGACAACGACTTCTCTCGAACCCGATATGCCGATGGACCTTTCCGACCTTCGGCAGTGGTGCCGGACACTGCATGCACGACTTCTGGCGGAGCAGACGCGCGGCTTGCTGTGGATCAGTGCCGCAAGCGTCGCACATGAGCGTGCATTGGCACTCTGCGATGTCTGGCCGGATGGCGGCCTGTCGCCATTGTGGCTTGGGGCTGGCGTGGAACTGGCGTCATCGAATTCGATTTCCCCACGTCAGTTGCCGATGGCCAAGGCCGCCACTCAGCTGGGCGGAGAGCAGTCACTGGTCATCTTCGATGCGTTGGAGAGCGGTCTTGACCCTGATGCCTTCGGCGCCGTCTCCGGTACGCTGAAAGCCGGCGGGTTGCTGGTGTTGCTGACGCCGGACGAGTGGGGTGTCCGGAAGCCTTGTCCGCTGCCGGACGATGATTATGCGCGTCTGGCGCATTGGCCGATGACGCGAGAGCAACTGACGGCCCGTTACCTGGCGCGTGTTGCGCGACGCTTGCAGCAGGACACGACCGTCGTGCGGTGGGCGGAGAACGAGGCGTTGCCGGGTGACCCCGTTTCGAACCCGACTCCGGCGCAGCCCGAGGGCTGTACGGCGGGCATTCCTGATCGTGATTGCCTGACGCAGGATCAGGCCGAGGTGGTCGCTGCACTGGCTTCACTTGCGCCAGAGTCGCCGCTGGTGATCAGCGCGGATCGAGGGCGTGGCAAGAGCGCCGCGCTGGGCATAGCCGCTGCGCGCTGTCTGGCGGCGGGGGAGGATGTCTGGCTGACGGCGCCACGCCCTGCGGCGGTCAGCGCGATCTTCGCGCGGCTGGCGGCCCTGCTGCCCCGGGGGCAGCGCGAGGGCAATGTCTTCCGGCTGCCGGCGGCTCATTCTCTCTCTCAGGCCCAGGCTGGGCAGGCGGAGGACGATACGGCTTCCGGCAGCGAGCTGCGTTTTCTGGCGCCGGATGCCATCGAGGCGGCTCGCCTCGCCTGTCACGATGAGGTGCTGCCGCGGCTGTTCGTCGATGAAGCCGCTGCCATCCCCACGCCATTGCTGAAAGGCTATCTGGCGCATTTCCCGCGCATCGCCTTCGCCACCACCGTGCATGGCTATGAAGGCACCGGGCGCGGCTTCCAGTTGCGGTTTCGCCATCATCTCGAGCGCCAGTGTCCCGGCTGGCAGGCGCTGGAGATGACGACGCCCGTGCGCTGGGCGCCCGGCGACCCGCTGGAAGCATTGACCGATGACCTGCTGCTGCTCTCGGCGCAGCCGCCTGAGCTGCCTGAGCCATGCGCGAAGAATGCTCAGCAGTGGCTGGAGGGCTGCGACATTGTCGTACTGGAGCGTGATGCATTGGCGCGTGACGAGGCGGCGTTGCGGCAGCTGTTCGGCCTGCTGGTGCAGGCGCATTACCGCACCACACCGGCGGACCTGCGCCAGCTGCTCGACACGCCGGGGCTCACGCTGACGGCGATTCGTCAGCGAGACGTCACGACTGGGCGTGATGCCTGGCTGGGGGTGGTGGCCGCCGTCGAGGAGGGCGGCTTCCCGGCGCCCCTGGCGCATGACATCTGGTGCGGCAAGCGGCGGCCGCGGGGGCACCTGCTGGCACAGTCGCTGGCGGCGCATGCAGGCCACCAGGGCGCCGCCGAGGCCCGCTGGTGGCGGGTGCTGCGTATCGCGGTGCATCCCGCGCTGTGGCGGCGTGGTCAGGGCGCGCGCTTGCTCCAGGCGCTGGAGCAGCAGGCGCTGGCGGCAGGCGTCACGCGGCTCGGCACCAGCTTCGGGGCCGAGGCCGATCTGGTCGCCTTCTGGCTGGCGCAGGGCTTCGTGCCGCTGCGCATGGGCCTCAAGCGCGATGCCGCCAGTGGCGAGCACGCGGTGATGATGGGCAAGGCCATCGGCGAGAGCGGGAGTGGCGCATCTGCGCCGCGCGGGCAGTTGGCGCAGGATGCCTTGCTCGGCGCGCTGCAGCAGGACTTCCAGCGCCTGCTGCCCAGCCTGCTCACCCATGAGCTGCACGGCTTGCCGCCCGCCTTGGTCGACAGGCTGCGGCAGCGAGGAAGTGAGGCAGATCTGGCCACGCTGACGCCAGCCGCATGCGCGCAGCGACTGGGCTGGTATCGCCGTGGTGGCGGGGGGCTGGCGCTGGTGCGGCCGTGGCTCGAGGCAGCACTCGAGGCCTGTGAGCCTGCACGACTCGATGAGGCGTCACGTCACGGATTGGTGCTGGCGCTGGGCGGACAGGATGCGCCTGCCTTCGTCAGCTGGGCCGAGGGGCAGGGCATCGTGGGCCGCAAGGCGCGCGATCGCTGGTGCCGAGCGGCCGCCGGGCGCCTGATCGAACAGAGCGAATGACAAGGCCGTCTGACAAGCTCATCTGACATGAGCATCGGTCAAGCCTGTCTGACAAGAGCAGAGCGGCCGGGCGCGGCTCAGAGGCCCGGAATGCCGATCGGGCCGGGCATGTCAGGAATCGGCGAGCAGCCACTCAGCATCAGCAGGCCGGCAGTGGCGGAGATGGCGGTCAGCAGCAGTAGTCGACGAGGCATAAAGGCTCCGATGAGGGTGAGGAATGGCATGCAGCTGTCAGCAGGGTCGTGATTGTCATCCTTGCATATTCGAAGTCACTGATCGATAGGTGTCGACAACCACTAGCCACGCCCGTCCGCTGTTCCGTATGCTCATTGATGACAAGAACAGGAATCTTCGCCATGAATGAGCATATCGATACGTTGGACCCCGCCATCCTCTGGCGTCATTTCCGCACTCTGTGCAATATCCCGCGCCCGTCCGGGCATGAAGCCGCGCTGGTGGCCTATCTGATCGACTGGGCCGAAGCGCGTGGTCTCGCCCATGATCGCGACGCTTTCGGCAACCTGCGTCTGCGCAAGCCCGCCACCCCCGGCCACGAGAGCGCAGCGGGCATCGTGCTGCAGGGCCATCTCGACATGGTCGCCCAGGCGGCCAGCGACAGTGATCACGACTTCACCCGTGATTCCCTCGACACCTACTTGGAAGACGGCTGGCTCAAGGCGCGCGGCACTACTCTGGGGGCCGACAACGGTCTCGGCGTCGCGGCGGCGCTGGCCGTTCTCGAAGACGACAGCCTCGTGCACGGCCCGCTGGAAGCGCTGTTCACCCTCGAGGAGGAAACCTCGATGGGCGGCGCGCTGAATCTGGCCGAGAACTGGCTGGAAGGGCGCTACCTGCTCAATCTGGATTCGGAAGACCGCGGTCAGGTCTATATCGGCTGTGCCGGTGGCGCGGACATCAATGTCGCCCACGAGTTTGCCACTTCCTCTCTGAAGGATGCCGAAGCGGAGCTGGAGCTGACCATCGGCGGCCTGGTCGGTGGCCATTCCGGGCTCGATATCCATCGTGGGCGCGGCAATGCCAATCGCCTGATGTCACGCGCGCTGGTCGCGCTGGCCGAGTTCAAGCCGCGTCTGGTCAGCTGGTCTGGCGGTACGCTGCGCAATGCCTTGCCGCGTGAGGCCACGGTCGGCGTGGTGATCTATGACGAGCGCGTCGCCGCCGCGCGCCAGCGCCTCGCGGACTTCGAGGCCCAGATTCGCGATGAGCTGCGCGAGACGGACCCGGATGTCTCGCTCAGCGTGACCCGCGGCAATGCCGAGAATGCGCTGTCCGTCGAGGACACCCAGCGGCTGGTCGCGGTGCTGGATGCCGCGCCCTACGGGGTCGAGCGCATGAGCGCGGCGGTGGAAGGCGTGGTGGAAACCTCCAACAACCTCGGCGTGGTGCAGCTGCGCGAGGGGCGTTTCCATCTCTGCGCGCTGGTGCGCTCGCTGCGTGATGATGCCGTGACCATGATGGAGCAACGCATTCGTGGGCTCTTTGCGCTGATCGGCGCGACCACCGTGGCCGAGAATGCCTATCCGGGCTGGCAGCCGGCGCCGGATGCGCAGCTGCTGGCGCGCTTCTGCAGCCTGCACGAGAGCGTCACCGGCCGAGCGCCGGAGATCAAGGTCATCCATGCCGGACTCGAGTGCGGCATCCTGGGGGCCAAGTATCCCCAGCTCGAGATGATCTCCTTCGGGCCGCTGATTCGCGGTGCCCACTCGCCCAGCGAGCGGGTCGAGGTCGAGTCGGTCGGTGAATTCTGGCAGGTGCTCAAGGGCCTGATCACCGAACTCGCCGAGCCTGCCAAGGCCGCTTGAGCAACTCTCAGGCAAGACTCGTCACGTAGACGAACGACGCCCCCGCAGGTCAGCCTGCGGGGGCGTCGTCATTTCTGGGCATCAGGCGCTGGCTTGGCGTGATGAGAGTGCGCAAGCTCAGTTGATATTGATGCGGATCGCCGGAATGCCGATGCTCACGCCGTTATGGTAGCGGCGTATGCCATGCCGACCGGAGTCACGGTTCTGGTATAAGTACGGGCGGTAGCGGTCGTGTTCATGGCGCCCATGCTGATAGTGGCGGCGCTTGGGAACATGGCGGCGGATGTCATGGCGCGAGTGATGGCGCTCCACGCGTGGCTCGTCGAACATCCTGAGGTGGCGGCGCTTGATCGCCTCGTGGCGACTGTGCGGCGTGCTGTGGCGCTCGCTGTGCTGGCCCTGCGCGCGATGGCGGTCATCCGCGGCGACCAGCGTCGGCGTGGCGAGCATCAGCGTCAGTCCCAGAAGTAAGGAGGGCAGCAGGGAAGTCAGCGGAGAGTGAAGGGCTGTGGTCAAGGTAGAGATATGCATGGGGCGGTCTCCCGTATGGTCGGTCAGTCACCCAAGAGGATCCTTGTCGTCAGAATATCGTGTCGCAGCGCCTTTTACGAAAGGCGTTCGCTAATGTCTCCGTGCGTCGCTTGTCGTGTTGTTGTGGAGCTGAGTTGTCCAGATTGCGTTGCCTGTAGCGTAAGTGGTTGCTCGCAATGAGGTTCTGGGATGCACGGCTGCAGAATGGCCAACGAACCTCGGAGATGAGGGGTTCAGCCAGTGCTGCGAGGACACTTCACTTCTGCCGCCAAGGCACCGGATTGCGCCCTTGAGACAACGAAAACGCCCCTGCCGAAGTGGCAGGGGCGTCTGTCTGTTCAAGCTTCAAAGCGTGCGGCTGTCTAGCTTGCGGCTCTCTGGCTTGCGGCCTCAGGCGTGCTGATGCTGGTGCTTGCCTTCGGCCAGTTCCTCGAGCAGCTTGGCGTTGAACGCATCAAGGTCTGCAGGCTTGCGGCTGGTGACCAGCGCGCTGTCACACACCACTTCGCTGTCCTGCCACTCGGCGCCGGCGTTCTTCAGGTCCTGTGCGACGGAAGGGAAGGAGGTCATCTGACGGCCTTCGACGACGCCGGCATCGATCAGGATCCACGGCGCGTGACAGATGGCGGCGACCGGCTTGTGGGCCTGGAAGAAGCTGCGCACGAAGCTCAGTGCGCTCTCGTCCTGACGCAGGGTGTCCGGATTGAACAGGCCACCCGGTAGCACCAGGCCGTGATAGTCGTGTTCGCTGGCATCGCTGAGCGGGGTGTCGACCTGATACTTCTCGCCCCAGTCGGTTTCGGCCCAGGCGCGAATGCCGTCTTTCTCCGGCGAGACGATGTCTACCTCGACGCCCGCCTCCTGCAGTGCGGCACGCGGCACCGCGAGCTCGGATTCCTCGAAGCCATGGGTCGCGAGAATGGCCACGCGCTTACCTTGCAGTTGTTGACGTGTCTGCTGATCGGTCTGCTGTGTCATGCGAATCTCCTTTCCGTGCTTCGGCTCTTGCGAGCGTGTTGGGCAGAGAAGTGGTGAATTCTGCTCTCGGCGTGCGTCACTCATCGTGGTGAGCACTGCACGCTGATGGCAGGCAATTCCCGTCCTTTCGTGCCCTGACACTCAAGACATGGATGCGCGATACTGACTTTCAAGGGGGGTGACCCCGCTGCGTTTTCACAGGCCATGGAGTGCCCGATGTCGCTGCTTTCTGAATCTTCCGCCGTGATGTGGTTGCTGGTCGGCGTGCTGTTGATGCTGTCGTTGGCCCTGGGGCTGGGCTGGCGGCGAACCCGCGAGCAGCTCCATGCCCTGCAGGAGAGCAGTGAGGAGGAGCAGCAGTCGATGCAGCAAGCGTGGCAGGCCTCGCTGGACGAGTCGCGTGAGCGCCAGCAACAGGCCGAGCAGCGAGCGGCCTTGATCGAGCAGCGTGCCGCACTGGATGGGCAGCAGGCGGAGCAGCAGCAACGCTATCTGAGCCAGTCGCTGGAAGAGGCGCGCCAGGCGCGCGATGCCCTGACGGAGCAACTCGCCACGCTGCGCGAATCGCTGCAGGGGCGTCTTGATGAACAGTCACGCGCCCTGAGTGAGCAGCAGACGCTGGCGCGCAGCCTGACCCGCCAGCAGGAAGTGCTGGAGGCGCAGCTGCTGGAGCGTGAAGAGCGTCTCGAGACACTGAGCGAACGCTACGCCGAGCTGCGCGAGACGCATGCCTCGCTGGTGACGCGCCAGCGTCAGGAGGCCAGCCATCACGAGCAGCAGCTGGCATTGCTCAACGACTCGCGCGAGCGCCTGAGTCAGGAATTCGAGCAGCTGGCGGGCAAGGTGTTCGAGGAGCGCCAGCAACGCTTCACCGCCGCCAGTGGCGCCCAGCTCGAGCAGCTGCTCAAGCCGTTTCGTGAGCAGGTCGGCGACTTCCGTCAACGCCTCGAGCAGCTGCATGGCGAGGAGGTACGTGAGCGCACCAGCCTCAAGAGTCAGCTCGACCAGCTGGCGGGGCTCAATCGCCAGATCACCGAGGAGGCGGCCAACCTGTCGCGGGCGCTCAAGGGCGACAGCAAGATGCAGGGCAACTGGGGCGAGATGATTCTGGAGACCGTGCTGGAGCGCTCCGGTCTGCGTGATGGCATCGAGTTCAAGCGCGAGGTGTCGTTCACCGGCGAGGGCGGACGCCAGCGTCCGGATGCCATCGTCTACCTGCCGGACAACAAGCATCTGATCATCGATGCCAAGGTCTCGCTGACCGCCTACACCGAGTACGTCAACGCCGAGGACGACGTGACGCGAGCACGCGCGCTGCGTGCGCATCTGACCTCGGTGCGTGGCCATGTCACCGGGCTTGCGCGGCGCAACTATCCCGCCATCGAGGGGCTGGGCTCGCCGGACTTCGTGTTCCTGTTCCTGCCGATGGAGCCGGCCTTCGCGCTGGCCTTCGAACACGATGACAGCCTGTTCCAGGACGCCTTCACCCAGGGCGTGGTGATGGTGACGCCGACCACCTTGCTGGCCAGTCTGCGCACCGTGGCGAGTCTGTGGAGCCTGGAGCGTCAGAACGACAATGCGCGCGTGATCGGGGAGCGCGCGGGAGCGCTGCTTGACAAGTTCCGCGGCCTCGCCGAATCCCTAGAGGAGCTGGGCACTCAGCTGGGACGCACGCGCGAGGCGCATGATACCGCCATGAAGCGGCTGGCCAGCGGGCGCGGCAATCTGATCAGCCGGGCCGAGGAGCTGCTGGAACTCGGCGCGCGCATGAAGAAGCCACTGCCGGAAGCGCTGGTGCGCCAGTCGCGCGACACCCTGCATCAACCCGAGCAGGCGCTGGGTCAGCCGCCGACATCCGCGCCGTCGGCGCTTGATCGCCAGCCCGCGTCCGAACAGCCTGCCAGTGAAGAAGCGCCTGCCAGTGAAGAAGCGGCGGCCAGTGAAGGCCAGGATGTCGACGGAGCGCCGGGCGCCGAAGTACCGGGTGCCGAAGCACTGGACACAGAGACACTGGACACCGAGTCAGGGCAGGCGCCTGCGTTGCTCTCGCGTTGGGAGCTCATGGAGCGCAAGTGGCAGGGCGATAGCTGATCGGCCTCATCGCCTGCAGCACTGCAGGCAGCCGTTGCGACTGACGTTACGAAAACGTTGCGACATGCCCTCAGACAGCAGATGACAGTCGACGCCAGCGGCCCCTATATGGGGCCGCTGGCGTTTGCATGGAGAGGTCAACGCAAGCGCGGGGTATCGTTTCCGCATGCGATGAGGGGAGTGCGGTCAGCGCGATATTGTCGAGTCGCGGCAAGAATTTCGATCTTTTCTGCATCCATCTCCCCAAGCCCCCCGTAAGTTGGATTGAGCCCGCAGCGCAGGGGTGAAAGTGATAGATAAATAACGTTTGGCTCATTAAAGAGCATTTTCTCAGGAGATGTGCCCATGTCTACCAAGACGAACAAGTCCGCCAAGACCGCTTTTGCCCTGGCCTCCGCACTCGGAACCGCTGTCGCTCTGTCTACCGCTGTCGTCTCCCTCCCGGCCCACGCGGCCGGCATGGAAAAGTGCTACGGCGTGTCGCTGGCCGGTGAGAATGACTGCGCCGCTGGCCCGGGCACTTCGTGTGCCGGGACTTCCACCGTCGATTATCAGGGCAATGCCTGGAAGCTGGTTCCGGAAGGCACCTGCACCTCCATCGAGACGCCGAATGGCACCGGCAGCCTGGAAGAGATCAAGTAAGCATCACGCCTCGGGGCTGGCTCGGACTTTCCCGAGCATCCCCCCGAACTTGACGTCCGGTGGCCTGGCGCCACGCCTCCACCGGACGTTCGCCGCCTCGAGAGGTCTTCATGCACCAGCCATCCCCTTCCTCCGGCAGTCCGGATTTCGGTACGGCCTATCCGTCCCTCGACGAGATGGCCGTCGGCATCAGCCTCAAGGCGCAGCATGTGCGTGAGCTGATGTCGTCGCGCCCGGCGCTGGGGTTTCTCGAGATTCATGCCGAGAACTACATGGGCGCCGGCGGGGCACCCCATGCCCGGCTGGATGCGTTGCAGGAGTATCCGCTCTCGATTCATGGTGTCGGCCTGTCGCTGGCATCGGAGCGCCCGCTGGATGCCATGCATCTGGCGCGCCTCAGAACGCTCTGCGAGCGTCATCCGCCCACCAGCGTATCAGAACACCTGGCCTGGGCCGGCCATAGCGGCCACTTCTACAACGACCTGCTGCCGGTACCGCTGACGGACGCGATGCTGGCACGGGTCAGCGATAACCTGATGCAGTTGCAGGACACCCTGGGCCGTCAGGTATTGATCGAGAATCCCGCCCACTATCTGCGTTTCGATGCGCGCGAGCTGGGGGCGGAACTGATTCCCGAGACGCATTTCCTCACTCGCCTGGTCGAGCGCAGTGGCTGCGGACTGTTGATCGACGTCAACAATGTCTTCGTCTCGGCGCACAACATCGGGATCGATCCTGCGGCCTGGCTGGAGTCCATTCCGGGCCACGCCGTCGGGGAGATCCATCTGGCGGGGCATGGCGAGGACTCGCGTGAAGGCCTGCTGATCGACAACCATGGCGCGCCGGTCTGCGATGAGGTCTGGGCGCTGTATGCCGACTTCATCAATCGCATCGGGCCGCGTCCGACGCTGATTGAGTGGGATACCCAGGTGCCGGCGCTGGAGGTATTGCTGGGGCAGACCACGCGCGCTCAGGCGTTGCTGCACAGCACACGGGCGCAGCAGCTGACGCGCTCCGGTATGGAGGGCGACCGATGACCTCTCTCGAGCGGCATGCCAGCGCTGAGCGCCAGCCCGACTGGCAGCGCGCCTTCATCGAGGCACTCACCCAGCCCGATGCCGCGCTTCTGGGTATCGAGGCAGGCCATCAGCAGCGCCTGGATGTCTATCGCAACAATGTCTGGGCCAGCCTGATCAGTGCGCTGGAAGAGGCCTATCCGGTGACCCGTCAGGTGGTGGGCGAGCGCTTCTTTGCGGCCCTGGCCCATGATCATTCCCGCCAGCATCTGCCGCGCTCACCGCTGATGATGGAGTACGGGGCCGGGCTTGCCGAGACCCTGCACGCGACCCTGACCACACTGGTCGAGACGCGTCAGGTGTCGGCCGCTCAGCTGCCGTTCTATGCGGTGGACCTGGCCCGCTTCGAGGCCGCTCGCCTGGTGGCCTACCACGCGGCGGACGCCGAAGCCCTGGTGCCGACTCAGCTGGCGGGACTGCCGCCCGCGGCGGTGATGGAACTCAGGTTCTCGGCGCACCCCGCGGCTTGTCTGCTGCACCTGGAGCATGCGGTGCTCGAGATCTGGCAGCGCCATCAGCATGCCGACGCGACGCTTGAAGGTCTGGCTATCGCGCGCCCGGAGCGGATCTTGATCACACGCCCGGCGCTGGAGGTGCAGGTCACGGTGCTGTGCGAAGCTGCTGCCTTGCTGCTCGAACTGCTGCTGGCGGGGCAGACGCTGGCGGACGCGGCAGCGCGGCTCGCGGACGCGCACCCCGAGCAGGAGCTGGGGCCGCTGCTGGCCCCCCTGCTGGCAAGTGGTGCCTTCCGCGCGCCGACCTGATCCTGCCTGGTTCTTTTCTGCTCGGCTCTTTCTGTTTGACCCTTCGCGCCCTGGCGCACCCTTGAGGAGGCCTCATCATGAGCCTTGAATCATCAACGACGCCTGCGGTTCGTACCGGTGTGGCGGGGCAGGTCCTGAAAGTGTTCGTCTGGCTGGAAAACCTGCGCATGGATGCGGTGCTGATCCTGATGCGCATCATCGTCGGCGCGGTATTCTTCATGTCGGCGCAGACCAAGGTCGACGGCTTCTCGATCAAGGACAGCACCTTCTTTCTGTTCGAGCATGAATACGCCTTGCCGCTGGTGTCGCCAGTGCTGGCCGCCTGGCTGGCGACCATTGCCGAGCACCTCTTCCCGGTGATGCTGTGGCTGGGGCTGGGGACGCGCTTCGCGGCGCTGGGGCTTGCCGTCATGACGCTGACCATCCAGCTGTTCGTCTATCCCCATGCTTGGGTGACCCACGGCTTGTGGCTCTCCAGCCTGCTGGTGCTGGTACTGCAAGGCCCGGGACGCCTGTCGCTCGATCAGCTGATTCGCTCACGCATCGCCTGAGGCCGTCATTCGGCAGAGTCGTTCGGTGAGGCAGATGTCAGTCGCGCGCAACGCAAGACGGAGACCCTGGGGGCTCCGTCTTGCGTTGTAGTACCGCGATAGTGCCAGCTATCTATCCGCTGACTAGCGAGGCGCTCAGGCCGGCTCGTCGGCGAGTTGATGCTCGATCTCGGCACGTACCATCTCGACGCTGGCGGCATCGATGTAGCCGTTGGCATGCGCGTGGTGCGCCATGTCGAGGCTATCGGTGCTCAACAGCATCACGCAGCCGAGGGCGGCCAGCTCCTCGCCGAGCCGGTCCAGCTCGGCCTTGCGCGAGTCCGAATCGCCTATCTGGCGAATGTAGATCGCGCAGATGCGACCGGGATAGCGGCGTACGACCTCGGCGTAGACTTCCGGGTCATGCTGGCCGCTGTCGCCGATGAGCAGGAACTGCATCTCGTCATACAGGCCGAGCATCTTCTCGATCAGCGCCTGCTTGTGGTCTTCGGAGCGTCTGGGCAGCGGGCGTTGCAGCGTCAGCCCCCACTCACGCAGAAACAGGATCGGCCCGACCGGAATGCGGTTGTGCTGGAAGAAGACCTCCAGCATCTCGTAGATGCTCCACGGACCACGCGATACATAGAGCAGCGGGCGCTGCTGCTGGCCGTCATCACCCTCATGGAGTGCCTGATAGAGCGCGGCCACGCCGGGGAAGGCGGTGCGGCGCTCGGCGGACTCGATGAACAGGCGGTAAAGCATCTTGAGCTTGTTGGCGACGCCGGTGTACATCACGGTGTCGTCGATATCGCTGATCACCCCGAGACGTGTGCTGATGGGCGGCAGATAGACCTGCGCCTCGCCTTCCACCGGAGGCTGCTTCGGCGGACACGCGGTGATGCGGGCGGTATGCCACTGGCCCTGGTGCTCCAGCGGCTCATCGAGCGGCAGATGCACGCTGAAGTAGCCATCGCGGTCGGTGATGGCGGTGGTGCGGTTGTCCCCCAGCGCGATCTCTACCTCGACGCCGCTCTTGCCCCAGCGCAGCATGCGACGACCGACATCCATCAGGTCGCGCCCGGCGCCGGGAGCCAGCTGACTGCGTGAGCCGGGCTGGCGGAAGATGCGCCCCATCAGAAAGGCTTCGCTATGCGAGCCGTAGCCACGATAGGCGTGAATGACGTAGCCATCCTTGCCCTGTGCGTGGCGCATGGGCTTGGCAGCCACATGCAGCAGCTTGCGTAGCAGACGTGTCAGCGGCAGTGACATGCAACCCTCCTGGTCGGTATCTGGCGGGCCTTCATGGCCACATGACAACGCCGCCTTTCGAGTCCCGCGTGTGCAGGGTCGAAAGGCGGCGTTCACACTGCGCGAATGCCTCGCGGCCCAGTGTCAGTCAAGTACAGCGTCAGACAGCAGCATCAGAGATCCGCGCTGCCATGCCCTGGCGCTGCATTGGCTTGAGCGCTTACTCGCCCAGGTAGGCGGACAGCATCCACACGGTCTTTTCCTGCTCGCGGATGTAGTCACCGACCAGTGAAGCGGTACCTTCATCGTCGGCGTCAGACGCGACGGACATGATCTCGCGCTGCAGTTCGATCAGGGACTTGTAACCGGTCAGCAGGCCCTTGACGCAAGCCGTGCCGTCGCTGACGTGGGTGTCTTCCTTGATGGTGGCGACACGCGCGTAGTCACTGTAGGCGTGCAGCGGCTCGTGACCCAGGGTCAGGATACGCTCGGCGATCTCGTCGACCTTGGTCAGCAGGTCGGTGTAGGTTTCCTCGAACTTCACGTGCAGCTCGAAGAACTGGTTGCCCTTCACGTTCCAGTGGTAGCCACGGGCATTCATGTAGAAGGTCTGGTAGTTGGCCAGCAGGATGTTGAGGTGCTCGGCCAGCTGAGTGGCGCTGGCAGTGTGCAGGCCGATGGCATTGGTATCGTTGGACATGAAGACTCTCCTGAAAAATGTGAAGTGAACGGCATTGTGGGGAAAGTGGAGATGCAGGTGGCGAGCCGTGCTGCCAGTATGCCACCAGTGTAGAGGCTGGGCGGGATGCAGGGTAACGAATTCACTGTATCGCCCTCATCGGCCACCCCTATCGTCGCCGGCGCACCACCCTCAAGCCGTAGATGAATGCCTGGTAAGAGATGTGGTGCGCACACGCGGTTTTCAAGGTCGCACATGGATATTGCAGCCAATGTCGTCGGCTCGGACATTCTGATTGCGGCCACATACGCAAAGGCCCCGCACGGAGCGGGGCCTTTGCGACAGCCATGTCATCAGCTGTCATCACTTCTGCAACGCTCAGGCGTCAGTTGCGCGCCATGTGCAGGAAGTGCATGTGCTTCTCGTACTGGTCCAGCACATCGCCGATCACCTGCTCCTTGGTGTAACCCATGACGTCATAGGTCTGGCCACCTTCACGCAGGAAGACCTCGGCGCGGTACTGGCGTTCCACGTCGCTGGTGCCCTTGCGCTTGACGTTGCGCAGCGCGAAGGCCGGTGCTGCGTATTCGCGCACCCGCACACCGTAGACGAAGTCGACTTCCTCGCCGTGGCTGACCTGCAGATAGCTGCGGTCTTCCTCGTCATTGACGCGAGTATCCAGGCCCTGGGCCTCGAATTCCTTCGCGACATCCGCCAGTGCCGGCGTGACGGTGTTGATCAGGTACTGCTCGACGTTCTTCTGGCGCGGCGTCTCGACCAGGGTCTGGACGCGCTTCTGCCAGCTGCGTGCGCCACCGGCGGTGTGGCCCGGCGTGTTGCTCAGGTGCTGCATGGAGCGTTGCTTGACGCCCTCGAGACGCAGTGCCTTGAGCAGGCCATAGCAGACGAACATCAGGATGATCGCGAACGGCAGGGCAGAGGCCAGCGAGGCGGTCTGCAGCGCGCCCAGGCCACCCGCCATCAGCAGCGCCACGGCGACGAAACCTTCGGAGAAGGCCCAGAAGACACGCTGCCAGACCGGAGATTCGTCGCCTTCCTTGGAGGTCAGCATGTCGATGACCAGCGAGCCGGAATCCGAGGAAGTGACGAAGAAGGTCACGACCAGCAGGGTGGCCAGCATGGAGGTGATGCTACCGAACGGGAACAGCTCCAGGAACTTGAACAGCGCCACGGACGCATCGGCGGAGACCGCTTCTGCCAGGTTGCCCGCGGTATCGGTCAGCAGCATGTGCAGGGCGCTGTCGCCGAAGAAGGTCAGCCACAGGAAGGTGAAGCCCATCGGCACGAACAGCACGCCGTAGACGAATTCACGGATGGTGCGGCCACGCGAGACGCGTGCGATGAACATGCCCACGAACGGGGACCACGCGATCCACCAGCCCCAGTAGAACAGGGTCCAGCCACCCAGCCACTTGGACGGGCCCTCTTCGGGGATATAGGCGAACATGTTGAAGGTCTTGTCGACCACTTCGCTGAGGTAGCCACCGATGTTCTGGATCAACGTCTGCAGCAGGAAGATGGTCGGACCCACGCACAGCACGAACAGCATCAGCGCCAGTGCCAGACCAAGGTTCAGCTCGGAGAGACGACGGATGCCGCCGTCCAGACCCATGACCACGGAAATGGTCGCCAGACAGGTGATGATGGCGATCAGGATGATCTGGGTGGTCAGGTCGTTGTCGATATCGAACAGATAATGCAGACCGGAGCTGACCTGCAGCACGCCCAGACCCAGCGAGGTCGCGACCCCGAACATGGTGCCGAAGACGGCGAAGATATCGACGGCATGGCCGATCGGGCCATGGATGCGCTTGCCGATCAGCGGATACAGCGCAGAGCTGATGCGCAGCGGCAGGTTGTGGCGGAAGCTGAAGTAGGCCAGCGCCAGCGCCACCACGGCATAGACGCCCCAGGCGTGGATGCCCCAGTGGAAGAAGGTGGTCTTCATGGCTTCACGCGCGGCCTCGACGGTGCCGGCATCGCCGACCGGAGGCGCAGTGAAGTGGAAGACAGGCTCGGCGACGCCGTAGAACATCAGGCCGA
This sequence comes from Cobetia sp. 1AS1, assembly GCF_029846435.1. Classification (NCBI taxonomy): domain Bacteria; kingdom Pseudomonadati; phylum Pseudomonadota; class Gammaproteobacteria; order Oceanospirillales; family Halomonadaceae; genus Cobetia; species Cobetia sp. 1AS1. The sequence goes on from NZ_JARWKU010000005.1 coordinate 72,802, forward strand.
TGCCCATGCCCGCGGAAAACAGCATCGCGAACCAGGAGCCGTAGCTGAAATCAGGCTCGGAATGGTCTGGCCCCAGCTTGATGTCGCCATAGCTCGAGAAGGCGAGACCCAGCGTGAAGATCACGAACACGCCCATGGCCAGCAGGTAGAACCAGCCGACGGTGTCGATGATCCAGGTCTGGACATGACCGAAGGCGGTCTGCGCGGTATCCGGCATGGCGACCGTAAAGATCACGAACGCCAAAATCACGACGGCGGAGCCGAAGAAGACTGGCGGATTGATCTTGGCGACCGTGGGCTGGTCGGCATTTTCTGACATAAATTTCTCTCCCTGATTGCCTATTCGTCGATAATGGTAACTTATTGAACCTGTAGCGTCGTGAGTTGTCCGCCCGATATCGTTTCCATATGTAACCAGTGTTGCGCGCGCTGACCGGCGGTTTGCGCGCCGAGCGAGCGGCCCTGGCAGCGCTGGCGTTGCGTGTTCATCGTGCGAAATGGCAATGGCGATACGGTCTTGGCTTGCATTGTCGGGGGCTGGATACGGTAGGCGCTGGCATGGCTGGGCGCTAAGATGAGGCTTCCTGCATCCAGGGTATTCCGCTGTCTCGATACCATAATTATGCAGAAACCCTACAAGACTTATGTGTCAGTCTAGTGCCTCTGGTGTGTCTCATGGTGTGAAAATCGTGATGCAGCGCCGGCTCAAGTGACTGACCGGAGACGTTCGCATGCTCCATCGACTTCCCGAATTTCCCGCACGGCCGAGCGTGGCTGATACGTCAGCGCGCTCGCGCCTGCCGCGCATGACACTGCTCGCAGTGGGGCTGGTGCTGCTGAGCGGCTGCTCGGCCCTGTCCGGCAAGGACCCGCTGGCCGCGAATGACAGCGCTGGCCTGCCCGAAGCCTGCATCTTTCCGCGTGAGGGCGATGCCAATCAGTGGTTGCGTGCCGCGGCGCAGGTCGTCGAGGCCCGTGGCTACAAGATCCGCGAGAGCGAACAGGCGCTGGGCGTGGTGACGGGTGAGCGCAAGGTGGACCAGCCGGGCCTGGGCGCGATCGATGGGCCCTTCGGCTCGCGCATCGGCTTCTCGGTGGGCTATGGCGTCGCGGCGGGCAATGATTTCGGCGTGGGCGTCGGCAATGACACCTTCCGGGATGACCCGATCAGCTTCGAGCGCATCTCGCTGGTCGCGCCGGATGAGCGCGTGCGTGTGATCCGCGATGAGCAGGTCATCAATCAGGGCGGCTACGTCATCGATGCCCGTCCTCACAATGACAGCGACAGCTGCCGCCAGATCGAGCGTCAGCTGCAGGCTGCGCTGGCGGGTCGTGATCCACGGGAGGTTCGCTGATGAACATGCGCAAGGCATCTCCACGCTCGCTGTGGCAACGTCTGGGGCTCGCGACGCTGCTCGCCGGTCTGCTGGTACTGGGTGGCTGCATGAACCAGCCGACCCATGCGCCGGACTCGCGCACCGCGGTGATCGCCCCCAACAGCGGCACCCTGACCTCCCAGCAGGTCTTCGTCACCCTGCTGACGACGCTGGCGGAGCGTGGCTTCATCATCGAGCGCGCAGACCCGGATCTCGAGCGCCTCGATGCCAGCTACGCTGCCCGGCCGCCGCTGGCGTTGGAAGCCTGGGTGAGCGAGGTCAACGGCCAGATTCGTCTCAGCGTGAGCGGTGACAGCAATGGTGCCGATATCGCGCCGGGCCGCCTCGACAACCTGCTGGTGGAGGTCGCCGTGGCCCTGGATGCGCGCACCGTGCCGGTGATCGGCGCGCCGTGACCGCCTCGCGCATGCCAACTCCACGCATGGCAACCCCACGAGGCGGCCCTCAGCGTCGCCTCTCTGGCCTTGTCCACCACTTCGCAGGCGGGCAGTACCGGAGCCCGGGCGAGCCCGCGCTCGCGCGGTGTGATGGCCCATGACGCTGAGTGCGCTGCGCCGTCGGCGTCTGGCCTGGTTGGCACTCTCGGCCAGTCTGCTGGCCGGGCTGATGGCCTTGTTTGCTCTCTGGCACTGGGAGCTGGCGCGTGGCGAGCGTGATGCTCGCCAGCACGCTGCGACTCGTCTGAATTTCTACGCCAGCACCCTGAATGCTGAGTTGTCGCGCTTCCAGTGGCTGCCGGAATTGCTGGCGCGCCAGGCCCGTGTGCGTATCATCCTTGGCGAGCAGGGCGTTCCGCCTGCGGCAACGCCGCCTGTTATCCCCTCAGACGAACGCGACGCCGCCAATGCCGCCGCTCCCCTCGGTTCGAGCAGTGATCTCAACCAGCATCTGCGGCGTGTCGCGCGTGCCTCCGGCGCGGCGGCCATCTTCCTGACCGACCGCGACGGCATGACCGTGGCCGCGAGCAACTTCGATGAGCCAGACAGCTTCGTCGGCTATCGCTATGACTACCGCCCTTATTTCATCGATGCCCTGGCGCGCGGGCGCGGCGAATTCTTCGCCGTCGGCAATACCACCGGGCGTCCCGGCTATTTCGTCTCGGCGCCGGTGCTTGGGGCCGAGGGTCAGCCGCTGGGCGTCATGGTGGTCAAGGTCTCGCTGGAGGCGCTGGAGGATACCTGGCGCCAGGCGGGGGAGACGGTGCTGCTCGCCGATGCCAATCGCATCGTGCTGCTGGCCTCGCGGCGCAACTGGAAATATCGCGCGCTGGAGGCGATCGAGCCGCAGGCGCTGGACAGCATTCGGGCACAGCAGCAGTTTCGCGGGGCGCCGCTGACACCGCTGTCGCGGGAGCTGGAGGACGGCAGTCTGGTGCTGGGCGACAACCACGAACTGGCGGCATCGGAGATCGCGCGGCTGCCGACGGCGGCGATGGGCCAGCGCTATCTGGATGAGTCGCTGGCCAGCGGGCCGTTGGGCTGGCAGCTGCATTTTCTGATGCCGCTGCGGCCACTCTATATCCAGGCGCGCAATGTGGTGCTGGTCGGGCTCGCCGTGATCCTGGGACTGGCGATGATGGCGCTGTGGATGCGCGAGCGTCAGGCGCGCCTGGGGCTGATTCGGCGTGAAGCGGTGATGATGCGCGAGATCAACGAGCGCCTCGAGGAGCGGGTCGCCCAGCGCTCTCGCGAACTCGAGGCCACGCGTGACGAGCTGGTGCAGGCCGGCAAGCTGGCCGCGCTGGGCACCATGGCGGCCGGTATCGCCCATGAGCTCAATCAGCCGCTGGTCGGCATTCGCACCTACGCCGCCAGCGGCGGCAAGCTGCTGGCGCGGGGCATCGCCTCTGCCGCAACGCGCCCCGAGCTGACCGCGCGTGCCGCCGAATCCGCCGCCAGAAACTTCACGCGCATCAGTGAGCTGTCCGAGCGCCTGGCCGACATGATTCGCCAGCTGCGCGTCTTCGTGCGTCCGGCCAGTCAGCAGGCGCCCGTTGCCCTGGCGCTGGCGCCGCGCATCGACTTCGCGCTGGAACTGCTCGCCGAGCGAGTCACCGCCCTCGACCTGACGGTGGAGCAGGACGCGCTGACCTGGGACATCATCGTGATGGGCGAGCAGGTGCGTCTCGAGCAGCTGCTGACCAACCTGATCCGCAATGCGCTCGATGCGCTGGAAGGGGAGCAGAAAGCACAGCAGGTCGATCAACAGACCGATCAGCAGAGCGACGAGCCGGACGACAAGCGCGCGGCCCCGCGACTGCGCCTCAGTTGGCAGGCCTGGCCGGCAGTGGCCAGTCTCGAGGGGCAGCCAGGCGGATGTCTGCGCATCGAGGACAACGGCCCCGGCATCGACCCTGCGCTGCGTGCCACGCTGTTTGATCCTTTCACCACCACACGCGAGGTCGGCGAAGGCATGGGGATGGGGCTGTTTCTGAGTTATGGCCTGGCGCGCGACCTCGGTGGTCAGCTGCGTCTGGCCGATGGCGCTTCTGTGTCTGAACCGGCTGAGGGCTCTGCGCTGGGCGGCGCCTGCTTCGAATTGTGGCTACGCACGCCGGCGTCGGAGGCAACGCATGCAGCCGACGGCACCGAACAACAAGGCAGCGGGCAGCAATCCGTGACATGACGGGGTATACGCACGAATGACAGGCTATACGCACGACAGCGATGGCTTCGAGGGCGCAGAGGAGTTTGCCGCCACGGGCCTGGACCCGGCAGAGCTGCGCCTGCAGCAGGACAGCGATCTGACCCGTGAGGCGCCGGTATGGCTGGTGGATGACGACCCGGCGGTGCGCGAATCCCTCGCTCAGTGGCTGGAGCTGGCCGAGATCCATCTGCGCTGCTTCTCGCGCGCCGAGGCGCTGCTGGAGGCGCTGGCTGCCGCCGAGCCGGTCAGCGTGGTGATCAGCGATATCCGCATGCCGGGCATGGATGGCCTGACGCTGTTGGCGCGGCTTGCGCTAAAGGCACCGGAGCTGCCGGTGCTGATGATGACCGGTCACGGCGATGTCGCCACGGCCGTTGCCGCGATGCAAGGCGGCGCGCGCGATTTCATCGAGAAGCCGTTTGACCCCGAAGCGCTGGAGCTCAAGCTGCGTCAGGCGCTGGCGGGGCGGCGTCTGAGTGATGAAAACCAACGCCTGCGCCGCCGCTTGAGCGTGCGCGGCCTCAGTGGTCTGCTGCGGGGCGAGAGCCGGCAGATTCGCCAGCTGCGTGAGCGACTGCTGGAGTTGCGCGGGCACCCGGCGCGCGTCTGGATCAGCGGCGAGGCGGGCAGCGGGCGCAGCACTCTGGCGCTGGCACTGGCCGAGCATGCGCCGCCTGCTGACGCTCCGCCCTCAACTGCTGCCATGCCGACGGCGGCGACGGCCTTGCTGGCACGAGTGGAATGCGCGCCCCTGTCGCAAGCCAGGGCAGAGGGCGCGGAGGCACTGGCGAGCGCGATCGAGGATGCACTCGCGGCATGTCCTGCGGCCAATACCTTGCTGCTGCATGAGGTGGACCACCTGAGTGGCGCGCAATGGCAGTGGCTGGACGGCTGGATCGCCACGCGTGAGGACGGCGCCCGCCAGGCGCCACGGCTGGTGTGCAGCGCGCTGTGCAGCGTGGGCGACGTGATGGCAAGCGGGCCGCTGACGCGTACTCTCGGCCATGCACTGGCCGAGATCGAACTGACGACCCCCGCCCTGCGCGAGCGGCGCGAGGACATCCCGTTGCTGATGGCGCATTTCAGCCGTCAGGCTGCCGAGGTGCATGAGGTGGAGGCGCAACCCTTCGCCAGCGGTGAGCTGGCCGCGTTGATGGCGGCGGACTGGCCGGGCAATCTCTGGCAGCTGCGCCAGGCCGCCAGTCGCCGCGTGGTGCTGGGGGAATCGCCCACGACGCGGCAGTCATCCGCACCAGGCAGTGCCTCAGCGGAGGAGGACGCAGGCGAGGTCGGCAATGGTGGGAGCGACGAGGCGCTGGCGAGCAGCGAGGAGCATGGGCTGGCGGCACAGGTGGCGATGTTCGAGTCGACCTTGATTCGCGCCGCCTTGACCCGTGCACGCGGCAACATCGCTCAGGTGCTGGAGGAGTTGGCACTGCCGCGGCGTACGCTCAATCTCAAGATGCACAAATACGGGCTGCGCCGAGAAGACTTTCGTCATGGCCATGATGATCCGGCGAACTGACCGTCGCCGCTGCCTGTCGAAGGTGTCCTCGGGCTGCGTCGGGATGCCGCCCGTTTTGTCATGAAGTAACATCCTGCCAATCCCTTCCTGTCGTCCCCGTGACGTTCTGCCGGAGTTTCCCGATGTCTGTTGCTGTTCATCGCCTGGTGGCGGCGCTGTCGTCCGCGCTGGCGCGTTTCCCGTCTCGTCACAGGCTGCGCCCCGTAGCCTGGCTGACGCCGTTGCTGATGCTGGGCACCCTGGTGGCCAGTCAGCCCGCTGCCGCGCATCCGCACGGCTGGGTCGACCTGCGGGTGACGCTGCGCCTCGATGACCAGGGGCGGGCCGTCGCGATGCGCCAGTATTGGCTGCTCGACCCCTTCTACAGCCTGACGCTGCGTCAGGAGCTGGCCGCGCTCGAGGACGATACCAGCATGGAGCAGCGCCTCGATGTGCTGGGCAGCGAGATTCTGGCCAATCTGTCGCAGTTCGATTACTACACCCATGTCACGCTGGACGGCGAACCCGTGGCGCTTGGCAAGGCGACGCGCCAGACCACCTGGCTCAAGGGCGAGCGTGTCGCCTTCCAGATGGAGCTGCCGCTGGCTGAGCCGGTGGCGATGGCTGGCCATACCCTCAGTTATCGCATCTACGACCCCACCTATTACATCGAGATTCTGCATGACCCAGATGCCATCGCCGTGCAGCAAGGGCTGGTGGTGAGCGGACTGGAAGGACAGGACTCGGCGCTGAGCTGCACGCCGGGCATCACGCCGGCCGACCCGGACCCGTCCAAGGTCGCCGAGGCCTCGATGCTGGATATCAACGCCACCGCACCGATGGATCTCGGCCAGTACTTCGCCGAGGTCGGCAGTGTCAGCTGTGAGGTGGCTGATGAGCAGTGAGCCGAAGGACACCAGCGGGCTTGGCGATATCAAGAGCCTCAAGGGCATGCGTGATGGCCTGCTGAAGCCGGCCTCGTCGCGGAGGCGGCGCCTGGCCGGCTGGCTGGCGGTCGGCTGCGGGCTGCTCGTGCTGGGCATGGCGCTCTGGCCAGGCCTGGTGCAGGGCTGGGGCGAGGCGCTGGGGTGGATCTTCGCCGAGCAATCGCGTTTCCAGCGCTCGCTGGGGCGCGCCATGAGTGAGCTTGCCGCGCATCCCGGCACGCCCTGGGCGCTGATCGGGCTGTCCTTCGCCTATGGCGTGCTGCATGCCGCGGGCCCCGGGCATGGCAAGGTCGTCATCAGTACGCTGCTGGTCAGCCAGCCCATCGTTCGGCGCCGTGCACTGTGGCTGTCGTTGCTGGCGGCCTTGCTGCAGGGCGTCAGTGCGCTGGTGCTGGTCGGCCTCGGGGCGGGGCTGCTCGACTGGGCGGGGCGCGATGTGCTCGGACAGGTCGAGAAGGTCACCCTGCTCAGTCATCTCGGGGTGCTGGTGCTGGGGCTGTTGCTACTGTGGCGCGCCGCTCGCACGCTATGGCGTGTTGTCAGGGCACAGCCTGTCTCTAGCGTGGGAGCGCCGCAGGCGCCAGCGATGCAGGGGCTGGCGTTCGAGCCGTCGCCTGGCCGCGACCACTCACATTCTCACTCTCACTCTCATTCTCACGGCCACGCTCATTCACACGGGCATGACTGTGGTTGCGGCCATGCGCATGGCGTGACGGCGGAGCAGGCCAGTGGCGACTGGCGCACCATGGGCATGGCGGTGCTGGCGATCGGCCTGCGCCCGTGTTCCGGCGCGATTCTGGTCTTGCTGGCCGCGCTGGCGCTGAACATGGTCGGCAGTGGGGTACTGGCGGTGCTGGCGATGTCATTGGGCACCGCGCTGACGGTGGGCAGCGTGGCGATGGCCACCTTGATCATGAAGGCCAGCGGACGCCTGGCGGCGGCCGGCTCGCGCCTGGGTGGGCCGCACTCGGACGGCCGCGCGCGTCGTCAGTGGCCGTGGGCGGCACTGGTCGGGCTGCTCGGCGGCATCATCATCACGGTCTTTGGCGCTTTGCTGGTCGCCAGCAGTCTCAAGGCGCTGGACTCTCCCACCGGTCGCGGTGCTTCGCCGTTTGATCGCTCGGCGCCGGGCACCTCCCTCCAGAGCCCTCTGGGCCCGAGGTCATCAGGACAGAGCTCAGGCGACAAGTGAGGTCCGGCGACGAGTGAGGTCTGCGGCGCCGCCGCTAACTACCTGCTACACGCTACCTGCAAGATACGACAACGGGGCCCATCGGGCCCCGTTGTCGTAGATGTGAGAGCGTGGATGACAGTGTCTGCGAGAGCGCAGATGTCAGTGACAGCGCAGGTGATGCTGTCAGTAGGAATAGCTCGGCAGCTCGGCGATCTTCATGCGCAGGGTGTCGACCAGCACCGTCAGTGCCTCGTTGTCATGGGGCTCGGCCGTGCCGACGCCCCACACCGGCCCTGGCCAGGCTTCATCATCGCTGCGGCGGGCGATCACGTGCATGTGCAGCTGCGGCACCATGTTGCCCAGTGCGCCGATATTGAGCTTCTCGCCACCGCTCACCGTCATCAGCAGTTCGCCCAGTTGCGTGGTTTCCTGCCAAAGCTGCTGCTGGGCGCTGCTGTCCAGTTCGTAGATCTCGCGGATGGCATCGCGGCGCGGAATCAGTACCAGCCACGGATAGCGCGCATCGTTCATCAGACGCACGGTGCACAGCGGCAGGTCGGCCACGAAGTGGGTGTCGGCGTCCAGCTGCGGGTGAAGGCTGAAGGGGGTCATCGTCTCTCCTTGATCGGATGGAGCAGGGCGGGCGTGAGTCGAGGGCAAAGGGTAACCCGAATCGTGGCGGACTCCTTGGCGTGAACGCCCGCGAATGCCCTCAGTGTGACCAGATCGGCAGAATCCTGCCACTTTGCGGATTGCCCGTGCGTGCTGTGGGGGCTGCGCAATGCCCCCATCGCCAAATACCGCGCCGCGCGGACAGTTGCTAACCTTCTTCCTACGCTGAAGCAGAGGCTCGCAACGAACGCCCCACGCAAAAGAGGGCTACCTTGCGCATTGTCGGTCGCGACATGGCCAGCACCGCCCAGGGCCAGAGCCTGCTCAGCCGCAATGTCCGTCTGCCTACCCACATTACAAGAATGCTCAACCTGCGCCCGGCAGGTTCGCCAAGGAGTCACTCCATGCAAAAGCGCCAGTTCCTCAAGGCCGGTCTCGGTCTCGCCATCGCAGCCTCTCTTGGTCTCAGTGCCGTGGCTCAGGCGGAAGGCAAGTACATCATGGGTACCGCCACCACCGGTGGCACCTTCTACCCGGTCGGCGTGGCACTCTCCACGCTGATCAAGGTCAAGCTCGAGCCGACCGCCGGCATCTCCGTGTCCGCGATTTCCTCGGCCGGTTCCGGCGAGAACCTCAAGCTGATGGAAGAGGACCAGGCCCAGTTCGGCATCATCCAGGGCCTCTACGGCGCCTGGGCATGGAATGGCACCCCGCCGGTCAACAAGGCGCACAAGAACCTGCGCAGCATCTCGATGCTGTGGCAGAACGTCGAGCACTTCGTGGCCCGCAATGATGAGGTCAAGTCCGGCACCATCGAGGACATGACCAACTTCTACGGCAAGAGCTTCTCCATCGGCAAGAAGAACTCCGGTACCGAAGGCTCGGGTCGCTTCATCCTCGAGCAGCTGGGCATCGATGCCGACAAGATGGATCTGGCCTACATGGGCTATGGCCCGAGTGCCGATGCGATGCAGAACGGCAACATCGACGGCATGAACATTCCGGCCGGCGCACCGGCCTCCGCCGTGACCCGTGCCTACGCCAACCTGGGCGGCGAGATCACCACGCTGGACTTCACCGAAGAGCAGCTGGCCAAGGTCAACTCCCAGTTCGAGCTGTGGACCCCGTATGAAATCGCCGCTGGCACCTATCCGGGTCAGGACGAGGCGATCAACACCATCGCCCAGCCGAATATCCTGGTGGTGCGTGACGATGTCTCCGAAGAAGACGTCTATCAGATCACCAAGACCATGTACGAGAACCTGCCGTTCCTGAACAACATCCACCCGGCCACCAAGGCCATGGCCATCGACAAGGCCATCGCGGGTCTGCCGCTGCCGCTGCACCCGGGTGCCGCACGTTACTTCAAGGAGCAGGGCATCGAGATTCCGGCGCGCCTGATCGCCGAGTGATCCACTCCTGATGTTCCCGCTGCCCTCATCGCTCGCCTCTGGCGGCGGTGAGGGCAGCGCAGTTTCCCAGACCAATAAACCACCGCCGGTCCGGCGCCGTGACACTGCCCCGCGTGGGCAAGGTGAGGCGCAGGACCAGAGCAGTGCCCACGATTGATCGCGGTAGAAGCCCGTATTCTCCTCGCAAGCCCGGGCGCATGGTGACGCAAGTCGCCGCTGCGCCATCGCTGTCTGATCCCGTTTTGAGGCAACGCCATGCATGATTCCCGCTCGCCAGAGCCCTCTCGTCCCACTGATAGCGAAGCGCAGGAGCCGGATCTCTCCGGTGTGCGCGACGAATCCGCCGAAGCTGCGCCGTGGCGCATGGAGCTGCCCTGGCTGGGGCGTGCCGTCTTCGTGATCTCCATCGTCATCTGTCTGGCGCACCTGTACTTCAACACCGTCTCGACCCTGTCGGAGCTGTGGGTGAGCGCCTTGCACTACGGCCTGTTCGGTCTGCTGTGCGCGCTGACCATTCCGATGCTGACCCCGGCCAGTGATGGTGCCAAGCGCTGGGTGCTGGGCGTGGATGTCATGCTGGGGCTGGCGGCGCTGGGTTGCGGCCTCTATCTGATCGGCTTCGAGGATGCGCTCTATGACCGCGGCGTGGTGTTCTCCACCGCGGACTGGGTGGTCTCCATCGTCGCGGTCGGCCTGATCCTCGAGTTCGCGCGCCGCACCACCGGCTGGTTCATCCCGGTGCTGTGTCTGATCGCGCTGACCTACGTGGCCTGGTGGGGCAAGTATGTCGGTGGCGTGTTCAACTTCCCGGGCCTGACCTGGGAGACGGTGCTGTTCAGAAGCTTCATCGGCGGCGAAGGGATGCTGGGCTCCATCGCCCGCATTTCCTGGTCCTACGTGTTCATGTTCATCCTGTTCGGGGCCTTCCTGGTCAAGTCCGGCGCGGGTGACTTCATCATCGATCTGGCGCGCTGCGCGGCGGGTCGCTTCAAGGGTGGCCCGGGCTTCGTGGCGGTGTTCGCCTCCGGCCTGATGGGCTCGGTGTCCGGCTCGAGTGTCGCCAACACCGTCTCCACCGGCGTGATCACGATTCCGCTGATGCGCCGTGCCGGCTTCCCGGCGCGCTTCGCGGCAGGCGTCGAGGCTGCCGCCTCGACCGGTGGTCAGCTGATGCCGCCGGTGATGGGCGCGGGCGCCTTCATCATGGCGTCCTACACCCAGGTGCCGTACCTGACCATCGTCGGCGTGGCCGCCTTGCCGGCGCTGCTCTACTTCCTGTCGGTGGCCATGTTCGTGCGCATCGAGGCCAAGCGCTCCGACGCCACGGCGCTGGATGACCCGCAGGGCCCGCGTCTCAAGGACGTGCTCAAGGATGGCTGGCACTATCTGGCACCGCTGTTCGTGCTGGTCGGTGCACTGATCTATGGCTTCACGCCGACCTACGCCGCCGGCATCGCGATCCTGTCCGTCATCGCGGCCTCGTGGCTGTCGAAGAATCCGATGAAGCTCGGTGACATCATCGAGGCGATGCTGGCCGGGGTGCGCAACATGACCACCACCGCGATCCTGCTGATCACCGTCGGCCTGATCGTCAACGTCGTCTCCACCACCGGTATCGGCAACACCTTCTCGCTGATGATCACCGACTGGGCGGGTGGCAGCCTGCTGATCACCATCATCCTGATCGCGCTGGCGTCATTGATTCTGGGCATGGGCCTGCCGGTGACGGCGTCCTATATCGTGCTGGGCACGCTGTCCGCCCCGGCGCTCTACAACCTGATCGCCCATTCCCAGCTGGTGGATCTGCTGGCGGCGGGCAACCTGCCGGAGCAGGCCAAGGCCATCTTCATGCTGGCAGCACCGGACAAGCTGGACCTGCTGGGCGCGCCGATGAGCATGGACGCCGCCCGCGAACTGCTGGCGCTGGTGCCGGATACCTTCCAGAGCCAACTGTATGAGCAGGCGCTGTCGCCGCACGTGCTGACCATGGCACTGGTGAGTGCGCACATGATCATCTTCTGGCTGTCCCAGGATTCCAACGTCACGCCGCCGGTCTGCCTGACCGCCTTCGCGGCAGCCGCGATCGCCCGTACACCGCCGATGAAGACCGGCCTGATGGCCTGGAAGATCGCCAAGGGACTCTACATCGTGCCGCTGCTGTTCGCCTGGAGCCCGCTGATCTCCGGTGACATCGGCGAGATGCTGACGGTGTTCGTGTTCGCGCTGTTCGGGATCTACGCCATCGTCGCGGGCCTGGAAGGCTATCTGGAGCACGAACTGCCCTGGTGGCTGCGTCTGGCGATGTTCCCGCTCGGTGCGCTGATGCTGTGGCCGCATGGTCAGCTGACCTACGACCTCGCAGGCCTGGTCATCTTCCTGGGCGTGCTGACCTACAGCGTGCGTCAGAGTGGCCGGCAGGAAGCGCTGGCGCACTGAGTCAGGCGTGTCGGATGAGCGCCAGACGCGTCAGCCGATGTGGCTGAAGCAGGCGTGACGCGACGCGATATGCTATGAACGATGCCCGGCATCACTTTCCCCCGCTCAGTCACGCGAGGGTGGTGTGTCGGGCATCGCGCGCTCTGGGGCCTGTCCGCCTTGGGCGTCTTCACTCAACGGGATGGCGGGACAAGGAATGTCGACATGATGTCGGATGTTGCAGGGCTGACCAGCGGCCTTGATCTGATCAGCGTAGTGGCGCTGATCGCACTGGGTGGCGTGGCCGGTTTCATCAATGTGCTGTCGGCGGGTGGCTCGATGCTGACGCTGCCATTGCTGATGTTTCTCGGCCTGCCGCCTGCGCAGGCCAATGCCACCAACCGCGTGGCGATCGCGTTGCAGAGTGCGACCGCGACCAGCACCTTCCTCAAGGCGGGCGCGCACAACATGGGGGTGGCCTGGCGACTGGCCGTGCCTGCCGTGGCAGGCGCCATGCTGGGCGCCTGGCTGGCGACCCGCATCAGTGCCGAGGCCTTCGAGAGCGTCCTGATCGTGGTGATGGTGGTGTGTTCGATCATGATGCTGCTGCCGACGCCGCGCATCGACACGCGTGAGCTGACGCCGGAGCGCATCACGCCCGTGGTGTTGCTGGCGATGTTCGGCATCGGCATTTATGGTGGCTTCATCCAGGTCGGTGTCGGCGTGCTGTTCATCGTGGTGCTCTACCGGCTGCTCAAGATCGATCTGACCCAGGTCAACGTCTTCAAGGTCTTCATCGTGTTGATGTATACCCTGCCGGCGCTGGCGGTGTTCGTGTTCGATGGTCAGGTGCGCTGGGCCTACGGTCTGGTGCTGGCGGTCGGCAACATGAGCGGCGCCTTCCTCGGCGCGCGGGTCAACATGAGTCCCGCGGGTGCGCGGTGGGTCAAGTGGCTGACGGTCGCGGTCATCTTCATCATCGTGCTCAAGCTGGCGCTGACCTGATGCTGGCCTGATGCTGACCTTATGTTAGACACGGAGTAAGCTCGCGGTAATCTGAGCGAAATGCCAGTCTGTCCCGTCGACACGCCGGCACGCCGCTCACCCCCTATTCATGATGGCGCCGAGCCCGGCTATGGCGTCTCTTCCTTCATCGTTCAGGAGTCTTTCCTCATGCAAGCCATGGTCATCGAGCAGTACGGCGGTCCCGAAGTGTTCGTCGAGCGCGAACTGGAGACCCCGACACCGGCGCGGGGGCAGGTGCGTATCAAGGTGACGGCTTCCAGCATCAACCCCATCGAGACCAAGCTGCGCAGTGGGCTGGTCAAGTCGCACCCGGAATTCCCGGCCATTCTCAATGGCGATGTCTCCGGGGTGATCGATGCCGTCGGCGAAGGCGTGTCGGACTTCTCCGTCGGGGATGAAGTGCTGGGCTGTGCCGGTGGCGTGAAGGGCTGGCAGGGTGCTCTGGCGGACTACATGATCGCCGACACCCGTGTGATCGTGAAGCGCCCGAGCCTGGCGGCGCTGACGCTGGAAGAGTGCGCGGCCTTGCCGCTGGTGTTCCTGACGGCCTGGACGGCACTGGTCTCGCGCGGTCAGATCAAGGAAGGCGAGCACGTGCTGATCCACGCCGGCACCGGCGGCGTCGGCCATGTCGCGGTTCAGATCGCCAAGTATCTCGGCGCGCATGTCACCACCACCGTGTCCAGCGAAGCCAAGGCGGACCTGGCACGCCAGCTGGGCGCCGACGAGATCATCAACTACCGCGAGGAAGCGGTCGCGGACTACGTGACGCGCTTGACCTCCGGGCGTGGCTTCGATCTGGTCTTCGACACCGTCGGTGGCGACAATCTGGATCGCTCCATCGAGGCCACCGCGACCTCCGGTCGTCTGTGCTCCATCAATACCCGCTCGACCCACGACCTGACCCAGCTGCACTCCAAGAACCTGTCGCTGCACGTCATCTTCCGCTCGGTACCGCTGCTGACCGGTATCGGCATGGACGACCAGCCGGAACTGCTCAACGCCCTGAGCGAGATGCTGGAGGCCGGCGCGGTACGTCCGCTGCTCGACGAGCACCAGTTCAGCTTCCGTGACGTCGCCAAGGCGCATGAGTTGCTGGAGTCCGGCGAGGCGCTGGGCAAGATTCTGCTGGTAAATCGTTGAGTATTGGCACCTTCGGTCAGTGAGGGTGTCTTACCTTCATTGGCCGTTGATCAGGAAGAGAAGTGATGAGAATGACGCGTTTGATGGTGGCTGCCCTGTTGGTGGCCAGTGTGAGTCTGGCCGGCTGCAATACCGTGGCCGGTTTCGGCAAGGACCTGGAGCATCTGGGCGGTTCGATCGACAACGCCGCCAGCTGATTGCCCGAGAGAGAGGAATGCCCATGCGACGATTCATGATGATGACTGGCACCGCGCTGCTGTTCGGCCTGCTGTTGGGTGGCTGCAATACCGTGGAAGGTTTCGGGGAAGATCTCGAACACCTTGGGGGTTCCATCGAGGAATCGGCCAGTTGATGGCACTGTCCATGGCATGGGCGGCGAGTGAACAAAACATGAATCTCACCCCTTGAAAGCCCATGGGGCGGCCCAAGGTATGAGGGTAGAGGCGCAGGAACTGGCGTCTTTACGAGATTTCTTGATATTCACTACCGCAAGGAGCATGACCATGTCCCGCACCATTGCACTCATCTTCGCCTCTTTCTTCACTCTGGCCGCGCTTTCCGGCTGCAACACCGTTGACGGTGCCGGCCAGGATGTCGAGCATGCTGGCGAAGCTGTCCAGGACGCCGCTCAATAAGCGACGCCCCGGATAGTGGTGATATCCAACGCCCGGCCATCGCGCCGGGCGTTTTCGTGTCTGATCGCCAGACATGCAGGCGTGCTGACTGACGGGCCGCCTTGCGTCATCATAGCGCTGACGGCATGCGCCCCCAGCGTGCGTCACTCCCGCCACCGCGAGCCAAGGGCCCGACATGGATCATCGACAGTTGAGTTTTCTGGTCGCGCTGGCCAGTGAGCGCCATTTCGGTCGCGCCGCACGGGTCTGTCATGTCACCCAGCCGACGCTGTCGGCGCGCCTCAAGCAGCTCGAGGAGGAGCTGGGCACGGCGCTGATACTGCGCGGCCACCGCTTCGAGGGCTTCACGCCGGAAGGGGAGCGCGTGCTGACCCACGCACGGCGCATTCTCGCCGAGCTGGATGAGCTGAAGGGAGACCTGTCGCCGGACGCGGTGCTGACCGGCCGCCTGTCATTGGGCGTGGTGCCGTCGGCGCTGGCGGCGGTCGGCGAGTTTCTGCCGCGGCTGCGGGAGGCCTTTCCGCAGCTCTCGCTGCGCCTGCGCGAGCTGTCGACCTCATCGCTGGCCCAGGGGCTCGAGGATGGCGAGCTGGATCTCGCGGTCGGCTACCCCGCGGCGCCGGCCATGAGCGGCTTTGCCTGTCGGCCGCTCTATCAGGAGCATTCGGCGCTGATCGCCAGTCAGACGCATTTCCGCCTGCCCGACGCGCCGCAGTGGGAGTGCCTGCGTGACTATCCGCTGGTGTTGCTGACGCCGGAGATGCAGCAGCGGCGACGCCTCAATCAGCAGTTCGAGCTGCTGGGGCTGCAGCCCTCGCCCTTGTTGGAGGCCAATTCGATTTCCGGCCTCGGCGTGATGCTGGAGGCTGGCCTGGGAGTCAGCGTGCTGGCGGAGAACCTGGCCGATTCGCGGCTTGGTGAAGGGCTGATCGCGCGTCGGCTGCCCGGCGAGGGCGAGACGGTCGGGCTGTTGTGGCGCAGTGGTCAGCAGCGTAGCCGACGCCTGAATGCCGTACTGGAACTGCTGCGTTCGTTGCCTCACTCGGCGGGTGTGGCCGATTGAGTGAGCCTGCAACGCAGAACACCCCGTCGAGACGGGGTGTTCGGGTAGCGAAAGCGACGTTGGCCGCTATCAGCTCTTCTCGCTGGACTTCTTGCTGGCCTCCAGCGCGGCACGACGGGCGGCTTCACGCTGCTGCTGCTTGGCATCGCGCCGTGCCTGCATCTGGGCGACGGCATCCATGCCCAGATGAGCTTCGCCACGTTCTCTGGCGAGGCGGATCTGGTTCTCGCGCTCGGCGAAGCGCGCCTTCTGGGCATCGCTCAGCTTGTCGTAGCAGCGCGGGCAGCTGACGCCTTTCTGGTAGCGCTCGCTCTGCTTGTCTTCCTCGGTGATCGGCAGGCGGCAGGCATGGCACTGGTCGTACTGGCCGGGGCGCAGCTGGTGGTCGACGGTGACGCGCTCATCGAACACGAAGCACTCGCCCTGCCACAGGGTCTCTTCCTCTGGCACCTCTTCCAGATACTTCAGGATGCCGCCCTTGAGGTGATAGACCTCATCGAAGCCCTGCTCCTTGAGATAGGCCGTGGACTTCTCGCAGCGGATGCCGCCGGTGCAGAACATCGCCACCTTGCGATGCTGTGTCGGGTCCAGCTCACGCGAGACGTAGTCCGGGAAATCACGGAAGGCAGTGGTGTTCGGGTTGACGGCACCGGCGAAGGTCCCCACTTCCACTTCATAGTCATTGCGCGTGTCGATCAGCAGCACCTCAGGATCGGAGATCAGCGCATTCCAGTCCTTCGGCTCCACATAGGTCCCGACGGTGTGACGCGGGTCGATGCCCTCGACGCCCATGGTGACGATCTCGCGCTTGAGCTTGACCTTGGCGCGCAGGAAGGGCGCCTGCTCGGCCAGTGACTGCTTGGTGTCGAGCTCGGCCAGACGCGGGTCGCTGGTCAGCCAGGCGAGCAGCGCATCGATGCCCGCGCGTGAGCCGGACACGGTGCCGTTGATGCCTTCGCGGGCCAGCAGCAGGGTGCCGCGGATGGCGTGCTCGTTCATCACCGCCAGCAGCGGGTCGCGCAGCGCCTCGAAGTCCTCGAGGGTGACGAACTTGTAGAGCGCACAGACCACATGCTGCGGCGCCAGCGGGCTGGGGCGGGTGGAGGCAGATGTGCTGGTCAGCTGCGGGGCGCTGGCCTGATCAGATGCGGCAGTCAGGTCGGGAGTGTCGGTCATGCGAAGGGTCCTCATGCGGGCCGGAACGTAAATCCGGAGCAGGATGATCGAGAGATGAGAGCGGCCGGCGGACGGGTGATAGCGCGACAGCAGGAGCACCCTCAAGGGTCGGCGACGCATTTTACGCGACTCGCGCGCGAATTTCTCGCCCACCACGATGGCCCGCATGCCTGTCACCGGCAGGACGCCATCTTCATTGGCGGTGCCTATCAATTGGCGACTCGGCTCAATTGGTCGCCCTCACGGCATGCCGGTAGGATATTCCCATATTGCGCAGAGGTCGGGTGAGGGTTGCGCGCACCGTTCTCGCCACGCATCTGCGCCACGGAGAGCCGTAATGAAAGATTCGCTCTATCAACAAGCGCCAGGCGCTGCAGGCTATGCGGATGCCCGCGAGGTGCCGCTGCGCGAGCTGGATGGCCCATCGGAGCTACCGGTGAGCCTGGCGCTCAATGACACCGCGATGGGCACCTTGCTGGCCAGCCCAGAGGCCCTTGAGCCGCTGGCGCTGGGGCATGCCTTCACCGCGGGCTGGATCACGCGGCGTGACGAGGTCTCGGCGATCCATCTCTCGCGGCTGCGTCATGGGCTGGCGGTGCGTCTCGAGGTCAGTGACTCGCTGGCGCGCAAGGCTGAGCGTCATCAGCGGCGTGAGAGCAGTGTCTCGAGTTGCGGCGCCTGTGGCGTGCAGGACGAAGCGGAGCTGATGGCGGGACTCATGCGTCTGCCGCCACGGACAGCGCTGGCGCCCGATGCGCTGATGCGTGGGCTGGAACGCCTGGAGCGCGCCACGCGCCGCGGCATGCATCTGGCGCTGGGGTTGGACGCCGAAGGCGGTCTGATCTCGCAGGGCGCCGATATCGGTCGCCACAATGCGCTGGACCGCGTGATCGGCATGAGTCTCGACAGCGGTGTGTGGCCCGAGGCGTTGCTGGTGTCGAGCCGCTGCAGCCTGGAGCTGGTGCAGAAGACCATCCGTGCGCGCATTTCGACCCTGATCACCCTCGCGGTGCCCTCGCGACTCGCCGTCGAGACCGCCCGCGCCTGCGACCTCAATCTGATCTGTGCCCACCGCGGGCGTCGACTCGAATTGCTCAGCGGTCACGCTGATCGCCCCCGTTCATCCTAGCCAGTGGATCCTGACATGACCGACATTGCTGCCCCCGAGATCGAGACGCCTGCGTCTGCCAGCCTGCCCCGCGAGGATGCGCAACAGACGCGTCATCCGCGCATTGCCGCCTATTCCGGGCCGGCGGGTGGCTGGGGCGCACTCAAGAGCGTCGGTCAGCATGTCAGTCACTCCAAGGCGCCGTGGAAGAGCGTGCGCTCCCTGCTCAAGGCCAATCAGGACAAGGGCTTCGACTGCCCCGGCTGTGCCTGGGGGGACCCGGAACACGGCTCCTCCTTCGAATTCTGCGAGAACGGCGCCAAGGCGGTGGCCTGGGAAGTGACCGCCAAGCGGGTCACGCCGCGCTTCTTCGCTCAGCACACCGTCACGGAGCTGCTGGGCTGGGATGACTTCATGCTCGAGGATCAGGGCCGCCTGACCGAACCGATGCGCTACGACGCGGCCAGTGATCGCTATATGCCGATCAGCTGGGACGCGGCCTTCGAGCTTGTCGCCGAGCACCTCAGCGCGCTGACGTCGCCGGATGAGGCGCTGTTCTATACCTCGGGGCGTGCCAGCAACGAGGCGGCCTATCTCTACCAGCTGTTCGTGCGTCTGTTCGGCACCAACAACTTCCCCGACTGCTCCAACATGTGCCACGAGGCCAGCGGTGTCGGCATGAAGGCGAGCCTCGGCGTCGGCAAGGGCACGGTGCTGCTGGAGGACTTCGAGCACGCCGATGCCATCTTCGTGTTCGGTCAGAACCCCGGCACCAATCACCCGCGCATGCTGGGTGATCTGCGGCGTGCCTCACGGCGTGGCGCGCGCATCGTCAGCTTCAATCCGCTGCGTGAGCGGGGGCTGGAGCGCTTTGCCGACCCACAGTCGCCGCTGGAGATGATGACCCTCTCCAGCCAGCCCATCAGCCATCGCTATTACCAGCCGCGCATGGGCGGCGACATGGCGGCGGTGCGCGGCATGGCCAAGGCGCTGTTCGCGATGGAGGCGCGGGGCGAATTCACGCGCGCCGCCAGCTTCATCGAGGCGCATACCCGCGGCGTCGAGGCCTGGCAGTCGCTGGTCGAGGCGACCGAGTGGGCAACCCTCGAGGACCAGTCCGGCCTGACGCGCGCTCAGCTCGAGGAGGCGGCGACCATCTTCGCGGGTGCCGGCAACGTCATCTGCACCTGGGCGATGGGCATCACCCAGCATCTGCATGCCGTCGAGAGTGTGCGCGAGATCGTCAATCTGCTGTTGCTCGGCGGGCACTTCGGCCGTCCCGGTGCCGGTGCCTGTCCGGTGCGTGGCCATTCCAACGTCCAGGGCGATCGCACCATGGGTATCGACGAGAAGGCGCCCACCTGGCTGATCGATGCGCTGGAAGCGCGCTACGGCGTCAGCATGCCGCGTGCGCAGGGCTACAACACCGTGGAGAGCCTGGCGGCGCTGGAGCAGGGCAAGGCGAAGACTTTCATCGCGCTGGGCGGCAACTTCACGCGCGCCACGCCGGACAGCGAGCGGACCGAGGCCGCGATGCGCAACCTCGAGCTCAACGTCCAGATCAGCACCAAGCTCAACCGCAGTCATCTGGTGATGGGCAAGCAGACCGATGCGCTGATTCTGCCGTGTCTCGGTCGCAGCGAGATCGATCGCTCCTCACAGGTGGCTTCCCAGCACATCAGCGTCGAGGACTCGATGTCGATGGTGCACTCCAGCGCCGGCATCAAGGCACCGGCCAGCCCTGAATTGCGCTCCGAGCCCGGCATCATCGCGGCGATCGCGCGTGCCACCCTGGCGCGCGTGCTGCCGGCGCGAGGTTTCAGTGATCCGGTCGATTGGCAGGCACTGAGCGAGAACTATGATCTGATCCGTGACGAGATCGCGGCGGTCATCCCCGGCTTCGCGGACTTCAATTCACGGCTGGCACACAAGCGCGGATTCCACCTCGCCAATCCGGTACGCGAGCTTGCCTTCCCGACCTCCAGCGGCCTGGCCGAGTTCTCGCACATGCCGCTGCCAGAGTCGGTGATGCATCAACAGCTGGCGCGGCGTGACGGCTGGCTGACGCTGCAGACCATGCGCAGCCACGATCAGTACAACACCACTGTCTACGGCTACAACGACCGCTATCGTGGCGTGTCCGGTCAGCGGCGGGTGATCTTCATCAATGGTGAAGACCTGGCGCGGCTGGGGCTGGCCGATGGTGATTGGGTCGACATGCTCGGCGAGCCGCGTCCTGACGGCAGCGAGCGACGTGCGCCGCAGTTCCGTCTGGTCGAGTACGACATCCCGGCCGGTTGCATCGGGGCCTACTATCCGGAAACCAACGTGCTGGTCGCGTTGGAAAGCCACGGCGCTGATACCGGCACGCCATCCTCCAAGGCGGTGCCCGTGCGTCTGGAGCGCAGTTCACGCATCGCCTGATGGCGCGAGACGCCAGCAGCAGGGTGCATGCATCACCACACTGCCGTGCCGCGAGGAGACTCGTCGCGCGGCAGTCGTGTGTCTAGAATATTCCCGTGCGCCGAGCCAGCTACGCTCGGCGCACGTCTTTTCCGTCCTCAGTGCTGCCCCAACCACCGTTCAAGAGAGTGATCCATGCAATATCTGCACACCATGCTGCGTATCCGTGATGTCGACGCTTCACTGCATTTCTTCCGTGACCTGCTCGGCATGGTCGAGATCTCGCGCAAGGATTCCGAGAAGGGCCGCTTCACGCTGATCTTCCTGGCAGCCCCGCAGGATGCCGAACGTGCCCGCGAGATGCAGGCACCGATGCTGGAACTGACCCATAACTGGGACCCGGAAGAATACGAAGGTGGGCGCAACTTCGGCCATCTGGCCTATCGCGTCGAGGATATCTACGCTACCTGTCAGCATCTGATGGACAACGGCGTGACCATCAATCGCCCGCCGCGTGACGGCCACATGGCATTCGTGAAGAGCCCGGATGGGATTTCGCTGGAGCTGCTGCAGGCCGGTGACGCCCTTGCGCCGCAGGAACCCTGGGCCTCCATGAGCAACACGGGCAGCTGGTAAGCAAGCAAGGCCGCATGTTGACGTGTGCGTAAGCGTCGCATCCAGGCAACGCAATAGCCGAATTATGACTGGTGCATCGCCCAGCAGGGCTTATGATGTAATGAAGTTCATAAGCCCCGCAGCATGATGTGTGACATGTCGTGCTCGGCCTTTGTGGAGTGTCATCGCGGCAGGCAGCTATCCCTTCTTCCTTTCTCTTGCTGCCCGCCTGCCGCGATGTTGCACCTCCTTGAGTCGCGTGAGGGACCGCCACGCGGACACTGCCTAGCTGGCAAGGATTGCCTGATGCCGAGAGTCATAAGCGCCTGGCTACGTCATGAGCCACGATTGCTCGCCGTGGAGCATCGTCGTTTCTACCATGCCTATCTTTGGGTCTATCTGATGCTGATGGGCCTCTTCGTGGTGTGGGTTCCCTTCTTCACTCTCTTCAACGAGTCGCGGCTGGCATTCGCCAGCGGCATCATGGCGCTCGTGTCCGTGCTGGGCGTGATGCTGCACCGGGCGCATCAGCTGACCTTGGGTCTGGCCCTGATGATGAGCGCCTTGACGCTGATGGCCTGGCTCTCGGTTTTCTGCTTCGGGCTCTCGGCGGGCTATGAGTACTATTTCTTCATCGTGATGGCCGGTATCCACCTGGCCCCGCTGGCGGCGCGCATTCGAGTGGTGACGACACTGATGCTGTTCATGGCGGCTGTCTCGGCGCTGATGGTCTCGCCGGTCCTGCATGAGGGCGGCGTCCTGTCGGCCTGGGTGCTGCAATCGACCAATCTGTTCGCGGTCATCCTGATGATGGTCACCTTCCTGTGGCGCATGCTGGCGCTTACCGAACACTTCGAGCGCCAGTATCTGAAAGATGCCAGTCGTGATGAGTTGACCGAATTGCTCAATCGCCGCCAGATATTGCGCCACGCCGAGGACTGGTGGCGTGACGGAGTGCCCTGTGCGGTATTGATGCTGGATGCGGACAACTTCAAGCGCGTCAATGACCTGCATGGGCATGCCGTCGGTGATGAAGTGCTGCGTCATCTGGGTCGCCTGCTGACGGCCACACTGCGTCAGGGCGATCGCGCCGGGCGTGTCGGTGGCGAGGAGTTCCTGGTGCTGTTGCCGCGTATCGGGCGCACCGAGGCCATTTCCGTGGCGGGGCGCATGCGCTCCCTGCTGGCCAAGTCTCCTCCGGTCTTCGCCGGCACGCCGGTGCCGGTCACGGTTTCCATCGGCGTTGCCATTAGTCATGAGGTCGATTCGCTGGATGAGCTGATGCAGCTGGCCGACAGGCGGCTGTATCACGCCAAGCATAATGGGCGTGATCAGGTGGTGGCCGGTGGGGAACATGAGATGACAGGCCTTGCCACGGCCGATGCCAGCCCTCCGCCCCCCGGCAATGACGGCGGCGGACTTGGCAAGGCAGAGGCCGTGGAGGAGGGCGCTCGCGGCAAGGAGGATGACCGCCAGGAAAAGCAGCGCCACAAGGATTCCAGCCCTTTCTCGCGGACACCCCTCGTCGGCTGACCTGAGTTCAGGTTCTTGAGTTCAGGTTCTTGAGTGCAGGTTCACGAATGCTGCTTCAGGAGCGCTGCTTCAATCGGGCCAGCGCGTTTTCCATGCCACGGGCAACGGTGGTCGCCAGTGGTGTGCACAGCACCCAGGGCAACACGATCAGTGCAATGCTGAGCGAGCCCAGATAGACATCGCTGAACCAGTGAGCGCCGACCATGATCCGCGGAGCGCTCAGCAGTACCACGAACGCCAGGCTGCACAGGGCGATGCGGCGCGGTGCGAAGGCCAGCATGAAACTCGCGAATACCATCAGCATCAGGCCGTGATCCCCCGGGAAACTGTTCGACGCCGAATCCTTGGTCTTGAAGGACACCAGCTCGGAGAGATGCTGTGCGTGGCTGAAGAAGCGCGTCGGGCTGGCATGGCCATAGCTGATGGCGCGCAGCACGAACAGCGAGAGCAGGCCCGCCGTCAGCAGCATGGTGATGCCGATGCTGGTCCAGCGGCGATAGCGGGCAGGCTGCTGATCATTGAGCATCGCCCAGCAGAACAGAACCCCCATCATGGCGAAGGCCACGGCGTCGAAGGCGCGCGTGTTCAGAATGCCGAGCAGCGTGTCCCAGTGCGGATTGAGCGGTGTGATGAACTGGTTGAAGTCCCAGAAGACATCGTTGTCGAGGGTGGGCCAGAAATCCAGCGCCGGTATCCACCAGCACGCCAGCAGCGCCACTCCCAGCGCATTCAGGATCACCATTCGTCGCAGTTTGAATCCCGTCTGCGTCCTGTGCGAGCGGGGCGGGGGCGAGGGTTGCACGTGCGGGGCCTGCAGCGAACCACTGGCTCGCTGTGAAGATGCAGTATCAGCGGCGTGCATGGAAGGACTGTCGGGGGCGGCGGGAGTCATGTCGTGTCAGCTCTGCGGGGCTCATGTCGGGATAGGCTCACTCAGGTCGGTAGCTCGCTGGCTCGGTGGCCAGAGGGCTCGAGACAGGCGACGCTGAGTGGCGATCTGGTCGAAATTCTAGTGCAGGCTTTGCTTTGAAAACACTGTTTTCAAAGTTGGCGAGGTGGACAGATGGTTGCGTCCATCGCGCTGCTGGTAAGCTGGCGGCAGTCCGGCAGGTGACATTCAGGCGCATGGCGTGAGGGCCTGTCGTTCATGACAGCCGTGCGCATGATCGCTACCCTTGCTGTCATGTCCGTTCCTTACCCACCGTTCTTTCCGTCTGCCGGGTGACTGCCGTTGCCGGCAATGCCACTGGCGGGCGCCACAGGAGTCATCCATGTCCGTTACCGTGCGTCGTCTATCGCGTTATACCTCCGTGGGGTTCGCTATTTCCTTGCTGGCTGGCTGCGCGGCCATGACACAGCATCCGCAGGGCAGTGACTCATCGGGTGCCGCTGCTCCTGCTCCTGCCCTGGTGGGCACCCAATGGAGTTTCTCCGCCACGGATGCCAGTGAAGAGGCTGCCAACTTCCTGTTGCAGCCCCCCAGCCAGCAGCAGCTGGCAGACGAGGAGGATGACCGTCTGCGCCTGGTCGGCAGCAATGGTTGCAATCGCCTGATGGGGCCGGTGGTGCTGGATGAGTCGCGTCAGACGCTGGACATCGGTCCGCTGGCCTCGACCATGAAGATGTGCCCCAACCCCGAGCAGTCCAACGCCTTCAATCGCATG
Organism: Cobetia sp. 1AS1; assembly: GCF_029846435.1. Classification (NCBI taxonomy): domain Bacteria; kingdom Pseudomonadati; phylum Pseudomonadota; class Gammaproteobacteria; order Oceanospirillales; family Halomonadaceae; genus Cobetia; species Cobetia sp. 1AS1. The sequence goes on from NZ_JARWKU010000005.1 coordinate 97,275, forward strand.
CTCGAGGACGTGGCCAGTTACCAGATCATCGGCAGCGGTGAGAGTGCTCGGCTGCGCGTGATGGATGACACCGGCTATCTGCTGGCGACCTTCATGCCGCTGGCAGACCCCGCCGAGTAATTGCTCGGCGCGCTTTTCTCGATGAGCTCATCTCGATGCGCTCATCCGGCGTGCCTGGGAGGGCGATTCGCGAGCGGGCTGCCAGAAACGAGAAAGCCCCCTGCACCGTTCGGTGCAGGGGGCTTTTGCTTGCGTGAAGCGCGAGCGTGACTTACAGCGCTTCGATCTTGACGCGCTGGCTTTCCAGCAGCGCAAGTTCCGCCTGGGCGTCGGCCAGCTTGGCGCGCTCCTTCTCGACCACATCAGCCGGTGCACGACCGACGAACTTCTCGTTGCCGAGCTTGTTCTCGAGGCCGGTGATGACCTTCTGCTGCTTCTCGTGCTCCTTGTCGATGCGCTTGAGCTCGGCTTCCTTGTCGATCAGGCCTGCCATCGGCACCAGCACTTCCAGCTCACCGACGCGCTGGATGGCGGACATCGGGGCTTCGTCGCCTGCCGCCAGGAAGGTGATGCTTTCCAGACGTGCCAGCTTGGAGAGGAACAGGCGGTTGGCTTCCAGGCGCTCGGCATCGCCAGCTGCGCCGTTCTGCAGGAAGACTTCCAGCGGCTTGGCCGGTGACAGGTTGAGCTCGCCGCGCACGTTGCGGATGGCGATGATGATGCCTTTCAGCCACTCGATATCGCGGATGGCCTGCTCATCGATCCGGTCGGCTTCGGCCTGCGGCCACGCCTGGCTCATGATGCTCTCGCCCTCCACCGGCTTGCCGGCGTGCGGTGCGATACGCTGCCAGATCTCCTCGGAGATGAACGGCATCATCGGGTGGATCAGGCGCAGGATGGTCTCGAGGGCGCGCACCAGGGTGCGACGCGTGCCGCGCTTGGCCTCGATGCTTGCGTTGTCATCCCACAGAACCGGCTTGGACAGCTCCAGATACCAGTCGCAGTACTCGTTCCAGATGAACTCGTAGAGCGCCTGGGAGGCGTGGTCGAAGCGGAACTCTTCCAGCGCGCGGGTGACCTGCTGCTCGGTCTGCTGCAGGCGCGCGATGATCCAGCGATCGGCCAGCGACAGTTCGACGGCTTCGCCGTTGACGCCGCAATCCTGGTCCTCGGCATTCATCAGCACGTAGCGCGCCGCATTCCACAGCTTGTTGCAGAAGTTGCGATAGCCATCGAGACGGCCCATGTCGAACTTCACGTCACGCCCGGTGGAGGCGAGTGACAGCAGGGTGTAGCGCAGCGCATCGGTACCGTGAGGCTCGATGCCTTCCGGGAACTCGTTGCGGGTGGCCTTGGCGATCGCCTTGGCTTTCTTCGGCTGCATCATGTTGCCGGTACGCTTCTCGACCAGCTCCTCGATGCCGATGCCGTCGATCAGGTCGATGGGGTCGAGCACGTTGCCCTTGGACTTGGACATCTTCTGACCGAGGCTGTCACGCACCAGACCATGCACGTAGACCTTGCGGAACGGCACTTCACCCTTGAACTTCAGGGTGAACATGATCATCCGCGCCACCCAGAAGAAGATGATGTCGAAGCCGGTGACCAGCACGTCGGTGGAGTGGAAGGTCTTGAGTTCTTCGGTATCCGCCGGCCAGCCGAGGGTACCGAAGGTCCACAGCGCGGAGCTGAACCAGGTGTCGAGGACGTCTTCGTCCTGACGCAGTTCGACGTCGGCACCCAGGTTGTTCTCGGCGCGGACTTCCTCTTCATTGCGGCCGACATAGACGTTGCCGTCGTTGTCGTACCAGGCCGGAATGCGGTGGCCCCACCACAGCTGACGCGAGATGCACCAGTCCTGCAGGTCGCGCATCCACGCGAAGTACATGTTCTCGTAGTTCTTGGGCACGAACTCGATGTCGCCGTTCTCGACCGCTTCGATGGCCGGACGCGCCAGCTCCTCGACGGCCACGAACCACTGGTCCGTCAGCAGCGGCTCGATGACATCGCCGGAGCGGTCACCGTGCGGCAGGGTGTTGTTGACGGCCTCGACCTGCTCCAGCAGGCCCAGCGCGTCCATGTCGGCGACCAGCTTCTCGCGCGCGACGAAGCGATCCAGACCGGCATAGGCGGCCGGCAGGCTGGCGTCTTCCTGAGGCTGCGGACGGCCCTGGAGGTCATAGATCTCGGCGCGCTCCAGGATGGTGGCATCCTGGCTCATCACGTTGATCAGCAGATGGCCCTGACGCTTGCCGACTTCGTAGTCATTGAAGTCGTGGGCCGGGGTGATCTTGACGCAGCCGGAGCCCTTTTCCATGTCGGCGTGTTCATCGGCGACGATGGGGATGCGACGGCCGACCAGCGGCAGCTCGATGAACTTGCCGACCAGGCTTGCGTAGCGCTCATCCTTGGGATTGACGGCCACGCCGGTATCACCCAGCAGGGTTTCCGGGCGCGTGGTGGCGACGATGACGTAGTCCTTGCCATCGGCGGTCTTGACACCATCGGCCAGCGGATAGCGGAAGTGCCAGAAGCTGCCCTGCTGATCGCGGTTCTCGACTTCGAGATCGGAAATCGCGGTGTGCAGGGTCGGGTCCCAGTTGACCAGACGCTTGCCGCGGTAGATCAGGTCTTCCTTGTGCAGGCGCACGAAGACTTCCTGTACCGCCTTGTAGAAGCCGTCATCCATGGTGAAGCGCTCGCGCTTCCAGTCGATGCTGGTGCCCATGCGACGCAGCTGGCGGGTGATGTTGCCGCCGGACTCTTCCTTCCACTCCCAGATCTTGTCGGTGAAGGCTTCGCGGCCGAGATCATGGCGGGTCTTGCCTTCTTCGGCGGCGACCTTGCGCTCGACCAGCATCTGGGTGGCGATACCGGCATGGTCGGTGCCTACCTGCCACAAGGTGTTGCGACCCTGCATGCGGCGCCAGCGGACCAGGGTGTCCATGATGGAATCCTGGAAGGCGTGGCCCATGTGCAGGGAGCCGGTGACGTTGGGCGGCGGGATGACCAATGAGAAGCTCTCGCCCTGGCCTGACGGCGCAAAGCGGTTGTCGGATTCCCAGCGCTCGTACCAGCGCGTCTCGATGGCGTTCGGTTGGTAGGTCTTGTCCATGGGTCTGCATTGATCCGGTTGGGCGGGGCGTCCCGCGCCGGCTCAAGGAGCGGTCAGCGCAGGCAGAAAATGGGCTCGATTATAGCGCCGCTGATGACGGGCGTCATTCGGTCTTGGCGGGCAGACCCTCGTGGCGTCTGGCAGACGCTGTTTTCACAAAGCAGGCAACATCCACGCACTGATGCCGTATCCTGTTGCGACCTCACGACGCCGAGGCTTGCCGCCTCGCACACTTCCCATTCTCTCACGCTCGCGGAGCCGCAATGTCCAAGCCTCGCCCCACGGACGGTGCCCCTCGTCCGACACGTCGTTGGGTCTGGCATGAACTGCTGCGTCATGCGCTGGTGCCATTGCTGGTGCTCGAGGTGGCGCTGCTGGGCTGCTATCTGGTGTTGCACTGGCTGGTCTCCGGGCAGCAGGACTCCACGCGCAGTGAGCTGGTGAATACCCAGCTCGAGCAGCTGACCCATTACGAGGCAGAGCACATCAGCCTGCTGGCGGACGACTGGCGCAGTGATGCCCGTCAGCTGGCGCGCAGCACTCTGCGTCACATGGACACCCCCGTGACGTCCCGCCAGCGCGATCAGGAGCTGCAGCGCCACATGAGTGCGGGCGACGGCACCCTGTACGTCGCCGAGAATGATGGTGGCGCCGGCTCCTATTACTCCTCGCTGGTGCCCAGCTATCTGCAGGACCACGACAAGGTGGTGCGCCTCTCGGCAATGGACGCCCAGGTGTCGGACATGCTCGCCACGCAATCCGAGCTGCGCCAGATCTGGTTCTCCGGCTACGACGGCTACTTCCGCATATCGCCGTGGACCGATACCCGCAACATCTTCACGCCCGGCGTCGACCTCACCAGCTACGGCTTCTACTACCTGGCGGATGACCGCAACAACCCGAGCCGTGGCGCCGTCATCACGCCGCCCTACCAGGACCCGGTCGGCAGCGGTTGGCTGGTCTCGACGCTGATGCCGGTCCATCGCGGCGACTTCCTCGAAGGCGTGGTCGGCATCGACGTCACCCTCGATTCTCTGGTCGAGCGGCTCGAGAATGCCGAGCTGCCCTGGGGTGCCTATCTGATTCTGGTGAGTGACGATGTCGTCATGGCCATGCCGCGTGTCGGTGAGCAGGATTTCGGCCCCCAGCCCGCCCCTGAAGTGGTGCCGATGCCGCTACTGCACGATCGCTTCCTCGATACGGCGCATGATGTCGAGAACTCCCCGGCCATGGCGCACCTGCTGCGCAGCATCTCGGATGAGGCGCAGGGCGTGCGCAGCGTTTCCTTGCTCGCCGGTGAGCGGCTGGTCGGCTGGCAATCGGTGCCGGGCACCGACTGGCGGTTGTTGGCGGTGGTGGATGCGCAGCAGGTCAACAGCGACATCGATATCTGGAATGAACGCTTCAATCAGCTGGGCTACGTGATGCTGGTGGGGCTGATCCTGTTCTTCTTCGCCCTGCTGGTGGTGATGCGTTGGCGGGCCGAGGCCATGGCGGCCACCCTGTCCGAATCACTGGCACGCCTCAGCGACATGGCGCTGCGCATCGGTCGCGGCCAGCCCGTGGTACGCGAGCGCTTCCAGCTGCAGGAGCTGGATCAGGCCGGTGAGGCGCTGCGCGAAGCGGCTCAGCGCCGTGACCAGATCGAGCTTGAACGCGCCGAAGGTGCGCGGCACGTCGAGATGGTGATGGCGGCCTCCGGCGATGCCACCTGGCGCTATGACTTCGATCAGGACGATCTCTACCTGCACGAGAATTTCTTCCTGATGCTGGGGCTGCCGGTCCGCGCCAGCATGCATCTGGCGGACCTTGACGCCATGACGCACCCGGAAGACCTCGTCGGTCTGCTCGAGGCGCGCTGGCGGGTCATGCACGGTGAGAGCTGGGCCGAGGCACGTGACGTGCGCTATCGGCATGCGCGTGGTCACTGGGTCTGGGTGCAGATTCGCGGCCAGATCACTCGGCGTGATCATGAGGGCCGGCCACAGCGCGCCACCGGGCTTGCGCTGGACATCCAGCGCCACAAGCAGTCACTCAAGCTGCTGGAGGCGGCCCGCGACAGTGCCACCGAGGCCAGCCAGTCCAAGTCGCGTTTCTTCTCGAGTTTCAGTCACGAGATTCGCACCCCGCTCAACGCCATCATGGGCTTCACGGATCTGCTCTGCGAGGAAGCCGACCTGACCCGCGAGCAGCGCCGCTACGTGGATGAGGCCAGTCATGCGGCGGCGCAGCTGTCGGCGCTGATCGAGGACGTGCTGCAGATGTCGAGTCTGGAAGCCGGTGATCTGCCGCTGGATTGCCAGCCCCTCTCGGTGGGTCAGAAGCTGATCCGGCTGGCGGGTCAATATCAGCCGCGCCTGGAAAGTGCCAATCTGACGCTATCACTGGCGCTGGAAGGCGAGTCACTGTGGTTGAATGCCGACCAGCGGCGCCTGGATCAGATTCTCGGCAACCTGATGGGCAACGCCATCAAGTACAACCGCGAGGGGGGCTGGATTCGTCTGGCCATCGGCCAGGAGCGCAATGCCAGCGGAGTGGAGATGGGCTGGGTGGAAATCACCGATGGCGGCTTCGGCTTTGATTCCGCGCAGGCGGTCCAGCTGTTCCAGCCGTTCTCGCGTCTGGGGCGTGAAGATTCAGGCATCGAGGGCACCGGGCTCGGGCTGGCGCTGTCGCGGGAGCTCGCCCGCCGCATGGGCGGTGACATCACGGCGCGGGGCGAGCTGGGCGAGGGCGCCAGCTTCCGGGTCTGGTTGCCGCTGGCGGATGTCAGCGCCCATGAGCGCGTCGTCCAGGCGGCGTGGTCGGCGGAGAAGGTGCTGCCGGTGCCCTGTCGCTGGCTGGTGATCAGCACGCGGGCGCAGGACCGTCTGCGCCTCGAGGTGATCGGCAGTCACGTCGCCAATCTGGAGATCATCATTGCCAGCAGTGCGGCCCAGGCGTTGCGCCTGGTGCGAGATGTCAGCCCGTGTCTGGTCATCTTCGGCGATGTACCGGACATGAACGTGGCGGCGCTGTTCGCCGAGATCCAGCGCATGCCGCGCGAACTGCCGTTGTGGGCCGTGCGTATCGGGGAGCGTGACGCCAGCGAGGCCGCAGGCGGCCTGCCCGAGGCCTTCTTCGACAGTGGTGAAAGTCCGCCCGGCATGGACGATATCGAGCGCTGGATGACGCATCTGATGGTCAGCTTCCAGCGTGCCTGCGATACGGACCGCTGACGCATGGCGTGTCGCTCAGCTGACGCCCTTGAGCTGATGCGAGCGCACGGCATAACCGCGTGACTTGTAGGTGCGCCAGCATTCGCGCTTGGTCACCAGCACATCCTGATGCTGATTGATGATCTCGGCGACGCGCTCGAAGCGTGAGAACCACTCGGGAATCTCGGGGTGCAGGTTGAGCAGCGCCTCGATACCCGGCGCCGGGGCGTCCTGCCAGCCGATGGTGACCGGTGGGCGCGGCACGTCATCAGCGTGTTCGGCCTCGCGGGCGGCCATGTCGAGATCGATATCCAGCGCATGGGGCACGAAGCTTTCCGGGCGGAACTGCCACAGATGCTCATCGAACTGACGCGCCATCGCCTCGTCCTCGACATGCACATGCAGGCGAAAGCCCTTGGCGTGTATGGTCTCGGCCAGCCGGCAGGCGAATTCCAGCCGGGCTTCCAGCGTGGTGTCGGGCAGGATGTAGAAGTCGATCTGGGTCATGGGCACCGCTCGGGCAAGGAATTCTCGAGCGCTCAGGATACCGCACTCGCCGCGCGGCTTCGATGCAGCCTGAATTCCGTGATGTTTTTCCGCAGCCAGATATCCGTGCGCCAGAAACCCCAAGGCCCGCCTCTTTCGAGGCGGGCCTTGGGGTTTCGGTCATCCTTCAAGCCACAGGGGCGGGCTCGAGGACTTGTTTCCGTGCACTAATGTCAGTGCACTTATGCCAGACGCGTCATCCAGCCACGCGTGTCTTCGGCGCGACCGTATTGCAGATCCAGCAGCTGGCTGCGCAGACGCATGGCGACATCACCGGCGTTGGCGGTCAGGTCGAGGCGACCTTCTTCACTGACCAGCTCGCCCACCGGGGTGATGACGGCGGCGGTACCGCAGGCGAACACCTCGGTGATCTCGCCGGAGGCGATGCCTTCACGCCACTCGTCGATGCTGATCGGGCGTTCTTCCGGCGTCAGACCCAGATCGGTCGCCAGGGTCAGGATGGAGTCACGGGTGACACCTTCCAGAATGGTGCCGGTCAGGCGCGGCGTGACCAGGCGGCCATCCTTGAAGACGAAGAACAGGTTCATGCCACCCAGTTCCTCGACCCACTTGTTCTCGGCGGCGTCCAGGAACACGACCTGGTCACAGCCATTGGCGGAAGCTTCGCTCTGCGCGGCCAGTGAACCCGCGTAGTTGCCGCCGCACTTGGCGAAACCGGTACCGCCGGCGGCCGCACGGTTGTAATGCGAGGACAGCCAGATGGAGACCGGCTTGATGCCGCCCTTGAAGTAGGCCGCCACCGGTGAGGCAATCACGTAGTAATCGACTTCACGCGACGGACGCACGCCGAGGAAGGCTTCACTGGCGATCATGAACGGACGCAGATAGAGGCTGCATTCGTCACTGACGCTGGCCGGAGTCGGCACCCAGGCGCTGTCCTGTGCGAGCAGGGCCTTGAGCGAGCCGACGAAGTCCTCGTCGGACAGCTCCGGCAGTGCCAGACGGCGGGCGGAGTTGCGGAAACGTGCGGCGTTCTTCTCGGGGCGGAAGGTCCACACCGAGCCGTCTTCATGACGGTAGGCCTTGATGCCTTCGAAGATTTCCTGGGCGTAGTGCAGTACCGAGGCGGCGGGGTCGAGGCTCAGCGGGCCGTAGGGGCGGACTTCATGGCCGTGCCAGCCGCCGTCGGCGGTCCAGCGTACATGGGCCATGTGATCGCTGAAGTGACGGCCGAAGCCGGGATTGGCCAGAATGGTGTCACGAACGGCAGCATCCGCCGGTTGCGTGGACGCGCGGACGTCGAAGCCTTTGGTCACGTGGGTGTCTCCGTAGCAGCGAGACCCCCGACGCGGAACGCCGGGGGTCGAATCATTTTTATAGGACCTCTCGGGTCAGCGGTGCCGAGTGGCGTCGCGACCCGCGTGTCTCAACGCTAGCACGCTATCGAGAGCATGCGAAGCCTCAGACGGTCTCTTCCTGCGGGGCGCTGAGTTCCGCTTCGCGATCCAGCAGGTATTGGGTCAGAAGGCCCACCGGGCGGCCGCTGGCGCCTTTCTGCTTGCCGGACATCCAGGCGGTGCCGGCGATGTCCAGATGCGCCCATGGGAAGGTGTCCGCGAAGCGGGACAGGAAGCAACCTGCGGTGATCATGCCGGCTTCGCGACCGCCGATGTTGGCGATGTCGGCGAAGTTGGAATCCAGCTGCGTCTGATACTCGTCCCACAGCGGCATGTGCCAGGCGCGGTCCCAGGCTTCTTCGCCGGCGTCGAGCAGGTCGAGCGCCAGGTCATCATCGTTGGAGATCAGACCGGTGGCGTGATTGCCCAGCGCGATGACGCAGGCGCCGGTCAGGGTGGCGATGTCGACGACGCTGGCCGGCTCGAAGCGCTCGGCGTAGGTCAGCGCATCACACAGCACCAGACGGCCTTCGGCGTCAGTGTTGAGGACTTCGACGGTCAGACCCTTCAGGGTCTTGATGATGTCGCCCGGCTTGGTGGCGCGGCCGTCCGGCATGTTCTCGGCGCTGGCCACGATGGCCACCACGTTGAGCTTGGGCTTGAGTTCCAGCACGGTGCGCATGGTGCCGAACACGCTGGCCGCGCCGCCCATGTCGTACTTCATCTCGTCCATGCCGGCGCCCGGCTTGAGCGAGATGCCGCCGGTATCGAAGGTGATGCCCTTGCCGACCAGCACGTGCGGGGCTTCGTTCTCGTCTTCCGCACCGCGGTATTCCATCACGATCAGGCGGCTCGGCTCTTCACTGCCGCGGCCGACCGACAGCAGGGACAGGGCGCCGAGCTCCTCGAGCTCTTCCTCGCCGAGCACGGTCACTTTCAGGGCGCCATCGGAGGCGGCACCCAGTTGCTCGGCACGCTCGCCCAGGTAGCGCGGCGTGCAGATGTTGCCCGGCAGATTGCCCAGCGTGCGCGCTTCATTGACGCCCATGCCGATGGCGGCACCGACGCGCAGGCCGGCTTCCAGTTCGGCCTGACGCTGCTTGTCGGCACTAACCACGCTCAGGCGGGTCAGAGAGACGGGCTCGCCCGGCTTGCTCTTCATCTCGGTGAAGCGATAGGCAGTGCGCAGTGCGCTCTCGGCGATCATGCGCGCCATCCAGTCAGTCTCACGCAGCTCGAGATTCAGCTCGAGGCCAGCGAAGGCCGCGTCTTCGACGGGCAGCTTGAGCAGAGCGGTCATGGCGGCGTCGAGGCCGCGCTTGTAACGGCTTTCGTCGAGCTTTTCCTCACTGCCGAAACCGGCCAGCAGCAGGCGCTGAGCGCCGAGGCCCGGAGCGAAGGGCACCAGCAGGGTATTGCCGAGCTCGGGCTTGAAGTCGCCGCGCTCGATCAGCTGGGAGATCAGCTTCTCGCTGGCATCGTCGAGTCGTGCCGCAGCACCGGTGAGGTCGCCCTCGATGACAGGTACCACGATGCAGGCGGTTTCAAGCTGGGCCGGATTGGCAGTGACTACAGGAAATTCCATGGCAACTCCACGCGCGCGAGTGAGGGTACGAAGATGAACAGTACAAGGATGAAGGATGTCGTCAGGCCAGGCGTGCCCGGCTCGCGACGACATCGGGGTCATGGTCTGGATGGGGGCGCAGACCGCTCATGACAAGCTGAGCTGGCATGCACGAGTGAGGGCAGTCCATCATGTCAGGCTGTCCACGTGCAATGCCTGCAGCCGCGACAAGGCAGCATCCTTTCTGGATAATGCTGCTGCATGAGGGGGGGCCGCTCCCGTCCAGTCTTCAGACCCGTGCCGCCAGTGTACGCAAAGGCTGCGCACCATGCATGAGGGGGATGATGCCTTCATGTGATCACGACCATTCCTCCACCGGCTATCATCGATCTGGTCAACACGCTCGCTTGCGAGCGGGAAACAGGAGTTCCACTTGATCATCTTCCGCTACCTGACACGCGAGATACTCACCACCATGGCCGCCGTGGCCGGGGTGCTGATGCTTGTCATCATGGGCAGCCGATTCATCCGCTATTTCAGTGATGCGGCGGAGGGGGATTTCCCGGCGTCGATTCTCGGCAGCCTGATGCTCTATCACCTGCCGGGTTTCTTCGAACTGCTGCTGCCGCTGTCCTTCTTCCTCGCCGTGTTGCTGGCCTTCGGTCAGCTGTACATGAACAGCGAGATCACCGTGCTGGTCGCCTGTGGCGTCGGCCCGGAGCGCCTGCTGCGTGTCACCCTGCTGCCGGCGCTGTTGATCACGGCGCTGGTCGCGGCCTGCAGCCTCTATCTGACACCTGCCGGCGCGCTCAAGAATGAGCTGTTGCTCGAGCAGCAGAAGCAGAAGACCGACTTCTCGATTCTCGGCGCGGGACGCTTCCAGGAGATCGGCAATCGCACCGTCTATGCCGAGAGCATGAGCGATGACAACAGCGAGCTGGAAAACGTCTTCATTGCCGAGGCAGGTGACAGCAATGCCGCCAGCACGCCCGACAGCGAACCGAGCCAATCGGTGGTGCGCGCCGAGCGTGCCTTCCAGGAAGTCAGCCCCGAGACCGGCAGTCGCTATCTGGTGTTGAGCGACGGTACGCGCTACGGGGTGGAGCCGGGCAAGGCGATCGCCCAGCGACTGGGCTTTGATCGCTACGGCGTGCGCATCACCGAGGGTCAGGACGCCGCGGCCCTCAAGGAAGACATCGAGCTTGCGACCACGGCGCAGCTCTGGGCTTCCGATCTTCCGGAGGCCAAGGCCCAGCTGCAGTGGCGCATCTCGCTGCCGTTGATGGTGCCGATCCTGATGCTGATCGGCCTGCCGCTGGCACGCGTCAATCCGCGTCAGGGGCGTTTTGCGCGTCTGCTGCCGGCCATCTTCGTGCATATCACCTATCTCAGCCTGTTGATCGCGGCGCAGAATGCCGTCGCATCCGAGAAGTACCCGGCCGCCATCGGCCTGTGGCCCATTCACGGCGTCTATCTGGCGCTCGGCATCTGGCTGAGCTGGCGCGACAACCGCGGAGGTGGCCGCTGATGCTGCTTGATCGTCTCGACCGTTACATCGCCCGCAATGTGCTGGTGGCCATGCTGGTGGTGCAGGTACTGATTCTCGGGCTCGACCTGATGATCACCTACATCAATGATCTGGGGGATGTGAAAGGCGACTACGGCGCCTTTGAAGTGCTCCTCTATCTGCTGATGCGTCTGCCGTCGCGCTTCTACGAATTCGTGCCGGTCGGCGTACTGCTGGGCGCCCTGATCGGGCTGGGCAGCATGGCCTCGAGCAATGAGCTGACCATCATGCGCGCCGCCGGTCGTTCACTGACGCGCATTCTGTGGGGTGTGATGAAGCCGTTGGGGCTGGTCATCGCCATCACCATGGCGGTCGGTGAATACGTCGCCCCCGTCACCGAACTGCAGGCTGACGCCTGGCGCGCCGAGAAGCAGCAGGGCGCAGGCGCCGTCTACGCGGAAGGCGGCGGCTGGCAGCGCGAGGGCAACGACTACTACCGATTCGGCTCGATTCGCAGCGATGATGTGGTGCTCAACGTCACCCGCTATCGCTTCGATGACGAGCGCCACCTGACCCAGGCGCTCTACGCCAAGCGCGCCGTCTGGGAGAGCGATGGCTGGACGCTGGAGGCGGTGCAGACCACCACCTTCGAGTCCCAGGATGGTGAGCCGAGCGCCACCACGGTGGCTCAGCAGGAGACCCGCGAGTGGGACACCCAGCTGACGCCGGACCTGCTCAAGCTGGTCATCAGCGACCCCAAGCAGCAGTCAGCCTCCGACCTGTGGCGCTATTCCCGCTACCTGCAGGACCAGGGGCTGTCGGCCAATCAGCCGCTGCTCTACTTCTGGCAGAAGATTCTGCAGCCGCTGACACTGGCGGCGCTGGTGCTGGTGGCCGCCTCCTTCGTCTTCGGGCCATTGCGCACGGTGGCGGCGGGGACGCGGGTCTTCTACGGCATCGTGGTCGGCCTGCTGTTCAAGTATCTGCAGGACCTGCTCGCCCCGGCCTCGGTGGTATTCGGCTTCGCTCCCATCTGGGCGGTGCTGGCGCCGATGCTGGCCTGTTACGTGATCGGCCTGCTGCTGATCCGGCGCAGTGGCTAGGGGCGCCCCGCACTCTCGCCGCCGTCTCGACCCGCAGGGAGCACGCCCTGCGGGTCTGATGCGGCGTCTGGGCGGCGTGGTCTATGACGCCTTCCTCGTGATGGCGTTGTTGATCGTGCTGGGCTTCATCGGGGTTGCCGTCAATGGCGGTGAGGCCAATCAGTCGCCGCTGTTCCGCAGTCTGTTGCTGGTGGCGATGTTCGCCTTCTTCGGCGGCTGCTGGAGCCGCAGTGGCATGACGCTGGGTATGCAGGCTTGGCGGCTGCGCATCGAGACGCCACAGGGTCATGTCCCGACGCTGCAGCAGTGCCTGATACGCTTCGTGGTTGCCGGGCTGTCATTGGGCGCCTGCGGGCTGGGGTACGTCTGGCAGCTGTGGGACTCTGAGCAGCGCAGCTGGCAGGACATCGCCTCCGGCACCCGCGTGGTGGTGGTGCCCAAGCCACGGCGCGAGTGAGGCATCAATAGGGAGCCTCTGGCGCGTGCGCCATGCAGGAAAGCAGTGAGCTCAGCCAGAAGTCATCTCAGCCAGACGTGAGCTCAGTTAGACAAGAAAACGCCCCGCCAGTCATCGACTGGCGGGGCGTTGTGTTTTCCGCGAGTGCAGGGGTTGATCAGACGCCCAGCAGGCCATCCAGGCGCGTGATGATGCGCTCCACGCTGGCGCGTGACACCACCAGGCTGTCTTCCTGTGCCGCCGTCTCGGGCAGCTCGCGCGGCAGGTCGATCACCGCGGTGCCCATGCCTTCCAGGCGCACGCCCTCACGGTAGCGTACGAAGGACAGCTGACCGATCGGACGCTGGCCATCGTGGTCGAGGCGCGCCAGACGCGTGAAGGCGCTGACGGTATCGAGCACCGGCGCGCTGGTCAGCGGCAGGTGCGTCAGGCGCCATGCCAGCCAGCCATCGATGTCGACGGCTTCATCGCGCAGGGTGGCGAACCAGTGACGCGCCTGATCCAGGCGGTAGCGAGCACGGCCCTGCTTGTCGAGCCACAGCACGTCGGCGCTGGCCTGACGCGGGCTTTCCAGCTCGCCCGGGAGGTACAGCCAGGATTCGGTCAGGCGCTGCAGGGCGCCCGGCAGCGGCTCATCCAGGGTGCGCTCGTTGAGGGAGTCCAGCGCCGCGCTCAGGTCGCCCTGTTCCGCGCTCTCGCCGGTGTTGGAGTAACCGACGTTGTAGCGCCAGACACGGTCGGAAATTTCCTGGGTGACCACGTGGTCATGGGGCAGAGCGATATGGCTCATCAGTTCACGTGCGTTGCAATGCTCATCCACCAGGCCTTCACGGCGGGCTTCACGATAGAGATTGCGCAGCAGCGGGGTCAGCGGCAGACGGTGGTGGTCACCGAAGCAGCTGCCGGCGTCGCGGACGGCGTCCAGATCAAGTGGCAGGTGGGACGTGGCGTGATGATCGGCGGTGGCGAGTTGTACTGACATGATATCGGGCTCCTTGCGGATTGGCGTTCGGAAATCGGCAGATAGGGCAACAGCAGACGGATTCAGGCCGGTCACGGCTTCAGCATGGCGCCCATCATCGGCATGCCGATGCGGGTCATGGCCATGAGGAGGCGTAGCGACGGAATCTCTTGCAGTGTCCTGTTCATGTTCTTTCCTGATTGCCTGGCGGGGCGTGGCAGTCATTTGCCTTCATCGTGACGCGGCGCTTCCCGTGAGCGAGGAGCTGGGCTGCGTTCGAGTGACCCGCCTGAGTGATCGGGCTAGCGATGACTCATTATGTTTTGGTGCGATTGTTTTTCGAATTGCATAAAAAATCGTTATACATACTAGCGGCCTCGTGTGAAATCGCAACCCTACCTTTCTGTCAGCCACGGGCCATCATTCTTTATACGGCGCTGGCTTTCCCTACGGCAATCGCTTTGTGAGGCTGATGTGGCCTGCTTATGACATCGTGTGTTCCGCAACCGCAAACCGGCCAGAAATCGCCTCGCTAAGTATTTGATATAACGTGTGAATGAGAATTTTTTGCAGTCAGGTGTTGCGCATGTTTCTGCGAATCATTTACATTTGTCTCACTTGGAGTGAGCGAGGTGAGCCATGTACGTCTGTCTGTGCAAAGGTGTGTCAGACCACAAGATCCGCGAAGTCGTGGAACAGGGAGCGCGCAGCTTCCGCGAAGTCCGTGAGCAGACCGGATGCGCGACCCAGTGCGGTAAATGTGCCTGCATGGCCAAGACCATCACTCGCGAAGCGGTCGCGCGTGAAATGATGCCGGCAGAGGATCTCGCCTACGCGGTGTGATGCAGGCTCGAGCCGAGGCTCGCCTGCCGGCGACTGACACTCCAGTCGCCGCGCTGTCCATTATTGCGTGATCCGTTCCCGTTGACTCCCGGCAAGTGCTCGCTTGCCTGACGCCCGCCACCCGGTCTCAAGACCGGGTGGCGGGCGTTTTCGTATGGGCGCCAGGCAATCCGGTACCGGTCGCCACATGACAACGCGGATACCAATCTTTCCCATTTGCGCCTAAAAGTCGATAACTTGTTGGTATGTCTCGAAAAATTCATGTTTTTGCGCCATACTTGCCGCACCTGACCGATAGGGCACGCCTGACGTGCCCGCGCTGCGGCTGATGCATGCCGTCATCAGGCGCAGCACAGAACCTGACGCAAGCAGCAACCCTGACAAGAGAGGAATGGCGACATGAAAGGCGATCCCAAGATCATCGAGCATCTCAACACCATACTGGCCAACGAACTGGTCGCCATCAATCAGTACTTCCTGCATGCGCGCATGTACAAGGACTGGGGCCTCAAGCGCCTGGCCAAGTGGGAATACGACGAGTCCATCGAAGAGATGCGTCACGCCGACACCCTGATCGAGCGCATCCTGTTCCTGGAAGGTCTGCCCAACCTGCAGGACCTCGGCAAGCTGCGCATCGGCGAGAACACCAAGGAAATGCTCGAGTGCGATCTGGCGCTGGAGCACCAGGCACATGGCGATCTGAAGGAAGCGATCGCCTACGCCGAACAGGTTCGCGATTACACCTCGCGTGATCTGTTCCGCAAGATCCTCGACGACGAGGAAGAGCACATCGATCACCTGGAGACCGAGCTGGGCCTGATCGAGAAGGTCGGCATCGAGCTCTACCTGCAGAAGCAGATCCACCACGAGATCGACTGATTCCGTGGCGGCTCGCTGAGCCGTGCCGAAACGAAAACGCCCCCGCTGCCGATGGCAGCGGGGGCGTTTCGTCTTCAGTGGCGCAGAACCGGCTTACTTGCCCAGTTCATTGACCAGCAGCGCTTCGACAGCCGCGATGCGGGCGTCGAGGCTCGCCTTGTCGGCGGCCAGAACCGTGATGTGGCCGATCTTGCGCCCCGCACGCGGCGCCTTGCCGTAGTCGTGCAGACGCGCGCCGGGGATGGCGAGCACGGCGTCACGTTCCGGCATGCGGCCGATGATGTTGAGCATCGCGCAGGGCGTGAGCAGTGCGGTCTCGCCCAGCGGCATGCCGGCGACGGCACGCAGGTGATTCTCGAACTGGCTGGTGACGGCGCCTTCGATGCTCCAGTGCCCCGAGTTGTGCACACGCGGTGCGATCTCGTTGGCCAGCAGGCGCTCGCTGCCATCGGCGTCCTTGACGACGAAGAACTCGAAGGCCATCACGCCGACATAGTCGAGCTCGTGCATCACCTTGAAGGCAGCCGCCTCGGCTTCGGCCTGCAGGCCGTGGGAGTCGAGCGGCGTGGAGCAATGCAGGATGCCGCTGCGATGTTCATTGCGCGACAGCGGCCAGGCGCGTGTCTCGCCATCGCGACCGCGTACCGCGATCACCGAGACTTCGTGATCGAAGGCGATGAAGCCTTCCAGGATCAGCGGCACGCTGCCGAGTTCGGCGAAGGTGTCGGCGACGTCGGCCATCTCGCGCAGCACCTTCTGGCCCTTGCCGTCATAGCCCAGCGTACGTGTCTTGAGCACGGCGGGCAGACCGATGGTTGCGACGCCCGCTTCAAGGTCCGCCTGGCTGTCGACCAGCGCCAGCGGCGGCACCTCGATGCCAAGACGCATGAACAGCGACTTCTCGCTCCAGCGGTCACGCGCGGTATCCAGGGCGCCAGCCGGCGGGAAGGTCGGACGCTCGGCTGCCAGACGCGCGACGGCGTCCGCCGGCACGTTCTCGAACTCGAAGGTGATGGCGTCAGACGCCGCCACCAGCTGCGTCAGGGCCGCATCATCCTGCCAATCGGCACAGAGATGATGACCGTGGACGCGACCGCAGGGCGAATCCGAAGGATCAAGGAAGGTGAAGCGGGCATTCAGGGCGGCGCCGGCCTGAGCCAACATGCGGCCCAGCTGACCGCCGCCGACGATACCGAAGCGGAACGGCTGGCTCATGGCTTACTCGCCTCCGTGGGACAGGCTGGGTGCGTCGGGGCGCGGGTCCGGATTGTCGAGCACACGGTCGGTCTGCTCGGCACGGAAGTTGATCAGCGCGGTGCGGATGGCCGGGTACTTGTTGGCCAGCTGGCTGGCGGCCAGCAGCGCGGCATTCACGGCACCGGCGCGGCCGATGGCCAGCGTGCCGGTGGGGATGCCGGCGGGCATCTGCACGATGGAGAGCAGGGAATCGACACCTGACAGCATGCTGGACTGCACCGGCACGCCCAGCACCGGCAGCCAGGTCTTGGCGGCACACATGCCCGGCAGATGCGCCGCGCCGCCGGCACCGGCGATGATGACCTCAAGGCCACGCTCGGCAGCGGTATCGGCATAGTCGAACAGCAGGTCGGGCGTGCGATGGGCAGAGACGACCTTGACCTCGTGTTCGATCCCCAGCGCTTCCAGGGTTTCGACCGTATGGCACATGGTCGCCCAATCCGATTTTGATCCCATGATGACACCAACCAGTGCGCTCATGCTTCCTCCGCTCTTGACGTGGTATGAACCAGCTCACAGTGCCTGCCAGACGTGCCGGGCAGTGCGCTGTGTGGGCGTGGCCGAGCCGCGCGGGCAGATCATGCCCGCAAGCGGCTCAATGCGTATGTCTGGAAAAACAAGCGGCGCAGTATAGCACCGCGACCGACAGGCGGCATGTACCTGTCTGGTCGGTCAGGATGTGGGTGCGGCAAGGCCGCGGATCAGCAGGACCACGCCGAGACCAGCGCGAAGCGTGGCACCGGCTCGCCCTGGATCTCGACGTTCTCCATGAACATGCTCAGCGGACGCACCCACAGCCCGCATTCACCATAAAGAGCACGATAGACCACCAGCAGCTCTTCGGTCTCGCTGTGGCGACTGGTGCCGATCACTTCGTACTGCGCGCCCTTGTAGTGGCGGTAGAGCCCCGGCACGGGACGATTTTCCGGCAGCGGCGGCATGGCAGGCAGGTCAGTCATGGCGTTTTCCTTGAGGGTGAAGCAAGAAGCGAAAAGCAGGCGTATCAGTCGGCAGCGTTCGGCGCATCAGCCACAGACGTGTCATCAGTGACAGGCGTGGCCTTGGCACCGCGGCGTGCGATGCGCGCCAGCGCGCGGGCAGCGGCGGTGAAGCCGAAGCTGCCAGTGACGAAGGTGGCCGCGCCGAAGCCGCCAGCGCAATCCAGGCGCGTGGCGCTGTCGCCGGGCTTGGTGGCACATACCTCGCCGTCGGCGCCGGGGTAGGTCAGTTGCTCGTCGGAATAGACGCACTCGACATCGAACCGGCGCTTCAGGTTGCGACTGAAATTGTAGTCGCGACGCAGTAGTGAGCGAACGCGCGCCAGCAGAGGGTCCTGCTCGGTGCGGGCGAGATCACCGATCTGGATGCGCGTCGGGTCGAGCTGGCCACCGGCGCCGCCCGTCACGGTCAGGCCCAGCTTGCGACGCTTGCACCAGGCGATCAGCGCCGTCTTGGCGGGCACGCTGTCGATGGCGTCGATGACGTGATCGAGGTCGTCGTGGATCAGCTCGGCGAGATTGTCCGGCGTGACGAAGGCCGAGATGGCGTGGATCTTCATCTGCGGCGCGATCAGCTGGCAGCGCTCGGCCAGCACCTCGACCTTGGGACGACCGATCTGGCCATCCAGCGCATGCAGCTGACGATTGACGTTGGAGACGCAGACATCATCGAGATCGATCAGCGTCATCTCGCCGATGCCGGAGCGAGCCAGTGCCTCGGCGCTCCAGCTGCCGACGCCGCCGACCCCGATCACCGCGATATGCGCGTGGCGGAAGTGGGCGAAGGCGCTGGCACCGTAAAGGCGGCGGATGCCACCGAAGCGGAAGTCGTAGTCGTCTTCTGCGGGGGCCTGACTGGCAGCGCCGGCCGCAAAGAAGCTCTCCAGCATCCGTTCGCTGGCGGAGGGCGTGCTGTCGTGAGTCGACGGCTCGCCTGAGGGCTTGCGGTCAGGGCTCTGTTTTTCAGGGCTCTGTTTTTCAGGGCTTTTGTTTCCAGAGCTTTTGTTTTCAGAGCTTTTATTGTCAGAGCTCTGCTGTTCTGGGCTCATGTCGGTCGAGTCCGGGGTGTCGGAAGAGGTGGTCATGCGCAGCTCGCGAATCTCGGGGGAACGGGTGGCAGTCGGCTGGGGCGCGCTCAGTCAGCCGGGTCGTCGGCGGATGCATCGAGCCAGTGTCTGGTCGGGCGCTCTGCCAGATGTTCAGCGTAGCGTTCGGGCAGATGGCCCAGCCAGCCGAAGCGCTCCATCAGTGCCGCGTAGGCGCCTTCTGGCGGACACGACAGGCTCAGCCAGCCGCCCTCGGGATGGGGGAGCTCGAGCCCGACAGCCGCCAGCAGCAGGCGGGGGCATTCCAGTGTCGTGGCGAAGTAGCGATTGTAGTTGCCCTTGCCATGCTTGGCGTCGCCGATGATCGGGTAGCCACGGCGTGACAGGTGACGGCGAATCTGATGGCGGCGGCCGGTCAGCGGACGGGCCTCGACCAGCGAGAAGCGTGACTGCGGATAGCGATCGATGGCAATGGGCAGCTCGACCTGTGCCAGGCGGCGCGTGTCGGTGATGGCTTCCTGCTCCGGCATCTCGGCCTTGGGCAGCTTGCCATCTTCCTTGCGCAGGCCGTAATCGAGGCGTTGCTGCTCGGGCGCGACGCCGCGCACTATCGCCAGATAGCGCTTGCTGACCTGCTGCTCCTCGAAGGCGGTGCTCAGCTTGCGCGCCGCCTGGGGCGAGAGCCCGAACACCATCAGCCCTGATGTGGGGCGATCGAGGCGATGCACGGGGAAGACATGCTGGCCGATCTGGTCGCGCAGACGCTGAAGCAGAAACTCGGTCTCGTGCTTGTCGATGGGGCTGCGGTGCACCAGCAGGCCCGATGGCTTGTGGACCACCACCAGCACCTCATCCTGGAACAGGATGTCGAGTGGCTCGGCGGGTTCAGTCAGCTCAGCAGGCTCAGCCGGCTCAGTCACCTCAGCAGACTTGGCCTCGAGAGGCGTGGGCGTGGCGTCCGCCATCGGCGCAGGTGTCTGAGGCGCCGTCGGCGCGTCGGAGTGCGGAGCATCAGGAGAAGAGGGCATGGGCATCACGGCAGCAGGAAGACGAAAGCCGACCATCGCAATGAGGGTCGGCGTGTATTGTCCGGCTTTCGCCGCTGGCTGTCATGTCCGGTGTGGCGTCGGGCGCGCGGATGCCTATGTCAGGGCCTGATCAGCAGGCCGGCGGCGAGCCACTGCACCAGCAGGTTGATCGCGACGCCCGGGGCTTGCTCTGCCCCCACCTGTGGCGTCAGCAGTTCACCGAGCCGGCCGAAGCTCAGGCCCTCTTCTCCGGCCGCGAGGATGGCGCCGAGAGCCAGGTCTTCCAGCGGCTCGAGAGAGCGATAGTGCACCTCGGGCGCGCCAGCGGTGGGCTGGCGCCAGACGATCCAGGGCGTGGGCGCGTCCGACTCGACCGGTGCGCGTGGTGGCTCATCGTTGTCGATGGCCTTCCAGATGGCCGGCGTATCGAAGTGGAACAAGAAGCGCTTGAGGGACGGGTGCGCTGCCAGGGGCAGCTCGGGCCACTCCTCGGGGGCCAGCGTCTGCAGGGTCTCGACACTCAGCGGGGTGCTGTCCACCACATCCAGCGCCAGCCCCAAAGCCCACTCGAAGGCGGCCATCTCGGTGACCAGGGAGCGCTCGGGTTCGCGCGCCGCGACGAAGGCCGGGAAATGCTGGCCTGCCCAGCGAATCGAATAATGACTCGGCGGGTGGGCCGCGAGGTAGTCACGACACAGCAGCCCGAAGGCGTCATCGCCGATCAGGGTGTGCACGGCCTCGAAATCCCCGCCGAAGACCTCGAAAAGCCGCAGCCGATAGGCCATCACGTAGATGTCGAGGCGCTCCTCGGCGCTGGCAAGCTGATCACTGATGACGGCCTCGGCCGCCGCGCTGCGGGTGTCAGGGCTCGGTGTCGCGAGGTAGGCGCCCGTGGTCTCCTGCAGTTGCATCATGGCGCTGCGGTCAGCATCGCCTGCGGGGCTCGCTTGCGTCATGAGCGCAGCCCTCCGTGGTCTGGCGTCTGATTCGCGCGCGTGGCATCCGCCAGCGGACGACCACTGCGGCGACGCAGCTCGGCGTACTCCTGCATCAACTCCGACCAGGGCGGGAAGTTGTCGTCACGCTCGATCATGGTGGCGACATCGCCGAAGCGCTCCCGCGCGGCGTCATACAGCGTCCACACGGCGCCCGGGACGGGCTGGTCGTGGGTGTCGATGCACAGCTCGCCGCCGGAGACTTCCTGCCGGATATGCCCGGCCAGATGGTGCTGCCAGACGCGTTCTGCCGGCATGGCGTCCAGATAGGTCAGCGGGTCGAAGCCATGATTGTGGCTTGAGACGATGACGTTATTCAGGTCGAGCAGGATCAGGCAGTCGGCACGGCGGCTGACCTCGGCCAGAAACTCCCATTCGCTCATCTCGTCAGGGCGCCAGGTCAGATAGCTGGAGACATTTTCCAGCAATAACTGACGGCCGAGCGCGTTCTGGACCTGATCGATGCGTTCGGCCAGATGGTCGATGGTGGCATCGGTATAGGGCAGCGGCAGCAGGTCGTGGAACTGATGCGCGCCGGTACGCGTCCAGCACAGGTGGTCGGAGACCCACAGCGGCTCGATGCGCTCGCACAAGGCGCGCAGCTCGCGCAGGTAACGGCTGTCGATGGGATGGCTGCCACCGATGGACAGCGAGACCCCATGCAAGGCGATGGGGTAGTGCTCGCGGACTCGCTCGAGGTGATGCAGTGGCTTGCCGCCGGCACTCAGACCACCGGTACTCAGGCCACCAGTTCTCAGGCCACCGGATTCGCTGGCGCCGTGGCCCATGTAGTTCTCGCTGATGGCCTCGAACCAGTCGATATCCGGCAGCGTCGTCAGAATCTCGTGATAGTACTCGGGGCGCAGGCCCAGCCCCTGACCAATGCCGGCGCTGGCGGGCGTGGGCAGGCGAGCGGTGACAGCTGTCGTCATGCGTGAGTCCTCTTCTGAACTAAGGCAGAGGGTGTGGAAAAGGGCGAGGCAGAGGGCGAGTCAGGAGAGCTGAAAGACACCCGCCAGGGTTCCCGGACAGAAAGAGAGCCAGAGCTAGACCCAGAATCAGGAACGGGAGGACGGTGTGCCGTCCTCCCGTCGGGAATTCGCCAGAGGCGCCTGCCAGGGCAGACGCCTCTGCGTGCCTGAGGATCAGCCCTCGACGACAGTACCACCTTCGCCGACACAGGATTCAGCGCTGGCAGTGTACGACCAACCCTGGCCCTTGCAGGCGTTGTGGCCCTTGCAGGCGCTGTTGGCGGTCGCGCATTCGGAGGTGCCCTTGCAGGAGTTGATGCCGGAGCACTTCACCGCATTGTCACCGGCGTGCACCGGCAGCGAGGTCAGGGCGGCAGTGGAGAACAGTGCGGCGGCAGCGGCGGCGAAGGTGGCAGCAGTAACGGTCTTCTTCATGGTCATGATGGCTTCCTATCGGGCAGGGCCCGTATTTTTTGAATTATGGATCAGGAACATCGTGGCACCCGCTTGCGTCAGACAGCTCGTTCAGGCGGGTCATGAAGTCATACGCCGTCAAAATAAAGTTGGATGCGGAAACGCCAAAAAAATCTGACATCATTGTTCACTATGCTTGGAAAGGCAGTCTTGCCGAATTAGTGAGCCTGCTTATGGTACGCTTTCGCCATCATCTGCCCGATTGCCGATATCCCTTCCTCTTGCTGGAGTTCCCCATGCCGGACCTACTTCGACGCCTGTGGCGCATACCGCGCTGGCGCTGGAGCATCGTGCTCGTTCTACTGTTGGGGGGCTGCAGTGCCGTCGCGATTCATCAGCTCGATGAGCGTTTCGGCCCCGCGTCACCGCGTGAGCGGGTGGTGTCACACGACAGTCTTGCCGGGCGTCAGTGGGAGGATGAGGTCAAGCCGGTGATCGAGACGCGCTGCGTGGTCTGTCATGGCTGCTACGACGCTCCCTGTCAGCTCAAGATGTCATCGGCCGCCGGGATCGATCGCGGCATGAATCCGGCGCCGGTCTACGATGGCACGCGCCTGCTGGCGGCCAATCTGACGCGCATGTTCGAGGACGCGGACACCACCGAGCAGTGGCGCAGCATGGACTTCTCGCCGGTGCTCAATGAGCGCTTCGACTCTCCGGCTGCCAATCTGGAGGGCAGTGTGCTGTTCCGTGCGCTCAGCCAGAAGCGCAAGGCGCCGCTGCCGGTGACGGAAGATGGCCTGCTGCCGGAAGACCGCTTCGACCTGTCGCTCAATCGCAGTCAGGTGTGTGCCCCCGTCGAGGGCTACGACAAGTTCGCCGAAGACCATCCTGACTGGGGCATGCCCTACGCCCTGCCACAGGTCAGCGATGAAGAGCACCGCACACTGGTGAACTGGCTGGCCAAGGGTGGCGCGATGACGGGCCCGGCACCGCTGCCCCAGGCGCTGATGCCGCACATCGAGCAGGCCGAGCGCTTCTTCAATGGCGATAGCCTCAAGCAGCGTCTGATGAATCGCTATATCTACGAGCACCTCTTCCTGAGTCATGTGTATTTCCCGGGCATCAAGGGCGCGGACGGACGGCCGGTCTTCTTCAAGCTGGTGCGTTCCAGCACCCCGCCGGGCGAGCCGATCAAGCGCATCTCCACGCGTCGCCCCTACGATGCCCCCTATGCCTCCTACACCGCCGATGAGCGCGCGAGCATGCCTCATGATGAGGCCGGGCGCCCGCGGGTCTATTACCGTCTGTGGCAGGAGCGCGCGACGATCCTGGCCAAGAATCATCTGCCCTATGCGCTCGATGATGCTCGCTTCAAGCGCTGGCAGGCGCTGTTCCTGACACCGGATTACCCGGTGGATGACCTGCCGGATTACGACCTCAAGACGGCCTCGAATCCTTTCCTGACCTTCGAGGCCATCCCGGCCGAGTCACGCTATCGCTTCATGCTGGATGAGTCGCAGAACACCATCATGGGCTTCATCAAGGGGCCGGTCTGTCGCGGGCAGGTCGCGGTGGATGTGATCAATGATCACTTCTGGGTCGGCTTCACTGACCCGAAGATGTTCAGTCACCCGGAAGTGGAACGCACCCTGGCCGAGGAAGGGAAGAATCTCAGCCTGCCCGCCGAGCAGAGCAGCAATGCGTTGCCGATCAGCTCCTGGGTCAAGTTCGAGAGCAAACAGACCGCCTATCTCAAGGCCAAGCAGCGCCTGATGTCCCAGGCCTATCTCGATGGCGATCTGCGCCTGGATGAGCGAGTGCTGTGGGACGGCAGCGGCTGGGCCGAGGGCCCCGGCCAGGGTCGCAACCCCAACGCGGCCCTGACCATCTATCGTCACTTCGACAATGCGGCGGTGATGAAGGGGCTGGTCGGTGGCGTGCCCAAGACGGGCTGGATCATCGATTACCCGATGCTGGAGCGCATCCACTATCTGCTGGTCGCCGGCTTCGATGTCTACGGCAATCTCGGCCATCAGCTGGTCACCCGTCTGTACATGGACTTCCTGCGCATGGAAGGCGAGAACAACCTGCTGGTGCTGTTGCCGGCAGGTGAGCGCCAGGCGGTGCATGACAGCTGGTATCGCGACGTCAGCCCCGGGCTTGTCGAGCTGCTGTTCAAGAAGCCGCCGCAGTTCGATGCGCCCAGTGGCATCGTCTGGACACCGCAGGAGCTGTCATCCCCGAACCAGGCGCGCCTTGGGCTGATGCGGCGCATGCAGGAGCGCCTCGCACCGGAGCTCGGTCATGAGCGCAGCCTGAGCAATGTCGAGGACGAGCACGTGCGACATGAGCTGCAGGCCCTAGCTGCGGTGCAGGGAGTCTCGGCCAGCCTGATGCCGGAGGTGACGATCGTCGCGCTGGAGGATGGCACTGATGACTCGCCGCGCCTTTACAGCGTGCTGCGCAATTCCGCCCACGCCAACATCACCAGCCTGTTCGATGAGGAGAAAAATCGCCGTCCTGAGGAAGACACTCTCGATGTCTTGCGTGGCGTGGCGGGCGATTACCCGAATGCCTTCTGGCGTCTGACGCCTGACACCCTGACGGGACTGGCAGAGCGGGTGGCGGCACTCGAGACCGAAGAGGACTATCGCGCCCTGCAGGCCGATATCGGGGTGCGCCGGACTGACCCGCGCTTCTGGGAGTTCTCCGACAGCGTGCTGCGCACCAACTATGCTGATCGCCCTGTCGAAGCGGGCCTGCTGGACTATAACCGCCTCGAGAACCGCTGATCGCCAGCGAAGGCCGAGACAAGGCCTATTGTCATGACTGTCTGGGCTGCCAGGACTGTCAGGGTTGTCAGGACGACTGACGACTGGCCTGACAGAAAGAAGAAGCCCGCCACGCAAATTGCGTGGCGGGCTTCTGTCTTGTGTGGTGCCGACATGGCGCCCTGGCGGTGGATCAGCGCAGTGTCGCTCAGCGTGATGTGCTGTCAGCAGGCGTCATCAGCGACCACCCTGACACTCGCCTTCGGCCAGTTCGATCAGGCCATCCAGATGCAGGATATGCACCTCGCGGGCACGAATGTCGACCAGCCCCTGGGTCTGGAAGCGGGTCAGGATACGGCTGATGGTTTCGACGGCCAGCCCCAGATAGTTGCCGATATCGGCGCGTGCCATCGAGAGGCGGAAGCTGTACGGCGAATAGCCACGGCGACGGAAGCGCTGTGACAGGTTGACCAGGAAGCTCGCCAGCCGCTCATCGGCTGTCTTGCGCGACAGCAGCATCATCATGCGGCGATCTTCGTGCAACTCCTTGCTCAGGCTCTTGAACAACTGGGTTCTCAGCTCCGGCATCTGCTCCGAGAGCGCATTGAGGCGATCGAAGGGAATCTCGCAGACGGTGGTGGTCTCCAGCGCCACCGCGGTGCCGGGATAGCAATTGCTGTCGATGGCATCGAGTCCGGCCAGCTCGCTGGGCAGGTAGAAGCCGGTCAGCTGCTCCATGCCGCTGTTTTCATTGGTGATCTGCTTGAGACTTCCGGAGCGCACCGTGAAGACGCAATCGAAGGCATCGCCCTGGGTGAAGAGCACTTCCCCTTTTCTGAGTGGCGCGCGACGGCGGATGATGGCGTCAAACTGGTCGATATCTTCCATGTTCAGTGCCAGTGGCAGGCACAGTGAACTCAGCGAACAGGTCTGGCAGCGGGCTTCATGGGCGCGCAAGCGGTGTGATGCCTGTGCATTGGCCGTCATGGTGACTCTCCTGAGGAATGTCACCGCTACCCCTGGGGCAGGGCAGCGGAGGGGTCTTTCGGGCGCAACGAATGGTGGGGCGGGGCCTTGTCGCCCGCCGCTACCCTGCTCAGCCGATGTGATTCGAGCGGCCAGAGTCTGAGCGCTCATCGGCTAATGCAGTGCAATTTCGTGACGCCATAATATTAGATTTTATTAATTCATTATCCTGCCCAACCCATGGGCGTTGCAAGGTGTGTGAACTTTAGGCCTGGTTGGCCCCGCGTGACCATACCGCGACGACCTGCCTCAGCCAGCTGCGCCGAGCAGCAGGATCAGTGCGGCGGCCAGCGTCGCCAGTGCCAGTATGCCCCAGGCACGTGGCGCTGGTGTATCAGGCTGACGTACGCCGTTGATGCGATGTTCCTGCATGGGGCCATCGCCTTCGCGCTCGTCGCTGTCAGCGCTTGCAGCGCGCGAAAGGCTGCCCAGTGCCAGCATGGCGAACAGCACCAGGCTGCCCAGCGTGAGGGCCAGCATCCAGAGATTCCAGAACAGGGGGAGTCCAGTTGTCTCCAGCAGATTCATGTCGTGTCTCCTGAGCGGTGTCCTGTCATGGGCCACGGCTGGCGATGTCGTTCGCGGGGGCGGCCTGCTGCAGGTAGGCGAGCAGCGCCGTGATTTCGGCAGTGCCACGCACGTCATTGGGGGCGGCGAGAATCTCGTCTTCCGCGTAGGGCACGCCCAGGCCCTGCAGGGCTCGCATGCGGGCCGCGATGCCTTCGCCGCTCAACGCCCGCTCGAACAGCCACGGGTAGGCGGGCATCGCTGAGCCCGGCACCTGACTGCGCGGGTCATTCAGATGCAGGCGCTGCCAGGCGTCGTCATGCTGCGCAGGCAGCTGGCTCAAATCCGTCCCCCAGCGCTCGACGCCCCACAGCGAAGGACGGTCGTAGTAGCGCGCCTGGGAGGTCGTCGCATAGCCGTGGCGCGCCGTGTCGCCCGGTAGATCGCGCACCATGCGCGTGTGGCACTGCTGACAGCCCTCGCGTTGGTAGATGCGCTGGCCCTCCAGCGCCAGGGCGCTCAGCGGTTTGAGGTCTTCGGGTGCGCTGGCGAGGCTGGGGTGAGCCCCGAGCGGCACCAGCTGGGCAAGGGCGCCGAGGCTCATGGTGAGCAGGCATAGTGCCGTCATCAGCCCGGCGTGACGTTCGAGCAGGACATGTCTCATGCGCAGTGCCCTCCCGAGGATGTGGCAGGGGGCATGGTAGAGGGGGACGCAGAGTGCATGGCAGGTTCTGATGATGCCTTGTGCGAGCCGGAGCTCAGGCGCTGGCGTTCGCTCTTTTGATCAGCCAGGGTGCGCGTCACGTTGAGGAGCATCAGCAGCAAGCCGAGCGCCCAGCAGGCGAGCCCGCCCAGCGAGATCATCATCGGCATGCGGGCCGCTTCCAGCACCTCGCTCAAGGTGTATAGCGGCCTGCCGTCATCTGCCAGCACATGCCACATGCTGCCTTGAAGCAGCGTGGTCGCCCAGCTGGCGGCAACGCACAGCAGGGTGCCGATGATGGCCAGCAGGGCGTGCGTCTTGAGCAGCGCGAGGGAGCGCATCGGGGGCAGCAGGTGATAGGCCATCACGATGGCGACTGTCGCGACCACCCCCAGGCTTGCTGCCGGCGATAGACTGTTGGTGGCACTGAAGGTCAGGGCGTTGAGTGTCGGCAATGACAGCAGGCTGTACTCAAGTACCGCCAGGGCGAAGCTGACCAGAGCTGCCGCCAGCAGGCAGTTAAGCGGATCACGACGCAATGAGTGCCAATCCTCCTTGAGTGTCATCAGGCCATTGAGGCTGAGTGCCAGCCCCGGCGCCAGCAGCAGGAGGCCCATCGCCATGCCCAGCGTCTGGCTCCAGGCCGGCAGGGCGCTCGCGAACAGCAGCGGAGCACCTCCCCATGTCACCAGCAGTACCAGCATCCAGAAGCTGGTGGCGGCCAGCCGATGCGAGTAGAGCGGCAGCCGCGAGCGGCTCGTCACCATGTGATGGAGCAAGGCAATGACGCCGAATGCGAACATGCCGCCGGGGAGTGGCCCTGCCTGCCAGAGCTGAATCAGTGCCTCGAGGCTGCCCGTGAAGAGCGGTATCGATTCCAGCAGGCCGATCGGCACGCTGAGCGAGATCAGCACATGCTGTATCAACACCAGCATCAGGCCGGCGATGAAGTACCAGCAGGCCACCGGCAGGCGGCGCAGCGTGCGCTGTTCCAGCATTGTGAAGAAGACCCACGCCACGGCCAGCCAGACGAGGGTCATCAGGAGATCGACGAGCCAGGGCGCTTCGGCCATGTATTGGCCCGAGGAGTAGCCTGCGACAATCGCCAGTGCGCCGAGCGCGACCACGGCCTGCCAGCCGAGGAAGGAGAAATGCATCAGCTTGAGCGTGAAGGGAGTCAGTGCGATATCCGGTATCGCCGTCTCGGCGTCCGTGCGTGATTCGCGTTGCAGGACGCTGTGCATGGCGATGGAGTAGCCGCCGGCGATCACTGCCGAGCCGCCCAGACCGAAGAGCAGCAGGTGGTGCTGCAAGGGAGCGAGGCGGCCGTAACTCAGCCAGGCCACTTCCGGCCCCAGCGATGGCCATAGCCAGATGAGGTTGAGCCCCACCGCCAGACAGAAGCTGAGCAGGCCCCAGATGACGGCTATGCGAGCGAAATCATGGCTTGCGTGATGATGGTGGTTCACGCGGGGATGGCAGGCCGAAGCCTCAAGAGCTGTACGCATATCACGACCTCGTCGGCAGTGGGCGAAAGCGCAGTGCTGGTGGTGGCGGTGCTGGAAGCGGCGCTGCGGGAGCGGCCAGGTCATCGACGCCCCTGTCAGGGCGGCAGGGCTGGCGCTGACCGATATCACGCGCGACCATGACCGACTGACAGGCCATCCCTCGCGCTGGAATGCAGCGTTTACCCCTCATCGGTTCCAGCGTTGTCTGGCGCGAGCCGTACGAGATCAACAGGAGAATTTCGCTTGCCCGCCGTCACTTCATCATCGGACGAAGATGCCAATGCGTCCAATACGGCTGAGGTTCCCAGCCCTTACGCCGAGGAAGGCTTTCGTGTCGCCAGCCTGGCCGATGTCGCCTCGGAGCTTGCTGCCCGCCAGACCATGTCCCACGACGCGCTGGCCGCGCGAGGGCCGTGGCGAGGCTGGTTGGCGGAACTGGGCCCGCTTGAGATCCATGGGCGACCGGGGCGTGCCCTGCTGTTGCATGCGCATGGTGCCGGCGCCGGGCGTGAGACCGACTTCCATCAACAGTTCGGCGCTGCCTGCCTGATGCAGGACATGGCGTGGCTGGCATTCGATTTCGGCTATCTCGTCAGGATGCGCTGTGAAGGCCGTCGCCGACCCCCGCCCCGGCTGCCCGGGCTGATCGAGGAGATGGCGTGCTGGTGTCAGGCGCTGATGGCGTGTGTGGCGGCCGTCGACTCCTTGCGATCACTGCCCTGGCTGGTCGGCGGCAAGTCGATGGGCAGTCGTGTGGCCTCCCATCTGCTGGTGGAGTTGACCCGGGTGGCGCATGCGCCGTTGCCGGTCGGGTGGTACGCGCTGGGCTATCCGTTTCATCCCACGGGCAAGCCCGACAAGTTGCGCATCGACCATCTGCCGGATATCCCGATGGCCGGTGTAATCTGTCAGGGCAGCCGCGATCCCTTCGGAACTCGCGAGGAAGTGACGGCATATCCGTTGCCGGAAAGCCTTACATTGCATTGGCTGACTGATGGCGAACATGATTTCAAGCCACGAAAAGCGAGTGGCGAGACGCGTGAAGGACTGATTTCGCGTGCGGCGCAGGCCTTGGCCAATCACCCGGCGCTGGGCGGAAAACGGCAGTGAATCGCCACCATGCGAGGGGCATTACCCTGGCCTTCGATGGCGACAGCGGCATGTCAGAATGATGACGCAACGCTGATGTTTACTGGCCTGCGGGCGATATGCAGTGGGAAAGTCCTGTCTTATCAATACTCTGTTGCGGACGATTGCTGAAATTGCGCGCAAAAAAAGTATTGACTCATGGGCCGGATTCCGTAGAATGCAGCGCCAACGAGACAGGGGTGGTTAGCTCAGTTGGTAGAGCACCAGCCTTACAAGCTGGGGGTCACTGGTTCGAACCCAGTACCACCCACCATTTGAAAAAAGTCATTGCTTTTCAAAGCGTTACTTGATTAAATGGCCTGGTTCGTTAGCAGAAGCAAGCGATTGTCGTGGACCGGTAGTTCAGTTGGTTAGAATGCCGGCCTGTCACGCCGGAGGTCGCGGGTTCGAGTCCCGTCCGGTCCGCCATTCTCGTTTGTCATGCGCCCGATGTTGAGTTGTTCTGAAGTGGACCGGTAGTTCAGTTGGTTAGAATGCCGGCCTGTCACGCCGGAGGTCGCGGGTTCGAGTCCCGTCCGGTCCGCCATCAGAATCGCGAGATATCACCGCTGCTTGCAGCAAAGATCGTTTGTGTTGGGTGATTAGCTCAGTTGGTTAGAGCACAAGCTTCACATGCTTGGGGTCACTGGTTCGAATCCAGTATCACCCACCAATGCGGACCGGTAGTTCAGTTGGTTAGAATGCCGGCCTGTCACGCCGGAGGTCGCGGGTTCGAGTCCCGTCCGGTCCGCCATTCGATCTCATAGAATTCGTGAAACCCGAGCTTTCGAGCTCGGGTTTTTACGTTTCTGGCTGTCGGAAAGTCTTCAGTACTGCTCCAGCCCCACTTGTCTCCCTGTCCTTGCCTCTTTCCTCTCTCTTATCTCTTCTCGACCTTGCCATGTTCCAAGCTTGTCGGCCTTCCCGGTGCATATCGCGGCACTTCGCTCTTTCCCGTTGATGGGTGTCCTGCGCGGTTGCTCACCTTTCTGATGTCATCACTGATGTCATTCGCAATGTGGCCTTTGGGAGTATTGAGCCCATGGCGCGATGCTCTACACTGGGATCACTCGTTTCATACGACCGTTTGCCATCTTTCATCAGCCGTTGATGTCCTGACAACCTGTTACTGATGACCATGGCTGAGTGAGTGTTGCTGATGAGAGTGGCGGCGGCGCGATATAACAATGATTGTCCGAGGTGCTCGAGACAGCCAAGGAGAGACCGCAATGACTGCCTATCCGAATATCTTCCGTCCGCTGACGTTGGGCCACATCACGCTCAAGAATCGTGTGCTGATGGGATCTATGCACACGGGGCTTGAGGAGACTCCCAATGGCTTCGCGCGCCTGGCGGCGTTCTACCGTGAGCGCGCGCGCCATGGGGTGGCGCTGATCGTCACGGGCGGTATCGCGCCGAACGCGGAAGGGGCTGTCATGCAGGGGGCCGCGAAGCTGACCACCCCGGAAGAGGCGGAGCACCATCGTGAGGTCACCGAGGCGGTGCACGCCGAGGATGGACGCATCTGTCTGCAGATTCTGCATGCGGGGCGTTATGCCTACTCGCCGGATCAGGTCGCGCCCTCGGCGATTCAGGCGCCGATCAACCCCTTCACGCCACGCGCGCTGAGCACCTCAGAGGTCAAGGAGCAGATCGCCGACTACGTGCGCTGCGCCAGCCTGGCCCGCGAGGCCGGCTATGACGGCGTCGAGGTGATGGGCTCGGAAGGCTATTTCATCAACCAGTTCATCTGTCGGCGCACCAATCAGCGCGAGGATGAGTATGGTGGCAGCTTCGAGAATCGCATCCGCCTGGCGGTGGAGATCGTCGCCGGTATCCGTGCCGCGCTGGGTGAGGACTTCCTGATCATCTATCGCCTCTCGATGCTGGATCTGGTCGATGAGGGCAGCACCTGGGAGGAAGTGGTCGCGCTCGGCAAGGCCATCGAGGCGGCAGGGGCGAGCCTGATCAATACCGGCATCGGCTGGCATGAGGCGCGTGTGCCGACCATCGTCACCAGCGTGCCGCGCGCTGTCTTCACGGGGCTGACCCAGCGCATGAAGCAGGAGCTCAGCCTGCCGCTGATCACCACCAATCGCATCAACATGCCCGAGGTTGCCGAGTCGGTGCTGGCCGAGGGCCATGCCGACATGGTGTCGATGGCGCGGCCGTTCCTGGCGGACCCGCAATGGGTCAGCAAGGCCCTGGCGGACGATGCTGCCATCATCAATACCTGCATCGCCTGCAATCAGGCGTGTCTCGATCACACCTTCCAGATGAAGCTGACCTCGTGCCTGGTCAATCCGCGCGCCTGTCATGAAACCGAGATGGTGATCGAGCCTGCGCGACATGAGCGCCGCGTGGCAGTGGTGGGTGCAGGGCCGGCGGGACTGTCTGCCGCCGTGACGGCGGCCGAGCGTGGTCACGAGGTGGTGCTGTTCGAGGCGCAGTCCGAGGTGGGTGGCCAGTTCAATTTCGCGCGTCGCATTCCCGGCAAGGAAGAGTTCGACGAGACACTGCGCTACTTCAAAGAGAAGCTGGTGCGTTGTGGGGTCGAGGTGCGTCTCAATACCCGCGCCACCGCCGAGATGCTGGCGGAATTCGATGCCGTGATTCTGGCCTCGGGGGTGAAGGCGCGGACGCCGGATATCGAGGGTGTCGAAGCCGGTATCGAGCGGGGGCAGGTGCTCAGCTATGCCGAGGCGATCAGTGCGCCGGAGCGGGTCGGGCGGCGCGTGGCGTTGATCGGAGCTGGCGGGATCGGCTTCGATGTCGCGGAGCTGATGACTCACGTCGAGCCGTCGCCCTCGCTGGATGGTGAGCTGTGGTGCGAAGAGTGGGGGGTGGATCTCTCGGTCAGCACGCCTGGCGGCCTCAAGGCACCCGTGGTGCCGCAGGCGCCTCGTGAGGTGTGGCTGCTGCAGCGCAAGACCTCCAAGCCCGGCAAGGGGCTGGGCAAGACCACTGGCTGGGTGCATCGCGCGACCCTCAAGCAGCGTGGCGTCAAGATGGTCGCCGGCTGTGAGTATCGCTCGATCGACAGCGAAGGCCTGACCGTCAGCCTCAATGGCGAAGAGCAGCATCTGGCGCTGGACAGCATCGTGCTGTGCGCCGGGCAGGATTCGGTGCTGGAACTCAAGGCGCCTCTGGAGGCGGCGGGGGTGGAGCTGCACATCATCGGTGGCGCCGACAAGGCGGCAGAGCTGGATGCCAAGCGCGCGATCGCGCAGGGCACCATGGCGGCCGCTGCCCTTTGAGTTGACCGCGATCACGCATGGGGATATTCAGCGTTGAGCTGAGCCTGACCACTGCCTAGACTGATGGAAGCCACCGCGGACGCCGTGCCTTTGCTGCATGTGCCTCCGTGGTGGCTTTGTCGTCTTCAGAGTTTGCCTCGGGCGCCGCGCCAGCGGCTCGATGCGCTCTGATCTCTGCCTTGCCGCCACGATGGGATCTGCTCATGTCACCGCACGCTGCCGCCTCACGCCATGCCACCGCTGAGGCTCTGATGCCGGACACCGAGGACAGTCCTTTGCCGCCACACAGGGAGGATGCTCGGGCTTCATCATCGCTGGCCGCCTCCCCGCCGGTAGCCGAGACACTGGACAGCCTGCTGGATCTCTTCACGCCCCCAGCGGTCGAGCGCCTGGCGTGGCCGCTGGCCGATGAGGCCGGTGTGATCGTCGAGTGCCTGCGCGCCGACACGCTGGACAGCGAGATTTCCGGCAACAAGGCCTGGAAGTTGCGCCTGCCGCTGGCCAGGGCGTTGAGCGAGAAGCGGGGCATCATCAGCTGTGGGGGTGGTTGGTCGAACCATCTGCATGCGCTGGCGGCGGCGGGGGCCAGATTGGGCATCGAGACACATGGCCTGGTGCGCGGGCATCCCGAAGCGCCGCTGACGCCCACGCTCGCCGATGCGCGCGACAATGGCATGCGCTTGAGTTTCGTCTCGCGAGCCGAGTACCGGCAGCGCGACCAGCCTGATTTTGCCAGGCGCCATGGCGAGGGGGTATGGATTCCCGAGGGTGGCGGTTGCGTGGAAGGCGTCGCCGGGCTGGCGCCGTTGGCCCAGGCGCTGGCCGAGCCGGTGCCGGGCGAATCTGCGCCGCAGCTGGTGCTGCTGGCCTGTGGCAGCGGCACGACGCTTGCCGGGGTGCTGAGTGCGCTGGGCGAGCGCGATGGGCTGCGGGTCATCGGGGTGCCGACCATGAATCATGGCGATCAGCTCTACCATCGGGTGCGTCGCCTGCTGGCGGAAAGTGGCGGCAGCCAGCAGAAGACGCCGGAGTGGGGCCTGTGGCTGGGGGCGCAGGCCGGCGGCTTTGCCAAGGCGCCTGACTGGTTGATCCAATTCATTCAGCGCTTCGAGGCCGAGACCGGCGTTGCGGTGGAGCCGGTCTACACCGCCAAGCTGTTCGCGGCGCTGGCGCACCATCTGGCCAATGGTCTGATCGCACGCGGTACGCGCATTCGCGTGCTGCACAGCGGGGGCTTGCAGGGGCGGCGAGGGTATCCGGCGTTGCAGGCCATCTGAGGGTGCTGGCGAGGCGAGTGTCATCTGGCTCGTCCCCTCCTGCGAGGCGCCATCCGGTGGCTTGCGTGCAGCCTTCACCTGCCACTGGCGGCGGCGTGCAGCGCTGTTATGATGGAGTTTCTGCAGCGGCTCCTGCCATCCGGGAGCCGTGTCTGTTTCACCGGACAGGGTGACCCCCTGTCCCGCTCTGGAAATTCCCATGACGACTGACGCCATTGCCCCGACCCCCGCTGCGACCTCTGCTGCCGATGAAGCGTGCACTTCACGCTTTCTGGCCAGTGACAACACGTCCGGTATCTGTCCCGAGGCGATGGCGTACATGATGCAGGCCAATCGTGATGACGATCTCGCCTACGGCAATGACCGCTGGACACAGCAGGTCACCGACAGCTTCCGTCAGCTGTTCGAGACCGAGTGCGAGGTGTTCTTCGTCTTCAATGGCACCGCCGCCAACTCCCTGTCGCTGGCCCACCTGTGCCAGTCCTACCACAGTGTCATCTGTCACGAACTGGCCCATATCGAGACCGATGAATGCGGTGGGCCGGAGTTCTTCTCCAACGGGTCCAAGTTGCTCAACGCGCCGGGCCCCGACGGCAAGCTGACGCCGGAAGGCATCGAGCAGCTGGTCACCAAGCGCAGCGATATCCACTATCCGCGTCCGCGCGTGATCTCCCTGACCCAGTGCACCGAGGTCGGCACCGTCTACAGCCTGGAAGAGCTGCAGGCGATTCGTGAAGTGGCGGACCGTCATGATCTGCAGATCCATATGGATGGCGCCCGTTTCGCCAATGCCTGCGCCGCGCTGAATGTCTCGCCGGCCGAGCTGACCTGGAAGGCGGGCGTGGACGTGCTGTGCTTCTCCGGCACCAAGAATGGTCTGGCCATGGGGGAGGCGGTGATCTTCTTCGATCGCAAGCTGGCACGCGATTTCGATTACCGCTGCAAGCAGGCCGGTCAGCTGGCCTCCAAGATGCGCTTCATCGCGGCGCCCTGGATGGGGTTGCTGGAAAATGATGTCTGGCTGAACAATGCCCGCCATGCTAACGGCATGGCGCAGTATCTGGCCGAGCGTCTCGAGGCGCTGGAGGGCATCGAGCTGCTGTTCCCCAGCGAGGCCAACAGCGTGTTTGCCAGCTTCCCCGAGCATGTGCTGGCGGCACTGCGTGAGCGTGGCTGGACCTTCTATACCTTCATCGGTGCGGGTGGCGCGCGCTTCGTCTGCTCCTGGAACACCACCACCGAGTTGCTCGACGCCCTGCTCAAGGATATTCGCGACGTGCTGTGAGTCTCTTGATTCAGGCAGTCCCGAAGGCGTGAGCGCCTCCCTCGAGATCCCCATCGCCCCGGCGGTGGGGATTTTTTTGTGGCCGGTTGTCCGGTCTTGTCAACGTCATGCGTGATTGAGGCAAGAGTCTGATCAGGTTGGTAGCCACTTCGTCGCCAGTCGTTGTTTTCATGGTCTTTATGGCGAATCAGGAGGCTTTATGAAGCGTGGCGGGGGTGGTCGGGAGTGAAGTGTGGGCGCGGCCATTCTTGCTCGACTGGCTGGCATGCAGTGTCGTCTGGGCGTGAGAGTGACTGGCGTCAACCGTCAGTCTGTTCCTATGCTCAAGGTGTGCTGCGGTGCAACATGGCATGAGTGAATCACCCGCGACAGCAGAAGCATTGGTCGAGTTTTCGCGTCTTTCGAAGCTTTCTTCAACGCGTTGTCAGGGACGTTCAGGCGCCATCGTAGTGTCTGCTGACCCACTGGCTGCCGTAGATCCTGCGGTGCTTGGCAGAACTGGCTCCGCCGGCGGAAAGTTCGTTGAATGCATTCATTCACTGTATTGGACACCAGCACCCTATATCGACCTATGCTGATAAACACGCCGAGGCAGTCGTCCTGCGTACGCTATCCAGGCTGAGCGGACGAACGAATCTTGCGGTCTTACCTGAGTGGGCCCGGCGATGGTCCCAGCGACTGATGTCGCGACAAGGAGGCTTCCATGAGCATCTTCGATCACGTGCAGAGCCGCTACGAGCGGATTCAGCAAGAAGAGATGAGTCTCCAGGAGTACCTGGAGTTGTGCCGGCAGGACACTACTGCCTACGCCAGCGCTGCCGAGCGCATGCTGGCGGCCATCGGTGAACCGGAGGTCATCGATACCGCCAAGGACCCCAGTCTTTCCCGTATCTTTTCCAACAAGCTGATCCGCCGTTATCCAAGCTTTGCCGAGTTCTATGGCATGGAAGAGGCTATCGAGCAGATCGTTTCCTACTTCCGGCATGCGGCGCAGGGACTGGAGGAGCGCAAGCAGATCCTGTATCTGCTCGGCCCGGTGGGCGGCGGCAAGTCGTCTCTGGCGGAGCGTCTCAAGCTGCTGATGGAGCAGATTCCCTTCTATGCCATCAAGGGCTCGCCGGTCTTCGAGTCTCCGCTGGGGCTGTTCTCGCCGGAGGAAGATGGCGAGCTGATCGAGAAGGAGTACGGCATTCCCCAGCGCTGCATGCGCAGTGCCATGTCGCCGTGGGCCGCCAAGCGCCTCAAGGAATATGGCGGCGATATCAGCAAGTTCCGCGTGGTCAAACTCTACCCCTCGCGCCTCAATCAGATCGGTATCTCCAAGACCGAGCCGGGCGATGACAACAACCAGGACATTTCCGCGCTGGTCGGCAAGGTCGATATCCGTCAGCTGGAGCTCTATGCCCAGGACGACCCGGATGCCTACAGCTTCTCCGGCGGGCTGTGCAAGGCCAACCAGGGGCTGATGGAATTCGTCGAGATGTTCAAGGCGCCGATCAAGGTGCTGCATCCGCTGCTGACCGCGACCCAGGAGGGCAATTACAACCCGACGGAAGGCATGGGTGCGATTCCCTTCGATGGCGTGGTGCTGGCGCACTCCAACGAGAGCGAGTGGCAGGCATTTCGCAACAACCGCAACAACGAGGCCTTCCTCGATCGCGTCTATATCGTCAAGGTCCCTTACTGCCTGCGTGCCTCCGAGGAGGTCAAGATCTACGCCAAGCTGCTGGAGCATTCGTCGCTGAACCAGGCGCCCTGTGCTCCGGATACGCTGCGCATGCTGTCCCAGTTCATCGTGCTGTCGCGTCTGCGTGAGCCGGAGAATTCCAGCGTCTACTCGAAGATGCGCATCTATGACGGCGAGAACCTCAAGGATACCGATCCGCGCGCCAAGTCGATCCAGGAATACCGCGACAGTGCCGGTGTCGACGAGGGGATGGATGGGCTCTCGACACGCTTTGCCTTCAAGATTCTCTCCAAGGTCTTCAACTTCGATGCCAGTGAGGTCGCGGCCAATCCGGTCCATCTGCTCTACGTGCTGGAGCAGCGCCTCGATCAGGAGCAGCTGCCCAAGGAAACCCACGAGCGCTACCTGCGCTATATCAAGGAATACCTGGCGCCCCGCTATGTCGATTTCATCGGCAAGGAGATCCAGACCGCCTATCTCGAGTCCTATTCCGAGTATGGGCAGAACATCTTCGATCGCTATGTGACCTATGCCGACTTCTGGATCCAGGAGCAGGAGTATCGCGATCCCGAGACCGGCGAACTGCTGGACCGTCAGTCACTCAACGAGGAGCTGGAGAAGATCGAGAAGCCCGCGGGCATCTCCAACCCGAAGGATTTCCGTCACGAGGTGGTCAACTTCGTGCTGCGCGCACGGGCGCAGAACAACGGTACCAACCCGAGCTGGCAGTCCTACGAGAAGCTGCGTGCGGTGATCGAGAAGAAGATGTTCGCCAATACCGAAGAGCTGCTGCCGGTCATCTCCTTCAATGCCAAGGCCTCGGCATCCGACCAGCGCAAGCACGAGGACTTCGTGGCGCGCATGGTGGATCGCGGCTACACCGAGAAGCAGGTGCGCCTGTTGTCCGAATGGTATCTGCGCGTACGCAAGTCGCAGTAAGCCCTGCCGACTGACGACAGGCCTGCCGGCGGGCACGATTGCCGCCGGCACTTGCCATCCGGCCATCCGCTGAGGGCGGGGCCGGCAAGGAGGGCGAATGAGTTATTTCATTGATCGACGCAGCAATGCACGCAACAAGAGTGCAGTGAATCGACAGCGCTTCATTCGGCGCTATCGCAGTCATATCAAGCGGGCGGTGGAGGATGCCGTCAATCGGCGCTCCATCACCGACATGGAGCGCGGCGAGGAAGTCTCCATTCCGACGCGTGACATTTCCGAGCCGGTCTTCCAGCACGGACAGGGCGGCAAGCGGCGTGTGATCAATCCCGGCAACAAGGAATTTGTCGAAGGGGACCGCATGCGCCGTCCCAGCGGCGGTGGTGGGGGAGGCGGCAGTGGCGAGGGCCAGGCCTCCAATCAGGGCGAGGGGGAAGACGACTTTGCCTTCACCCTGTCGCGTGAGGAATTTCTCGAGTTCGTCTTCGACGGGCTGGAACTGCCGCATCTGGAGCGCAAGCAGATCGCGGACATGGAAGAGGTGCGCCCGGTGCGCGCGGGGATCGCGCGTGACGGCACACCGGCACGTATCAACATCGTGCGCTCGATGCGTTCAGCACAGGCGCGGCGCATCGCGATGCGTTCCCCGATCAAGCGGGCGCTGAAGGAGGCTGTCGAAGCGCTGGAGCAGGAGGAGCGCAAGGACCCGGTGCTGCGCAACAAGGTGCGCATCAGTGAGCTCAAGGCGGAAATCGAGCGGCTCGAGGCGCGCCTCAAGGCGGTGCCGTTCCTCGATACCTATGATCTGCGCTACAACCACCTCATCAATCAGCCGATGCCGTCCAACAAGGCGGTGATGTTCTGCGTGATGGATGTCTCGGGGTCGATGACCCAGGCGCACAAGGACATCGGCAAGCGTTTCTTCCTGTTGCTGTATCTGTTCCTGGAGCGCAACTACGAGAAGGTCGAGCTGGTCTTCATCCGTCACCACACCGCTGCCAAGGAAGTCGACGAGGAGGAGTTCTTCTACTCCCGCGAGACCGGCGGCACCATCGTGTCCAGTGCCCTCACGCTGCTCGATGAGGTGATCGAATCGCGCTATCCGGCCGGTGAGTGGAATCTCTACGTGGCGCAGGCCTCGGATGGCGACAACTGGGACGACGATTCCACCAACTGTCGTGAACTGATGATCAAGAAGCTGATGCCGCGCCTGCAGTACTACGCCTATGTGGAGATCACGCCGCATGCCCATCAGGCGCTATGGGAGGAGTACGAGCGGGTCGAGGCGGAATTTCCGGAACGCTTTGCCATGCAGCAGATCGTCGAGGCAGGCGATATATATCCGGTATTCCGCGAGCTGTTCAAGCGCCGCATCAGCGCCTGATCACATCATGCGACGTGCCCGGCAGTCGCGCCGGGCCAGGAGGCCTCATGAGTCATGGTCTTGATGGCGGTCTTGATGACCGAATGAGCAAGCGCATCGATAGCCGGTTGGAAGACACCCAGCCGGCCAGCGGGTCGGATTGGACCTTCGAATTGCTCGAGCATTTCGAAAGCGAGATCGCGCGCATCGCCGCGCAGTACAAGCTGGATATCTACCCCAACCAGATCGAGGTGATCACGTCCGAGCAGATGATGGATGCCTACGCCAGCATCGGCATGCCGGTCGGCTACCATCACTGGTCGTTCGGCAAGCAGTTCCTGTCGGTGGAGCAGGCGTATCGGCGAGGGCAGATGGGGCTGGCCTATGAGCTGGTGATCAACTCCGACCCGTGCATCGCCTATCTGATGGAAGAGAACACCCTGATGATGCAGATTCTGGTCATGGCGCATGCCTGCTATGGCCACAACAGCTTCTTCAAGGGCAATTATCTGTTCCGCACCTGGACGGACGCCTCGGCGATCATCGACTACCTCGTCTTCGCGCGGAAATACGTGTCTGAGTGCGAGGAGCGTCACGGCGTGGACGCTGTCGAGCAGCTGCTCGACGCCTGCCATGCGCTGCAGAACTATGGCGTGGATCGCTACAAGCGTCCTTCAGCCATCTCGCCGGAGGAGGAGGTCCAGCGTCAGCAGGAGCGTGAGGCCTATCTGCAGGCCCAGGTGAATGCGCTGTGGACCACGATTCCCCAGGCGGGCGAAGAGGATGAGGTGGTCGATGAGGTCAATGACCCCCTCGGTCTGCATCGCCGCGGACGCTATCCGCCGGAGCCGCAGGAGAACCTGCTCTATTTCATCGAGAAGAATGCCCCGTTGCTGGAGCCCTGGCAGCGCGAGCTGGTGCGTATCGTGCGCAAGCTGGCGCAGTACTTCTACCCGCAGCGCCAGACGCAGGTGATGAACGAGGGCTGGGCATGTTTCTGGCACTACACCATCATGAATCAGCTCTACGATGAGGGGGTGATCGGCGAGGGCGTGATTCTCGAGTTCCTGCAGTCGCATACCTCGGTGGTGCAGCAGCCCGGCTTCGATCACCCGCACTACAACGGCATCAACCCCTATGCGCTGGGCTTCGCGATGTTCACCGATATCAAGCGTATCTGTGAGCACCCCGACGATGAGGATCGTGAGTGGTTCCCGGATATCGCCGGCAGCGATTGGTTGGAAACGGTGCACTTCGCGATGCGCAACTTCAAGGATGAGTCCTTCATCCAGCAATTCCTGTCGCCCAAGGTGATCCGGGATCTCAAGCTGTTCTCGCTGGTCGATGACGACAGCGATGAGCATCTCGTCATCGACGCCATTCACGACAGTCGTGGTTACAAGCGCATTCGTGAGGCGCTGTGCGTACAGTACG
Organism: Cobetia sp. 1AS1; assembly: GCF_029846435.1. NCBI lineage: Bacteria > Pseudomonadati > Pseudomonadota > Gammaproteobacteria > Oceanospirillales > Halomonadaceae > Cobetia > Cobetia sp. 1AS1. The sequence continues at coordinate 138,399 of NZ_JARWKU010000005.1, forward strand.
CACTGAGCCACCGTGAGCCGAATATCCAGGTGTGGGCCGCCAACATTCGCGGTGATCGCTCGCTGACCCTGCGCCATGTGCAGGATGATCGGCGCCCGCTGGCGCGCAGCGTCTACCCCGTGATGCGCTATCTGCATCAGCTGTGGGGCTTCCCTGTCCATCTGGAGTCGATGGAGAACGATGAGGTGGCAAGGCGCTACCAGTGGCCACTGCCGGAGGACGCCAATCCCGGCTGACAGGGCGTCAGGTGACGCTCATGGCGGATCGAGGGGGGCCGAGGGATGCCAGCCCTGACCGGCGCGCAATCGGCATAAGGCAGGCATGAAAAAACCGCCGTGAGGACACCCTCGCGGCGGTTTTCTTGTCTCAATCGGCTCTCGTGTTCATGCTCGTGTTCTCAGTCAGAGGGTTCCGGTTGCGCACCTCAGGCCGGGCGCTTGGTCCAGGACTGACACCAGCCCTTCGGCTCGACGCTATGGCTTGGGAAAAGCTGGCAGCCTTCGTTCTCGGGCTTGTAGAACATGCAGTTGGCGCAGTCCGAACCCGGCTTGAAGGCGGGGTGGTCCTTGGCTTCACTGGCGACTTCCACGTAGTTGAGCGCCTTGGCTTGCGGATTGGAGGTATCCAGTCGCGGCAGGTCGGCGGCAAGGGCGCGGGGTGAGAGTATGGCGGCGCCCAGCGGCAGGGCAGCGAGCCCCAGCAGGCTGTTGCGCATGAAGTTACGGCGGCTCTGATTGGCCATGGTCGGATTCCTTCTCATCAATGGAGCACAACCGTCGGGATGTGCTGCGGTCACGGCTCGCCTGTCAGGAGGCGCTTGCATGTCAGTCCTTGCAATGTCGCGGGTGCCACCGGTGCCTTGATGGGCACTCTGTGTGGCATTGCTGACCGCTTGCTGGCATTCATGGATGCAGGTGGCATGCCAGATGCTGAGCATGTGGTCAGGTTCTGCGCCATCGGTGTGCGGGCAGATTTGTCAGGAGGTCTCTGCTCGCCGATGGTGCATCAGCGGGTGCTACCTGCTTATTGTGGCTTGAGTTGGGGCAACCGTCAGCCTCGCTGGCAGAACTCTGCCATGATGGAATCGACGCAGGAACGTGAATGGTGTCGCTGTCGCCCGCGAGCCATGGCGAAATGATGGATGCATGCCTTGCCGAGGTAACTGCAACGACAAGAAGGAAATGGCGGGATGCTGGATGTGATGGACGATATTCGCTCGGCCGGCCGCAAGCTGTGGCGGGGCTTCGGGGTCAGCGTGGTGTTTGCACTGGTAGGGGGTGGGCTCTGGTGGTGGCAGGAGCGCGACTACCAGCAGTTCTACGTCTGGCAGGGCGTGCCGCAGGCGCGTGCACTGGATTGGAAGACGCTGGCGCGCGGCTTGCGCAGCGATGCTTATCTGGTGGGTTGGTCTGATCTGCGCGCCAACCCGTTGTGGGTGACATGGCGACTCGAGAATACTCAAGGGTCGCGGCTGGGGGAGCGTCCTGACGAGTTCGAGCGCGACTGGCGCTCTCTATGGCCCGTCACGCCGGATAGCTATCGCAACAGTGGCTACGACCGTGGGCACCTGGCGCCCAACTACGCCATCGGCAAGATCTACGGCGTCAAGGCGCAGCATCAGACCTTCCGCATGACGAATATCTCGCCACAGACACCCGCGCTCAACCGCAAGCTCTGGCAACGGCTGGAAGCCGCCATCATGGACAGCATCCTGCCGCGCGAAGGCGCGCTGTGGATCACGGCAGGACCGGTCTTCAGCGGCAGTATCGAGCGGCTGCCCAATCTGATCGAGATTCCCGATGCCTTCTACAAGATCATCATCTCGCCCGGCTCGGGTCGGCAGGCACCACGTGCGCTGGCATTTCTCTTTCCGCAGCAGGTGAGGGGCGATGAGCCGCTGGATCGTTTTCTGGTCAGCATCGATCGCATCGAGTCTCTGACAGGGCTGGATTTCTTCCATGAGCTCCCCGATGACTTCGAGCAGCGCCTCGAGGCGCAGGTCGCGCGCGATGGCTGGCAGGTCGACAGTTTCAGTCGAACGCCATCACGTTATTGAGCGCACAGCCAAGGCCCGACTGACAGGAACGTACTGAAGCAGTTCGGCGGACAGGTGCCGACTGAAGGGGTGCAGCTGAAAAGAGTTATCCACAATGCCAGGCGTAGTAATGGGTGTGGACAAGTTGCGCATGAGGAGGGCGGTATTTTCTTCGCGACATGCGAAAGACAACGCAGGGCGCTGTGGGTCTGAGCAAAACAAGAGGGTGAGTCAGTCAGGATATTGCGAGGGGGTATCGCGATGTGAGCAGCAGGCGCTGCGAGGATGCATCGGATATCAACTTGATGGTGCCCAGAAGAGGACTTGAACCTCCACGTCCATACGGACACTAGCACCTGAAGCTAGCGCGTCTACCAATTCCGCCATCTGGGCATCAAGTTGTGTGCTGAAGTCTCAAGAGCTGAGTCTTGCAGCTGAACGAGCATGAAATCCTTGGTAGTGGATGCCATGTTCCCTGTTCGAGTGCGCATCGTGGTGCCCAGAAGAGGACTTGAACCTCCACATCCTTACGGATACTAGCACCTGAAGCTAGCGCGTCTACCAATTCCGCCATCTGGGCGAAGCGCGATACAGGGGTCGTTCGTTGTGAGTCTGACGTCCGTGGTGCCCAGGAGAGGACTTGAACCTCCACATCCTTACGGATACTAGCACCTGAAGCTAGCGCGTCTACCAATTCCGCCACCTGGGCAGACATCAGAACTCGTTTCGGTCCGCAGACCCGGATCAGCAGTCAAGTTGTTGAAACTTAGATGCTTTACCCGTTTTCTGGTATCCATCTTAACGTGTGTCACGCCAACATGAAACCTGAAATTGGTGCCCAGAAGAGGACTTGAACCTCCACGTCCATACGGACACTAGCACCTGAAGCTAGCGCGTCTACCAATTCCGCCATCTGGGCAAGTGGTGCCGAATAATACGGATGTACTGTGGGAATGCAAGCTTTTTCTTTCATGCCCTGTTGAGCGAGCCGCAGAAAGTCTCTCTCGCTTGATGAGGACAGACAGAGGACAGAGAGAGAACAGACAGATGAAGCTCATCAATTGGCGAGCTTTCAGACTTGAGAGTCTGGCCTCGGGCCGCCATTGAGAGCACTGAATGGCCCCTCCGCCGTGATGAGTGGCGGGGAATGGTTGGGTCGGCCCAAGGGTAGAGGCTATAATGCGCGGATGAGAGACAACCTGTCATTCCGTGCCGCGATCGCTGCCCGTCTCGAATTCATCGTCAAGGAATCCTGATTAATGACCCAATGGACGCTCAGCGACGACCCGCACGCGGAACGCGAAGCCCATAAGTACGACAAGCCCATCCCCAGCCGAGAGTTCTTGCTCGACAAGCTGGAAGAGTATGGCAAGCCCATTACCCACGAGAACATGAGCCGCATGCTCGGTTTCGAGGACGAGGAGCAGCAGGAAGCTGTGCGCCGTCGCCTCAATGCCATGGAGCGTGATGGTCAGGTGCTGCGTAATCGTCGCGGTGCCTATGCCCTGATCGACAAGCTGGACCTGATCCGTGGCCGCGTCGTCGGTCACCGCGACGGCTTCGGCTTCCTGGCGCGCGAAGATGGCGTCAAGCCGGACCTCGCCGTGCCGCCGCGCCAGATGCGTCGCGTCTTCCATGGCGATCAGGTGCTGGCTCGCGTCAGCGGCCGTGATCGTCGTGGCCGTGACGAGATCACCATCGTCGAGGTGCTGGCGCGCAATACCCAGACCCTGGTCGGCATCTATCGTCAGTCCGAGCCGGACTTCGGTGTGCTGATTCCCGAGAACTCGCGCATCGCGCAGGAAGTCATCATCCCCAACCGCGTGGCCAATGGTGCCAAGGACGGTCAGGTGGTGTCCGTGCGCATCACTCAGCAGCCCGCCACCCGCGTGCAGCCGGTGGGTGAAGTGGTCGAGGTGCTCGGTGAGCGCATGGACCCGGGCATGGAAATCGATATTGCGATCCGTTCCCACGATATCCCCAGTGAATTCCCGCCGGAAGTCGAAGACCAGATCTCGACCATCTCCGCCGAGGTGCTGGAAGAAGACAAGAAGGGCCGTATCGACCTGCGCGAGACGCCGCTGGTCACCATCGATGGCGAAGACGCGAAGGACTTCGATGACGCCGTCTGTGCCTGGCAGGACGACAATGGCAACTGGAAGCTGCTGGTCGCCATCGCCGACGTCTCCCACTACGTGCGTGGCGGCAGCCCGCTGGATCAGGAAGGCTATGTGCGCGGCAACTCGGTGTATTTCCCGGGTCAGGTCGTGCCGATGCTGCCGGAACTGCTCTCCAACGGTCTGTGCTCGCTCAACCCGCATGTCGATCGTCTGACGCTGGTCTGTGAGCTGACCATCTCTGCCAGCAGTGGCGAGATGCTCGACTATCGCTTCTTCGAGGCCGTGATTCGCTCGCATGCTCGCCTGACCTACGAGAAGGTCGGCACCATGCTGACCGACCCGGAAAGTGAGGAAGGTCAGGCACTGTGCCAGCAGTACAACGAGCTGCTGCCGTCGCTGCACAACCTGCACGCGCTGTACGGCGTGCTGCGCAAGGCGCGTGACAAGCGTGGTGCCATTGATTTCGAGACCACCGAAACGCAGATCCTGTTCAACGATGAGCGCAAGATCGAGCAGATCGTGCCGCGTACCCGCAACGACGCGCACAAGCTGATCGAGGAATGCATGCTGGCGGCCAACGTCGCGACGGCACGCTTCCTGGATGAGCACGATCTCCCGGCCCTCTATCGTGTCCACAAGCAGCCGGCACCGGAGCGTCTGAACAACCTGCGCGCCTTCCTGGGTGAGCTGGGTCTGACGCTGGAAGGTGGCGACGAGCCGGCACCCAAGGACTTCCAGGCACTGCGTGCCTCGATCGCCGAGCGCCCGGACCTCGACATCATCCAGACCGTGATGCTGCGCAGCATGACCCAGGCGGTCTACTCGCCGCAGAACGAAGGTCACTTCGGTCTGGCCTACGATGCCTACGCGCACTTCACCTCGCCGATCCGTCGCTATCCGGATCTGCTGGTGCATCGTGCGATTCGTTCCGTCATCCGTGGCCCGCGCAAGACCGACACCGTGCTGCGCGCCGAAGATGCCGTGACCGAGCGCCCGACCAAGTGGTGCCCGTACACCTTCGAGCAGATGCTCGAGCTGGGTGAGCACTGCTCGATGACCGAGCGCCGCGCCGATGAGGCGACGCGTGACGTCAACGACTGGCTCAAGTGCGAGTTCATGAAGGACAAGGTCGGGGAAGTGCTGGAAGGCACCGTTGCGGCAGTCACCCAGTTCGGCCTGTTCGTGCGTCTGGATGCCTACTACGTCGAAGGCCTGCTGCACATCTCCTCGCTGCCGTCCGACTACTATCACTACGAGGCCGAGAAGCATCGCCTCAAGGGTGAGCGTGCCGGCGTCAGCTATGGTCTCGGCGATGGCGTCACCGTCCAGGTGGCCCGTGTCGACATGGATGAGCGCAAGATCGACTTCATGCTCAGCGACCCGACGCCGCGTCCCAAGCGCAAGCCGCGCAAGGCGCGTAGCAGCGAGGGCGACAAGCCGGCAGCCGGCAAGAGCGGTACCGCTGCCAGCAAGGAAGCCGCCGCCAAGGGGCGTCCCGGCAAGCGTGAGCGCGAACGCCTCAAGTCCCTGACCGAGGAAGTCAGTCAGGAAGGCAATGGCAACGCGGCTGCGGCCGAAAAGCCGGCAGGTGAGCGTCCGCCGCGCAAGCCGCGCGGTGAGCGCAATGATCGCTCGGGCCGTGGAGAGCAAAAGGCTGCCGCTGGCAATGAGCAGCAGCCCGCCGCCGAGGCGCCCGCTGCGGCGCGTCCGGCCGTGCCGAGTGGCCCGGAAGCCGCCGATAGCCCGTTCGCACCGGTCGCACCGATGGGTGCCGCAGGCAAGGACGATCCGTCGCGCAAGCGGGGTTCGCGCTCGCGCGGGCGTCGCGGTAACGGCCGTAGCTGATTTCGGCTCTGCTCCTCGCGCGTCACTGCATCAGCCCCGGCTCCGGTCGGGGCTGATGCGTTGGGCAGTCGTCAGGCTGCACGATTTCAAGGCTGTCGCGTCGGCGGCAGCTCAGTTTCCGTCAATGTGACAGGGCCCGTCGGGTCATCAGTCAGGAAGGCACAATGAGTCAGGACAAGGGGCGCAAGCCCGGCCGCGGCAAGCCCGCCGGCGAGCGTGCTAGCCACGCCAGAAGTGAGCATTCCCGAGGCGAGCGCAGCGGCGCTCAGCGTCATGAGCGTGGCGGGGCGCGCAAGGGTGGCGCTCGCGCCGCCGCGCCGAAGATTCCCGGTGGCCTGGAAGCCGTCTATGGCGTGCACGCCGTGGAAGCCTTGCTGGCACGTGACCGCGCTCCCAGCGAGCTGTGGGTGCAGGCGGGCGAGGCCGAGCTGCGCCTGAGCGATATCATCGAGCAGGCGCGTGCCGCCGGTTCGCGCGTCACCCTCAAGGGGCGCGAGGAGCTGGATGCACTGGCCGTCGGCGGTGGTGCCCATCAGGGGCTGGTCGCGCTGTGCGCGCCGCTGGCCACCGAGAACGAGACCGGCCTCAAGCTGCGTCTCGATGGCTGGTCCCACGAAGAAGCTCCGCTGTTTCTGGTGCTGGACTCCGTCACGGATCCGCACAACCTCGGTGCCTGCCTGCGCAGTGCCGATGCCGCGGGCGCCCATGGCGTCATCGTGCCCAAGGACAAGTCGGCCTCACTGAACGCGACCGTGCGCAAGGTGGCCTGTGGGGCAGCGGAAGTGGTGCCGGTCTATCAGGTCACCAACCTGGTCCGCACGCTGGACGCCATGAAGGAAGCCGGTGTCTGGGTGCTGGGCACGGCGGGCGAAGCCGAATCCATGGCCTTCGAAGCCGATTTCACCGGCCCGGTCGCCATCGTGATGGGTGCCGAGGGCAAGGGCATGCGTCGCCTGACCCGCGAGCATTGCGACGGCCTGATCAAGCTGCCGATGGCGGGCAGCGTCTCCAGCCTCAATGTCTCGGTTGCCGCGGGCATCTGCCTGTTCGAGGCGGTGCGTCAGCGCCGCGGCTGAGGCAATTGTCGGCAGGGGATAGTCAGGGGAGGGGCAGGGTAGAAGCAAGAGAGAGGCAAGAGAGAAGCGGTCGGCGGAACGGGGCTGGCTGTCTTTCACGGGCCGCTTGCCAAGCCCTTGACTCCTCTCTACAATACTGCGGTTCTGTGAAGTGCAGTCTGCAGTGAATGCGCGGCATGGGGGCACCTGTCCTCGCCCGCGCGCGTCTTTCGTGGCCTTCGGGTCTGAATGGCACAACCGTAGTAATCACTCCACTCCTTGCTTCCCGGCCCGAGACGCGCCGTGGGGGCTGTCAAACCGAAAGGAGCCAAGCCATGCGTCACTACGAGATCGTGTTCATGGTCCACCCGGACCAGAGCGAACAGGTTCCGGCCATGATCGAGCGTTACACCTCCATCGTGACCGAAGCCGGCGGTACTGTGCATCGTCTGGAAGATTGGGGTCGCCGTCACCTGGCCTACCCGATCAACAAGATCCACAAGGCCCACTACGTGCTGATGAACGTCGAAACTACCGGTGAGGTGGTTGAAGAACTCGAAACCATCTTCCGTTTCAACGACGCCGTCATCCGTAACCTGGTTGTGCGTTCAAAGGAAGCGGCCATCGAGCCGTCTCCGATGATGAAGCCGGCTGAAGAGAAGCGTCCGCGTCGCGAAGACAAGCGTGACGAATCCGAAGCTCAAGACGCTAACTGATACCGCACCCCCAGGAGGTCATTGCAATGGCACGTTTTTTCCGTCGTCGCAAGTTCTGCCGCTTCACCGCTGAAGGCGTGAAGCAGATCGACTACAAGGACATCGAAGTCCTGAAGTCTTACATCACCGAGACCGGCAAGATCGTCCCGAGCCGTATCACTGGCACCAAGGCACGCTACCAGCGTCAGCTGGCGACTGCCATCAAGCGTGCTCGCTACCTGGCTCTGCTGCCGTACAGCGACAGCCACCAGTAAGGCGACACCATGATGCTGGCACTGGCACGCTGGGCCATGCGCGGCCCCCTGCAATGCATCGCGATTGCATTGCTGACGGGAATCGTGCCCTGGTTCTTCTGGTTCAGTGCCGCCATCAGTGCGCTGGTCACGCTTCGGCGTGGCCTTGCGCCTGCCGCACCCGTAGTCATCGCCGCCGCCGTTCCGGCCGGTTGGTGGTGGGTACAAGGCGATCCGGTGCCTCTGGCAACCGTATTGCTGGTCACCCTGATGGCAACCCTGTTGCGCGCTCGCGTGCGATGGGGTGAGGCGCTGATAGGCGCCAGCCTGACGGCGGCACTGATGGTGCAGTCCGGGATATTCCTGCCACCAGGCGGAGCCGGTCCACTGCTTGAGAGCATTCGCAAGAATGCCCCTGAGCTTGACGCACGCTTGAACGACTTTGCCGCTCAAGGTGTGCCGACTGAACAGCTCGCAGGGCTGGTCATCGGTGGTATTACCGGGTTGGTGGTCCTGCTGGCCGCTACGGGCTGTCTGGCCCTGGCGCGCAGTTGGCAGTCCGGGCTCTACAATCCGGGTGGGTTTCGCAGCGAATTCCATGCCTTTCGGCTGAGTTTGCCCGAAATCCTGATACTGGCAGCCTGCGGGATCATTGGCGTACTGCTCAATGTGCCTGCAGTGCTCCTGCTGATCTGGATACCGCTGCTGGTGGCGGGCATTGCCCTGGTACATGGTTACATCGGGTTAAAGGGGATGAGCGGGTTATGGCTCGTCGGCGTCTATTTCATGATGCTGACCACCTGGCCCACGATTCTGATTTTGCTGCTGTTGGCGCTTGTGGACGTCTTTGCGGATTTTCGCGCACGTCTCGCCGGCAGTCATCGATAAGAGGTTTACGAGATGCAAGTCATTCTGCTCGACAAGATTGGCAAGCTGGGCAACCTGGGTGACCAGGTTTCCGTCAAGGCTGGCTTCGGTCGCAACTACCTGCTGCCGTACGGCCTGGCAGTTCCGGCCACTGCTGAAAACCAGGCAGCTTTCGAAGCTCAGCGCGCTGAGCTGGAAGCACAGGTTGCAGAGCGCAAGACCGAAGCTGAAGCGCGTGCCGCTCAGCTGAACGAAATCGAACTGTCCCTGGTCGCCAAAGCTGGCGAAGAAGGCAAGCTGTTCGGTTCCATCGGTCCGCGTGATCTGGCCGAAGCTATCGCCCAGTCTGGCATCGACATCGCCAAGAGCGAAGTCCGCATGCCGGAAGGCCCGCTGCGCAACACTGGCGAATACGACATCGTGCTGCAGCTGCACGCTGAAGTGACTGCCACTGTCCGTGTGGTCGTGGTCGGCGAGTAATCGCTGATTTGCAGTGGCTGGCCGGTGATCCGGTGTAGCGACTGCTGCGGTACCCAAGCCGCCTTTGCATCCTCGATGCGAAGGCGGTTTTTTCATGGGCGCGATTTGTCATCGGCGTGGCATTTGCCTGGTCGCCGGCGAGGCGATGACGCACAAAATCCGGTAGAATGCCTGCCCCCGTCAGGAAGAGGCTTCGGCGTGGGCGCGGCGGTTGGCAGGCTTGCGTCAATGCGTGAAACTAGAAGCCCCCACGGGCATGTCAGTCATCAGCAGGAGTCAGCCAGGCATGAGCGAGATTCAGGATCAGGATCGCGAGACGGCAGCGCTCAAGGTGCCGCCCAATTCGCTGGAGGCCGAGCAGTCGGTGCTTGGCGGCTTGATGCTGGACAACAGCGCCTGGGATACCGTCTCCGAGCGGCTGGTGGCCGACGACTTCTATCGCTATGAGCATCGTCTCATCTACAACGCCATGTCTCAGCTGGTCGGCGGCAGCCGCCCGCTGGATGTGGTGACGCTGTCCGAGCTGCTGGAAAGTCGTGACCAGCTCGAGTCGGTCGGCGGGCTGGCGACCCTCGCCGAGCTGGCGCGCAATACGCCCTCGGCCAGCAACATCAAGGCCTATGCCGACATCGTTCGCGAGCGCGCCACGCTGCGCAAGCTCATCCAGGCGGCCAACCAGATCGCCGAGAGCTCCTTCAGCCCGCAGGGCCGTGATGCCGATGAGCTGGTCAACGAGGCCGAGCGCCTGGTGTTCCAGATCAGCGAGTCGCGGCCCAAGAGCGGCGGCCCCAAGGGCATGAGTCAGCTGCTGACCGGCGCGGTGGACCGCATCGATGAGCTGTTCAATCTCAAGGGCCAGATGACGGGCCTGTCGACCGGCTTTCGCGATCTCGATGACATGACCTCCGGCCTGCAGCCGTCGGATCTGGTGATCATTGCCGGCCGTCCCTCGATGGGCAAGACCACCTTCGCCATGAACCTGGTCGAGCATGCCGTGGTCTCCGGCGACAAGCCGGTCGCCGTGTTCTCGATGGAGATGCCCGCCGAATCGCTGATGTTGCGCATGATCTCCTCGCTGGGCCGCATCGACCAGACCAAGGTGCGTACCGGCCAGCTGGAAGACGAGGACTGGCCGCGTCTGACCTCGGCGGTCAACCTGCTCAAGGACAAGCAGCTGTTCGTCGATGACACCGCGGCGCTGTCGCCCAACGAGATGCGCTCGCGCTGTCGACGCATGGCGCGTGAGCACGGCGGCATCGGCCTGATCATGATCGATTACCTTCAGCTGATGCAGGTGCCGGGGCTTTCCGAGAACCGTACCGCCGAGATCTCCGAGATCTCGCGCTCGCTGAAGGGCCTGGCCAAGGAATTCGCCTGCCCGGTCGTGGCGCTCTCGCAGCTGAACCGCTCGCTTGAGCAGCGCCCCAACAAGCGCCCGGTGATGTCGGATCTGCGTGAATCCGGCGCCATCGAGCAGGATGCCGATGTCATCGCCTTCGTCTACCGTGATGAGGTCTACAACAAGGACAATCCCGACAACAAGGGACTGGCCGAGCTGATCATCGGCAAGCAGCGTAACGGCCCCATCGGTACCGTTCACATGGCCTTCATCGGCAAGTACACCCGTTTCGAGGACCTGGCGCCCGACAGTTATGGCCAGGCCTTCGCTGAATAACGTGATGCGTACGCGCGTCAATCATGTACCCGGGCGGCGGCATCGCCGTTGCCTCGCAAGACCCGCACTGACGGGGAGGAGATAGCATGGCAGGTGGATTTGGGCGCGGACGCGCACGTACCCCCAAGCTGCAGGGCCGCGGCACGCTGGAGAGCCTGGAGCGTGAAGGGCCCTTCAAGGAATGGCTGGGCATGCCGGACCTCTACCGCTTCACGCTGGTCGTGGAAGGTGAGAGCTACAGCTACCAGACCGAAGACAGCGAAGTGCCGGTGGTGGCCGGTGATATGGTCGTCTTCCGCTACAAGGAGACCAAGGCGGGCAAGTGGATCGACCGCAACTCCCTCGGCAAGGCCATCGACCCCAACTCGCTGTAAGCGTCACCTTGGCGCTTGAGGACCACGCCATGCCGGCTGCCAGGCCGGCATGGCGTGATCCTGTTTTGATCGAGATAGGCGGTACGTCGAGATAGTCGACACATCGACTTAGTCGATCTGACGTCTGGCATCCCCTCTGCCGGATGAGGCGCCTGATGCGCCGCGTGGCACCTTTGTCATCCCCCTGTCATATCAGCATGTTCAGATTCTGACATGCTCCCATCCCCGTCCCTGCAAGCCGCTCATGGCCAGCCTGTCGTCGAATCCCGTCATGCACTGGAGGCGTTGCTGCGTCTGCGCCAGGTGAGCATGCATTTCCAGCCCATCGTGTCATCCAACGGCCGTGAGGTCTTCGCCTATGAGGCGCTGGCGCGCGGGAGTGCCGCAAGGCCACTGGCCTCACCGTTGACGATGTTCTCGGCGGCGCGCGAACACGGCCGCCTGGTGGAGCTCGACAGCCTGTGTCGCGAGCGTGCGCTCGAGCAGTGGTCGACGCTGGGCCTGACGGAGCGGCTGTTCATCAACGTGTCTCCCGACGTGTTGCTGGATGGCGCCCACTCGCCCGGCCTGACGCGTCGCCTGCTGCGGCGCTTCGGCCTGCGTCCGCATCAGGTGGTGATCGAGCTGACCGAGCAGACGCCGGGGCTGGATTCGGCGCTGATGCGGGAAGCCGTCAGCCATTATCAATCGATGGGCTTCGCCATCGCGCTGGATGATCTCGGAGAGGGCTATGCCAGCCTCAAGCTGTGGTCGTCGGTGCAGCCGGACTTCGTCAAGATCGACCGCCACTTCATCAGTGGTATCCATGCCGACCCGCTCAAGCGGCGCTTCGTGCGCTCGATCATCGATATCGCTCACGGCAGTGGCAGTCAGGTGATCGCCGAGGGCATCGAGCATGAGGCGGAAATGGAATGCGTGCGCCAGCTGGGGGCCGACTACCTGCAAGGCTGGTTGTTCGCGCCAGCCGTGGCCGACCCACTCGGCCAGCGCGCTGCGCTCGACCGGCATCTGCGCCATCTGAGTCGCAGGCTGCAGCAGCGCCCGCCGCCTGGCCGCAGTATCGGCAGCCTGGCGCGCGCCGTGACGCCAGTGCAGCAGGATGTCACCGTCAATGAGGTCGCCCAGCGTCTGCATGCCGAGCAGGAGGTGATGTCGCTGGCCGTGGTGGACGAGCAACAACGACCGGTGGGCCTGATCATCCGCCATCGCCTGCTGGGGCTGCTGAGCCAGCGCTTCGGGCCGGAGCTGCATGCGCGTCGTATGATCCATGAGGTCATGCAGAGCAGCCCGCTGCGCGTCGAGGCAGATGAGACGCTGGAGCGCGTTTCAGCCAAGGTGACCGGCCGCGAAGGCAGCGATCGCGATGAGGACTTCATCATCACGCGGGGCGGGCGCTATCAGGGGCTGGGGCGCACCCTGGATCTGCTGCGCATCATCACGGAGCTGCAGGTGGCGAGCGCCGAGGAGGCCAACCCACTGACGCGCCTGCCGGGCAACGGGCCGATCGAGCGTCAGTTGCTCGAGTGCGTGGCTGGCGCGGGCGCGGGCTTGGGCGAGGACTTGCGAGAGGACTTGCGAGAGGACTTGCGAGAGGACCGCAACGCGCGCTGTGCCGAGTGGGCCGCGATCTATCTGGATCTCGACAACTTCAAGCCCTTCAATGACCGTTTCGGCCACGCGCAGGGCGACCGCATGCTGCTGGCGCTGGCGACGGTATTGCGCGATGCGCTGCAGGAGGGTGACTTTCTCGGCCATGTCGGCGGCGATGATTTCGTGATGACGCTGTGCATGACCGAATCTCACCGGGCACTGCGCCTGACAGCGCTTGAGCAACGCCTGGCCGGCCTGCAGTCGGCATTCCAGCATGCGGTAGCCAGCCTGTATCCGGCCGATGTGCTGGCAGCGGGAGGCTTTCAGGGCCACGACCGCTTCGGCACCACGCGCTTCTTCCCGCTGACGCGACTGTCACTGGTAGCGCTGCATGGCCTTGCCGGGTGCGAGACGACCCGGATCGCCGCGCGCTGGAGCGAGCTCAAGAGCGAGGCCAAGGCGCGGGACTCCGGGCGGGTCATCGAGGCGTGTGCCTCACCAGTGCAGTGATCTTCGCCTGCGAGTCACTCAATCGTCATCCGCCTGCCCCATGAATGTCATCGCTGGCCATCAGTCTGGCGTGAAGCCTTGAAGTTCATCCTGAAGTGTCGGGCTGCTGGGATGACTGAGTCGCCCAGCCCCTGTTTTCACGGGCTATCCTTGTACCACGTCGTCGTCTTACGGCCTTACCATGCGCAGTCCCCTGGATGCGCAGGAGTCTTTACATGTCCAGAACCGCCAGCATCTTCACGCCGTCCGCCATCTTTACCAGCAATCTGCAATCCTTGATGGCCGAATACCCTGCACTGGAGGCACGCGTGATCAGTCATGCCGCCAGTCGTTTCTATCAGGTCCAGCTGGTGCTGGAAGCCGCCGGCGAGGAAGAGGAGGAGCGCAGTGAGCTGCTGATGAAGCGCGGCAAGCCGATGCTGTTCCGCTCGCTGGAGGATGTCTACAGCGAGCTCAAGCGGGGCGGGATGTCACGGGCGTGGCTGGTCTCGCAGGTCGCCAATGACGAGATGATCGGCCGCCCGCCGCAGTACCACCAGCCCTTGAGCTCACGTATCCCGTTGAGCTTCTGAGCCCGTGCCTCCTGGCTCAGGTGTGCTTTTGAGGCACCCAGCGGCCAATGCGCTCGCGATGGCGGGCGAAGAAGCGGTAACTCATGTCCATCAGCGGGCGCAGGCCCGGCAGCAGCGACAGGCGCACCAGGCGCCGATAGCCGAGTACCGCATAGAGTGCTCGGCTGGCATCCATGCCGACATACCACTCCCCGCGTGCGTCCTGCACATGCAGGCGTCCCATCATGGTCTCGAAACTCAAGCCCAGCGCCTGAGGCGAGAAATCTGATGCACGGATGTCCACCGTTCTGACCCGCTCCCGCCCGGGATGCCTGGCCAGCCAGGCGACCTCGCGCTGGCACAGGGGGCACTTGCCATCGTGGTAGAGCGTGACCGGTGCGCTGGCTTGCCAGATGCGACTCATGAGGATTCCTTGTCGGTCGTGAGACTGGAGGGTGCGGCGTAGTAACCGGCGCGATGGGCATCACTGCCATAGTCCGCGGCGCTGTCGAGGCGAGCCAGGAAGGCGTCGGCCTGTTGCAGCAGGGCTGCGCGCTTGTCGTCCTTCATGCGTCGCCAGCTGCCGTAGACCAGTGACATGCGCGGATTGCGTGACAACGCCTCGCGATGGCGCTCGATGAAGTGCCAGTAGAGGCTGTTGAAGGGGCAGGCATGCGGGCCGGTGACCTTCTTCGGCGAGTACTGGCACCTGTCGCAGTGATTGGACATGCGGTCGATGTACTTGCCCGAGGCACAGTAAGGCTTGGAGCCCATCAGGCCGCCATCGGCATGCAGTACCATGCCCAGCGTATTGGGCAGCTCGACCCACTCACAGGCGTCCACATAGACCGCCAGATACCAGTCGCATAGTGCCTCGGGCTTCACGCCACACAGCAGCGCGAAGTTGCCCGTGACCATCAGGCGACGAATATGGTGGGCGTAGGCATGCTCGCGGGTGCTGGCGATGGCCTGATCCAGACAGCGCATGCCGCTGTCCCCCGTCCAGTAGAATTCCGGCAGGTTGCGGCTGGCTTCCAGCCGGTTCTCGCGCTTGTAGCCGGGCATGCGCGTCCAGTAGATGCCGCGCACATATTCGCGCCAGCCGAGTATCTGACGAATGAATCCCTCCGCCGAATTGATCGGCACCTCGCCGCGCCGCCAGGCGGCGTCCACGGCGCTGCAGACCTCCTGTGGGCTCAAGAGGCCGATATTGAGCGCGGCAGACAGGCGTGAATGGAACAGGAAGGGGTCGCTGTCCTCGATGGCATCCTGATAGCGGCCGAAGTCCGCCAGGCAGTGATCGAGAAAATGCGCGAGGTCAGAGCGGGCTTGGGCGCGGGTGACGGCCCAGTTGAAGTTCTCGAGGCTGCCGAAGTGGCGTTCCTTGTCACTGGCCTGCTCCCCGAAGCGCGCCGCGACCAGCGCCAGTACCTCGCGGGTCGTCGCATCTTCGTGATGGGCATGCACCGGCGGCGGTGGGGCGTGGAAGTCGTCTGGAATCGGTTCGCGGTTGTCGTGGTCGTGGTTGAACTTGCCGCCGGCGGGTTCGCTGCCTTCCATCAGCAGGTCCGTGTCACGGCGTTGCTCGCGATAGAAGTACTCCATGCGCAGTTGCTTGCGGCCCTCGGCCCAGCCGGCGAAGGCTGCCGGCGTGGTGAAGAAGCGTGTGTCCTCGAGGACTTCCCAGCGCACGCTGCCGGCCTCGCGCCGCGCCAGAAAGTCGTCCAGCAGCCGCCACTCGCCGGGGCGGGTCACCAGCACGCCATCACACTGATACAGGGCGGCCAGACGCTCTGCCTCGCTGGCCAGACGCTGGAGGTTGTCCGGGTCCTTCAGTCGGCTTTCATGTACCTGCCAGCCACACTCCCTGAGTTCCTGGGCGTGATGGCGCATCGCGGCCAGCATCATCGCGATCTTGTGCGGGTGGTGCGGCACGTAGCGGCCTTCCTCCTCGACCTCGCAGAAGGCGATCACGCTGTCGGCGGGTGCCTGCTTGAGGCTTGCCAGCTCATGGCTGAGCTGGTCGCCGAGAATCAGCACCAGTGGCCGCGCGAAGTCATGACGCGTCGCCAGGCGCAGAGTAGCGGGAGTGGTATCGGGCACGAGGACTCCGGAGCGGTTGTGACAATAATTGTCTTAAAGCTATACAAATCGTGATGATAGTATAACTTCATCCCTCACGCACAGGGCGAGCTGGTAATATGGCTGCGCTATCGGTGAAGTTGGCTGCGCTGCGGTGAAAGTGGCTGCGCTGCCGCTTCACCTCTCTTCTTGCCCCTAGTCAGGAGTCCATCATCCATGAGTACCCCGCGTTTTGGCGTCATGCTGGTCAATCTCGGCACCCCCGATGCCCCGACCCCCAAGGCGGTGCGCCGTTACCTCGCGGAGTTTCTCGGTGATGTGCGCGTGATCGACCTGCCGCGTCTGCTCTGGCTGCCGATTCTGCATGGCCTGGTGTTGACGACGCGTCCCAAGAAGGTGGCCGAGGCCTACGCCTCGGTATGGACGGAAGACGGCTCGCCGCTGATGGCGATCGGCAAGCGTCAGCGCGCCGCGCTGGAAGCACGCCTGGCCGAGTCGCTGGGCGAGGACATTCCTGTCGAACTGGCGATGACCTACGGCAAGCCGACCATGGAAGAGGTGGGGCGCAAGCTCGCCAGCCGCGGTGCCGACCGCATGCTGATCCTGCCGCTCTATCCGCAGTTTTCGCGCACGACCACCGCCGCGGTCTTCGATCGCCTGGCGCGTGCACTCAAGCCGTGCCCGCACCTGCCGGAGCTGCGTTTCGTGCGCGACTATCATGACCACCCGGATTACATCGCGGCGCTGGCCACAAGCGTGCGTGAGCACTGGGAGAAGGAAGGCCGGCGCGGCAAGCGCCTGCTGATGAGCTATCACGGCATTCCCAAGCGCTATGCGACGGCAGGCGACCCCTACCCGACGCAATGCGAGCGCACCAGCCAGTTGCTGGCCGAGGCGCTGGGGCTTGGTGACGATGAGTGGGCGATGACCTATCAGTCACGCTTCGGCAAGGCCGAGTGGCTCAAGCCGTACACCGATGAAACGCTGAAGGCGTGGGGCGGTGAAGGGCTGGAAAGCGTCGATGTCATCTCGCCGGCCTTCGCGGCTGACTGTCTCGAGACGCTGGAAGAGCTGGAGGAAGAGAACCGCGGCTACTTCACCGAATCGGGTGGTGGCGACTTCCGCTACGTTCCGGCGCTCAATGATCGCAGTGACCATATCGATCTGCTCGAGGCGCTGTGTCGCCAGCATACTCAGGGCTGGTAACGAGCAGGCCCGTCATACTGCCATTGCCCGAGAAATGAAAACGCCCCACCAGTCATCACTGGTGGGGCGTTTTCATGTTGCTGGCCTGCTGTTCGTGAATCCGCTCCTGCGAATCAGCGCTCGTGAATCCGCCCTCGTGGCTTGGCCCCGCTTGATGAGGGCCTGTCCGGTGAGAGCCGAGAGCCGATCACGGCAGGCGGGATTCGCTGGCCTCGGCGTTGACCTCGTCCGGCTCCTCGGCGACTTCGAGTCGCTCCGGCACGTTGCGTGTGCGGCTGTCCGCCACCAGCTTCTGGTGCAGCGCCGCCTTTGACAGCAGGTGAGCGGTCACGGGGGCGGTGATGAACAGGAAGATGGACACCAGCATTTCCTGGAAGCTGAAATGGCCGGTGGTGGCGCGGAAGTAGATCATCGACGCCATCAGCACGCAGCCGACCCCCAGCGTGGTGGTCTTGCTGGGGCCGTGCAGGCGCATGTAGAAGTCCTTGAGGTGCGTCAGTCCCAGAGAGCCGATGAAGGCAAACAGGCCGCCGGCAACCAGGAAGAAGGCGATCACGCCTTCGAGGACAGGATAGAACCAGGTGGGCATGGGGAGTCTCCGCTCAGGTCATTCGATGATGTCGCCGCGCAGCAGGTACTTGCAGACTGCCACGGTGCTGACGAAACCGAGCATGGCGATCAACAGCGCCGCCTCGAAGTAGGACTTGCTGTTGAGCTGGATGCCGAACAGCACGATCAGGGCGATGGAGTTCACGTACATGGTGTCCACCGCCAGAATGCGGTCCGGCAGGTCCGGCCCGATGGCGAGCCGGAAGACGTTGAGCACCAGCGAGGCGGCGAACAGCGCGATGCTGATCCACAGGGCGATGTCTAGCATTCGAAGATCTCCTTGAGCGGACGCTCGTAGCGCTGGCGGATCTCGTCGATCAATTCCTGCTCATCCTCGACATCCAGCGCGTGGATGATCAGATGGCGACCATCCAGCGTCAGATAGGCCGAGACCGTGCCCGGCGTCAGCGTGATGGTGCTCGACAGCAGGGTGATCGGGAACTTCTCCTCAAGCTCCAGCGGATAGCGCACGAAGGCCGGGCGGAACTTGGCGCGCGGATTGAGGATCAGGTAGGACACCTGCAGGTTGGCGATGATGATGTCCATGATCACGCGCAGGAAGTAGCTGATCAGTCGCCAGGGCTTCTGGAGGTCGGGCTGCGGCTCCCAGAAGCGGTAGGTCAGGATGGGAATCGCGATGGCCAGCACTGCCCCGAGCAGGATCTGACCGGGCGCGACGCTGTTCTGCAGCATCAGCCAGACGATCAGCAGCAGCACCGACAACATCGGCGTGGGCAAGAGACGGGAACGAGGCTTGATCATGAGACATCTCCCTTCAGCGGCGGTGCGGTTTCCGGTGCCGCGTCCTTGCCGAGCAAGGATTCAAGATAGGGGGCCGGGTTGGACAGCTGCTCGGCGGTGGCCTTGGTCCAGTTCGCCAGCGGCCCCGCGAAGATGACCAGCATCAGCGCGGCCGAGATCAGCCCGCCAGTGGCGATGCCACGGGCTACGCCGATGCGCTCGCCGCTGGGCTCGGCCTTGCTGGTGCGCCAGAACACGCTGGAACCGGCGCGCGAGCAGGCGACCAGCGAGCACAGACCGGCCAGCAGCAGCAGCGGCCACAGCCAGATCTGCTGCTCCGGCGTCGCCGAGGCGAGAATCAGCGCCTTGCCGATGGCGCCCGAGAACGGTGGCAGCCCGGCGGCAGCGGCGGTGCCGATCAGGAAGAGGCCGCCCAGCAGGCCTGCCTGCAGCAGCGGGCGCGAGCGCACGATGCGTGCGCCGGCCTTGCCGCGTTGACCGGCGACCACGTCGACCAGCAGGAAGAGCCCGCCGGTGACCAGCGTCGAGTGGATCAGGTAGAACAGCAGCGCGCTGTCTGCCTCGATCGTGTTCATGCCCAGCGCCGTCAGCAGCGTGCCCACCGACACCATCACCAGATAGGCCACCAGGGTGCGCAGATCACGCGCCGAGAGCACGCCCAGCATCGCCACCACCAGGGTGGCGAGTCCCGCCCACCACAGCCAGTCACGACCGAGGTCCGCCAGTGCGCCGGCGTTGTCGGTGAAGATCAGCGAGTAGACGCGCAGGATGGAATAGATGCCGACCTTGGTCATGATCGCGAACAGCGCCGCCACCGGTGCCGAGGCCGCGGCATAGGCGCGTGGCAGCCAGAAGTACAGCGGCAGCATCGCCGCCTTGAGGCCGAACACCACCAGCAACAGCAGGCCGCCGGCTTCCATCAGGCCGGCCCGGCCCGGGTCCAGCGTAGTGACGATGACCGCCATGTCGGCCATGTTCAGGGTGCCGGTCACGCCATACAGGATACCCAGCGCGATCAGGAAGAACGCCGAGCCCATCAGGTTCAGCACCACATAGTGCAGCGCCGACAGCGTGCGTGCCTTGCTGCCGCCATGCAGCAGCAGGGCGTAGGAGGCGATCAACAGCACCTCGAAGAACACGAACAGGTTGAACAGGTCGCCGGTCAGGAAGGCGCCGTTGATGCCCATCAGCTGCAGCAGGAACAGACCATGGAAGTTGGAGCCGGTCTCATCGATGCCCGCCGTGGCGTACAGACAGGCCAGCAAGCCCAGCAGCGAGCTGAGCAGCACCATGGTCGCCGACAGGCGGTCCAGCACCAGCACGATCCCGAACGGCGGCTGCCAGTCGCCCAGCGCGTAGTAGCGGATGGTGCCATCACCGGCCTGCACCACCAGCGCGATGGCGATGGCCACCATCAATGCCTGGGCCACCAGGCTGACCGTGCGGCGCAGGGTCGGTGAGGTGGCGCGACTCAGCAGCAGGCCCGCCCCCACCAGCAGCGGCAGGACAATCGGAAGGACAATCAGGTGTTGCATCATCACTTGGTGTCCTCTTTCTCTTTCGAATCATCCAGGCGATTGCCGTTGACGTGGTCACTGCCCAGGTCGCCGCGCGCGCGCATCGCCAGAATGACCACGAAGGCCGTCATGGCGAAGCCGATCACGATGGCGGTCAGCACCAGCGCCTGAGGCAGCGGGTCAGCTGCTGGTGAGCCGGCACCGACCACGGCTGGATTGCCGTGCATCGCCAGGCCACCCATGGAGAACAGGAACAGGTTGACGGCGTAGGACAGCAGCGTCAGGCCGACCACGACGGGGAAGGTGCGGCCGCGCAGGGTGAGGTAGACACCGCAGGCGGCCAGCAGGCCGGTGGTAGTGGCGTAGAGGGCTTCCATCACATCTTCTCCTTGGTCGGGCGATGCGGAGTCGTCAGCTTGCCCAGATTGGCGAGAATCATCAGGGTCGCGCCGACCACGGTCAGGTAGACGCCGAGGTCGAACAGCAGCGCGGTGGCCAGCTCGATTTCCCCGATGACGGGCAGGGTGAAGTGGCCGAAGGAGGATGTCAGGAACGGATAGCCGAACACCCAGCTGCCGGCGCCGGTCAGGCCTGCGATCAACACCCCGGCCGCCGCGACGGGCTGATAGGGGAAGCGCAGCCAGCGCTGCGTCCAGTCCACGCCACGCGCGATGTAGAGCAGGATGATGGCGACCGCCGTCACCAGGCCGGCGATGAAGCCGCCGCCCGGCGCATTGTGGCCCCGCAGGAAGATGTAGACCGAGACCAGCAGAGCCAGCGGCAGCAATGTCTGGGAAACGGTGGCCAGGATCATCGGATGGCGATCCGGCGACCAGCCACGTCCATCCAGATCACTGGACGGCATGAACAGGCGTAGACGGTTGAGCAGCTTGAAGATCGCCAGACCCGCGATACCGAGAACGGTGATCTCACCCAGCGTATCGAAGCCACGGAAGTCGACCAGAATCACGTTGACCACGTTATGGCCACCGCCACCGGAGACCGCATTGGCCATGAAGAAGTCGGAGATCGACTCCACCGGGCGGGTCAGGATGGCGAAGTTGAGGCTCGCCACCACCACGCCGAAGGCACTGGCCAGCAGCACGTCGCGCATGATGCGGCGTGCGCTGGATTCCTTGGGCGTGCGCTGGGGCAGGAAGAACAGCGCCAGCATCAGCAGGATCATCGTCACCACCTCGACCGCCAGCTGGGTCAGTGCCAGGTCCGGTGCGGCGAAGCGCGCGAAGGCCAGCGAGGTCATCAGGCCGACCACGGACAGCATCAGCAGCGAGATCAGACGCTTGCGGTGGGTGATCGCGGTACCGAGGCCGGCCAGACCGGTGATCACGGCGCCGGTCAGCAGCATGCCATCGAAGGGCTGTTGCTCAAGCTCCCCACCCAGTTGCGGCACGGCCAGCAGCCCGATGCCGACGAACAGCAGCGCGGTCAGCAGCAGCCACAGCATGTAGCGCTGCAGCGAGCCATTCTCGAAGCTGTCCATGCTGCGTTCGGAAAGCTTGACGAGGCGTTGCACGTTGGCCTCGAACACCAGCAGGGCGTTGCGCGCGCGGAACTGGCGCTGGAAGGAATAGAGATGGTGGCGCAGGGCATAGACGGCGACGCCGCCCGCCAGCGCGATACCGCTCATCAGCAGCGGCAGATTGAAGCCGTGCCAGATGGCGAGGCTGAAGTCCGGTACCGGTCCGGCCAGCACGCTGGCGGAGGCACTGATCAGCAGGTCCTTGATCACCAGCGACGGCAGGATGCCGACCAGCAGACAGATCAGCACCAGCACCTCGATGGGCAGCTTCATGTAGCGCGGCGGCTCATGCGGAGTCTTGGGCAGATCCTTCGGCTCGCCATTGAAGAAGACGTCGTGGATGAAGCGCAGCGAGTAGGCCACCGACAGGATGCCACCGAGGGTCGCCAGCGCCGGAATCAGCCACGACAGGCCGCCCAGCAGCTGGGCATCGAGGCTCTCGGCGAAGAACATCTCCTTGGACAGGAAGCCGTTGAGCAGCGGCACACCGGCCATCGAGGCCGAGGCGACCATCGCCAGCACCGTGGTATGCGGCATGTAGCGATACAGCCCGTTGAGCTTGCGGATGTCACGCGTGCCGCACTCGTGATCGACGATGCCGGCGGCCATGAACAGCGAGGCCTTGAAGGTGGCGTGATTGATGATGTGCAGCAGGCCCGCGACGGCGGCCATCTGGCTGTTGAAGCCGAACAGCAGCGTGATCAGGCCCAGGTGACTGATGGTCGAGAAGGCCAGCACACCCTTGAGGTCCTGCTTCATCAGCGCGAACCAGGCGCCATACAGCAGGGTGGCCAGGCCGGTCAGGCTGACGATGTAGAACCACAGGTCTGTCCCCGCGAGCACCGGGTGCATGCGCGCCAGCAGGAAGACACCGGCCTTGACCATGGTGGCGGAGTGCAGGAAGGCGGACACCGGCGTCGGCGCCGACATCGCATGGGGCAGCCAGAACTGGAACGGGAACTGGGCCGACTTGGTGAAGGCGCCCAGCAGCACCAGCACCAGCGCGACCGGATAGAGCTCGTGGGAGCGGATCTGGTCCGCCGCGGCCAGCACGTCATCGAACTGGTAGCTGCCGACGATATGCCCGATGACCAGGATACCGGCCAGCAGTGCCAGCCCCCCGGCGCCGGTGACGGTCAGAGCCATGCGGGCGCCCTTGCGCGCCTCGCTCAGCTGGTACCAGTAACCGATCAGCAGGAAGGAGCTCAGGCTGGTCAGCTCCCAGAACACCCACATCAGCAGCAGGTTGTCTGCCATCACGATGCCGAGCATCGCGGTCATGAACAGCATCAGGAAGCTGTAGAGGCGTGCCAGCGAATCCTCGCCCGACAGGTAATAGCGGGAATAGAGAATGATCAGCAGGCCAATGCCGAGAATCAGCAGCACGAACAGCCCCGACAGACCATCGAAGCGCAGCGACAGGTTGAGTCCCAGCTCCGCGATCCAGGGCAGATGGAACTGGGGCACCATGCCCGAGAAGACGTCCCCAAGGTGGAAGACGGCGATACCGAGTGCTAGGGCAGGTGCCACCGCGGTCAGCCAGGCAAGGCGTGCACGGGGCAGATTTCTGGCCATCAAGGGCACCAGGGCACCGAGTAACGGCAATAGCACGATCAACAGCAGGGTCATGGAAGACTCGCTCCAGTCGTTGTTGTAGTACGTAGTCCGTCATTCGTGGGCAGCGCAGACACAGGCTCAGGGCCGGACTGCCAGCTTCGAGATCGGGAGGCGGAGTTTCGGCCACTGGGTGCCGACAGAATAGGCGAGCGCACTGCAGGTTGCCGCGATGAAGTGCCGGACACACGAGACTCTGTCAGGAAGACGTTCTCATGGGGCCATGCGAGACACGACATGCGTCACGCGGCAGCAAGGGTTGGCAGTGGCTGGCTCAGGCTGCACGGAGGATCTGGCGCGGGTTCAGCGCGTCAATCGCTCCGGGCATGACGTCACCGTCGCAAGGGGCGGATCCGTCAGGAAGGGGAGTCGCACGGCACGGGGTGCCAGCATCCAGGATGGGATGAGGTCCGCAGCGCGTCCCCGGCTGCCCGCAACGGGCAGACGGCGAATATGCCGGGTTGGTGCGGTCATGTCATGTCTTGCGAGCATGGCCGTATTCCTCCTGAAGCCCCTGGATGACAAGTGTGTGTTCGAGTGGAGACACTTGCGCGATCTTGTTGAAAACATTGATGGAACGTGACCTAACCTCTCGAATGTATCACGCACTTGCACCCCTCGCCAGCGCATGCCCGACCCGCCGGAACGCGACATGTACCGTGTGAAGTGTTGTACAAGATGTCGATTTTCTTGTACAAATATTGCACGCCATACGTTCCACGGAGTCATCATGCACGAGGTCGCCAGCATGAATTCGGGCAACGCACCGGAAACCT
Organism: Cobetia sp. 1AS1; assembly: GCF_029846435.1. Taxonomy (NCBI): domain Bacteria; kingdom Pseudomonadati; phylum Pseudomonadota; class Gammaproteobacteria; order Oceanospirillales; family Halomonadaceae; genus Cobetia; species Cobetia sp. 1AS1. The sequence continues at coordinate 162,556 of NZ_JARWKU010000005.1, forward strand.
CTCTGGTGTGGTTGCGTCACGACCTGCGGCTGGAAGACAACCCGCTGTTCGCGCTGCCCCTGTCACGTCGCCCGCATCAGATGCTGGTGATGTATGTCTTCGACCGTCGCTGGCTGACGCCGAGCGACGGCTTGCCGCGCCTGGGACCAGCGCGTCTGCGCCTGCTGTGGCAGAGCCTGATGAATCTGCGTGGCATGCTGCTGCGCCGCGGCAGTGACCTGCTGGTGCGCGTCGGGGACCCCGTCGAGGAAGTGCTGACGCAGGTCGCCCGGCATGATGTCCAGTGTCTGGAGGTCAGTCTCGCCGCCGCGCCGGAAGACAGCCGCGCCCTGCAGCAGCTCTCACGGCGCCTGCCGGCCTCGACTCGGCTCCACTGCCATCCCTCTGACCAGATCGCCTTCGACAGCCAGCTGCTGGATGGCCCGCTGCTTGATCGCCTGCTGCCGGGCAGTCTCCCCCGCGAAGAGACGCCGCGCCTGCGTGTGGCGCATGCAGCGTCCAGTGTCGCAGACGAGCGTGCGACTCCCTCCAGTGATCTCACTCTGCGTGACACTCCCTCTGCTGACACAGGCGATCATGACGCCCTGGCGACCTGCGCCGCGCTTGCCTCGCAGGTGCTGCGGGCCAGTGGTGGCGATGACTCTGGCGTGGCCGACCTGATGCTGCCGCCTTGTGCTGTGTTGACGCCGACGCCCGGCACCTTGCAGGCCCGCCCTCAGCGCGAGGCTCTCTCTCAACGCGAGGCTCTGTCTCAGCGCGAGGCTTTGCCGACAGGGCTGAACGATGAGCAGTGGCGCGCGCTGTGCGAGGCGCAGTCACCCTTGCAGGGGCTGCCCTATTCCCTGCCGCCGTGGCCCGATTCTGCCTCGCGTGGCTTTCCGCCGCTGGATGCCATCTGTGGCTCAGCGCAAGCCTGGCAGCCGGCGACTACCAGGCTTGCGGAGCTGCAGGGTGGCGAGGAGCCAGCCCGCGCATACCTGTCGACCTTGCTGTGGGGCAAGGCCTGGGCGAAGGGAGATGCCGGCAAGGGCGATGACGACTCGATCGAAGGGGCGTCCTACCAGCGATCGCACTCTGTCGATGGCGAAGGCGCTGGTGTGCCGACGGGGCTGGCACCCCAGCGGGAGGCGGGGAAGACGCTGGACGATATGCAGCTGATGGCGCGTCCGGCGGATGCATGGCCACTGGCAGCATGGCTGGCGCTGGGTTGCATCAGTCCGCGCCGCATTCTGCAGGTGCTGGATGCCCGTCGCCGCGAGGCGGGTGATGAGGCGATCAATCAGCAGCTGCTGGCCATCGTGCTGCAGCGCGAGTGCTGGCAGCGCATGCTGCGTGACAAGGATGAGGAGGTTCGCGCGGCCTGGTATGGCGCTGCGTTGCGGGAAGACGCCGCAAATGACGCCGCCTTTGCGCGCTGGAGCGAAGGGCGAACCGGCGATGCCCGGGCCGACAAGGCCATGCAGGTGCTGGTACGTGAAGGCTGGTTGCCGTGGTCCGAGCGCAAGTATCTGGCCGGTGCCTGGCTGGAGGGCGGCGGCGATTGGCGGTTGGGCGCGCGCTGGTTCGAGCGTTGCCTGCTCGATTACGACGCCGCCATCCACTGGGGCGAATGGCGGCATCTGGCGGGCTTCGATGTGTGATCGGACGGTGTCGATATCACGCCAGTCGTCTAGGAAGATCCAGGCCCTGGCGGCACCTCATTTATGACCTGCTTGTATGACCTGCTACTTGTATGACCTGCCGCTCTTCAGCCCAGGCGTGCCAATAGCGCCGTGACGGCCGTCTCGACGCGCAGGATGCGCTCGCCCAGATGCACCCCTTCAAAGCCTGCCGCCATGAATTTCTCGACCTCATAGTCCACGAAGCCGCCTTCCGGGCCGATGGCCAGCATCACCGGCTCGCGGACGGCGCGTGGGCATTCATTCGGCATGCCCGGATGGGCGATGATGCCACGCGGAGGCGTGCCAGATGCTGGCGTCATCAGTGCCGGCAGGCGGTCTTCCACGAAGGGCTTGAACAGTTTCTCGTGGGTCACCGTCGGCATGATGGTGTCACGCGCCTGCTCCAGTCCCAGCACCAGATGCTGGCGAATCTTGTCTTCCTTGAGCTCCGGCGACTGCCAATAACTCTTCTCGACCCGTCGCGTATGCAGCAGGGTGATGTGCTTCACGCCCAATGCCGTGACGTGTTCCAGCGAGCGTGCCAGCATGCGCGGGCGCGGCAGCGCCAGCAGCAGATGCACGTCGAGTGGCGCCGGCGGCTGACGGTCCAGCGTCAGGCTGAATTCGGCGCTGTCCGCGTCCAGTCGCTCCAGGCGGCCACGGCCGATCAGGCCACCCTCCACCCCTAGCGTCATCTCGTCGCCGACGCTGGCACGATGCACCTCACGCAGATGGCGCAGGCGGCGTGGGTCCGTGACACGTGCGTGGTCCTGAGCGGTCAGGTCGTCAGCGCCGAGCAAAATCAGATTCATGGCAATACCGGGGCAGTGGAGGGCAGGATGCATTGCTTACAGACAGTGGGAAGCGGGCGTTATTCTAGCATGTCGTGCATGCTGACCCGACGGGGACAGCGTTGGCATGGCGTCAATGGCTGACGCGTGGAGACGCCTTTTCTTGCAGTCCCCCCCCTTGAGTGCACAATGAAGAAAAATCGACAGGAGCCTGACACGTGCGAGTGATCCGCAAATATGCCAATCGGCGCCTATACGACACCGAGCAGAGCCGCTACGTGACCCTGGAAGACCTGCGCAGCCTGGTGCTGGCGGAAGAAGTCTTCAAGGTCGAGGACGCCAAGAGCGGTGAGGACCTCACGCGCACCATCCTGCTGACCATCATCATCGAGCAGGAGCAGGGCGAGGGCGAGGCCGAGGTCTTCTCCAACGAGCTGCTGGAGCAGTTCATCCGCATCTACGCGATGGCCAAGCCGCTGCCGCTGGCCGGTTATCTGGAGCAGGGCACGCGTCTGATGATGGAGCAACAGCAGCGCATGCAGGAGCAGTGGTCCCAGGCCATGCGTCACTCGCCGATGGAAATGATGCGCGAGGTCGCCGAAGAGAACCTGCGCTTCTGGCAACAGGCCATGGGCGCTGGCATGGGCGCTGGCAAGAATGCCTCACGCTCACAGCCGAGTGATGCGGATGCGGCGCCTGATGAGTCGGACACGCCGCCGGACGATGAGCGACGCTGAGTGTGACGCCGTGTCAGATCCAGCTTTCACATAAATTCATCGTGATGTGAAAAGGGGCGCCCCGAGCAGGGCGCCTTTCTGCCATAATGCGCAGCCTGATATTTCCTCGGTAGCTCGCGCCATGCGGGTAGCCCTGATCCTCACTGGCTCATGAAGGTTGAAAAGATGAAGGTCCTGATCATCGGCGGCGGTGGCCGCGAACATGCGCTGGCCTGGAAGGCCGCCCAGTCATCCCGTGTCGAGGAGGTCTTCGTGGCGCCCGGCAATGCGGGTACGGCGCGCGAGTCCAAGCTGACCAATCTGGCGATTGCCGCTGACGATCTCGATGCGCTGGTCGCCTTCGCGCGTGACAACGCCATCGAGCTGACCATCGTCGGCCCGGAAGCGCCGCTGGTGATCGGCGTGGTCGATCGCTTCCGCGAGGCGGGACTCAAGTGCTTCGGCCCGACGGCCGGCGCCGCCCAGCTCGAAGGCTCCAAGGCCTTCACCAAGGACTTCCTGGCGCGTCATGCCATCCCGACCGGCGACTACGCGACCTTCGCGGAGGTCGATGCGGCGCTTGAGTACCTGGCGGCCCATCCGGCGCCCATCGTCATCAAGGCCGATGGCCTGGCGGCGGGCAAGGGCGTCGTGGTCGCGATGAGCGACGAGGAAGCCCGCGCCGCGGTGCGTGACATGCTCGAGGACAACGCCTTCGGCGATGCCGGCGCACGTGTGGTGATCGAGGAATTCCTCGACGGCGAGGAAGCCAGCTTCATCGTGATGGTCGACGGCGAGAACGTGCTGCCGATGGCCACCAGTCAGGATCACAAGCGCGTCGGCGAAGGCGATACCGGCCCCAACACCGGCGGCATGGGGGCCTACTCTCCGGCGCCGGTGGTGACCGCTGACGTTCACCAGCGCGTGATGGACGAGATCATCCTGCCCACCGTGCGTGGCATGGCGGCCGAAGGCCATCCTTACACCGGTTTCCTGTATGCCGGCCTGATGATCGATGCCCAGGGCGCGCCGAAGATCATCGAGTACAACTGCCGCTTCGGTGACCCGGAAACCCAGCCGATCATGGTGCGTCTGAAGTCCGATCTGGTCGCGCTGTGTCTGGCCGCCGAAGACGGGCGTCTCGACACCCAGACCTGCGAGTGGGATTCCCGCGCGGCGGTCGGCGTGGTGCTGGCAGCTGGCGGCTATCCGGCCAGCTACCGCAAGGGCGATGTCATCAGCGGCTTCGACGCTGCCGAAGCGACCGGCTGCAAGGTCTTCCATGCCGGCACCGCCGAGCAGGACGGCCAGGTCGTCACCAGCGGTGGTCGCGTGCTGTGCGTCACCGCACTGGGCGACAGCGTCGCGGCGGCCACCGAGCGTGCCTATGAAGGCGTCGATGCCATCAGCTGGCAGGACATGCTGGTGCGTCGCGACATCGCCTGGCGTGCCATCGCTCGCGAGCGCGGCGATAACTGAAAGCGCTGAGTCGCACGGGCCACCACCCCGCGACATGCCTGCTTCACGACAAGACCCGGCCCCAGGCCGGGTCTTGTCGTTGGGGCGCCTCTCGACGCCCTGAGCGCCTACGACCATCGTGTCGGGGTCTGGTCATGTCGGTGTCGGGCATGCGATAACCCTAGTCATCCTATATTCCTTCTTGAGGCTGACCGGCGTCGAAAGATGGCGTCGCTGTCCGCCCTGAACCCTTTTCCTGTCTCGCCGACAAGGAGTCTGCATGGACCGTATCCGGCTTGAATTTCCGGTTTCCCGCCTGGTACATCGCCACCCGATGACGATTCGGGTCAGCGACATCAACTATGGCCAGCACCTGGGCCACGACAGCGTGGTCAGCCTGGCGCACGAGGCGCGGGGCCAGGCCTGGCAGGCGTTGGGCTTCCCCGAGTGGAACATCGATGGGCTGATGAGCATCGTCGCGGATCTCGCCGTGCAGTATCAGGGCGAGGGCCGGCTGGGCGACGCCCTCATGGTGGAAACGGCCATCGACAGCGTGTCCGGCAAGGGGCTTGGTGTCCATCACCGCCTGCTGCGTGTCAGCGATGACGCGGTACTGGCGACGCTGCGCGTCGGGCTGGTGTTCGCTGGCGAGCAGGGGCTGGCGGAACCGAGCGCGCGCGCCAGTGCCGCCATCGAGCAGGCCGTCTCAGCCATGTCTTCCCGGGTAGCCAACTGATGTCGCGGGAATATCCGATCATCGCCGTGACGGGGTCTTCCGGCGCGGGCACCACCACCGTCATGCGCACCTTCGAGCGCATGTTCTCGCGTGAGGCGATTCATGCCGCCTACGTGGATGGGGATGCCTTTCACCGTTATACCCGTGACGAGCTGGTGCGCATGTTTCAGGAGGCGCCGGAGCGCAAGCGCGAGCTGTCTCACTTCGCCGTCGAGGCCAACCAGCTGGATCGTCTGGAAGCGCTGTTCGTCGAATATGGCGAGCAGGGCTCCGGCACGCATCGTCATTACATCCATGCCGAAGACAAGCGCATGATCGAGGCCGGCTACAAGGTCGGCACCTTCACCGAATGGCAGTCGCTGCCGGACTGTACGGACCTGCTGTTCTACGAGGGGCTGCATGGCGGGCTGGTGACGCCGGAGCATGACATCGCGCGTCATGTCGATCTGCTGATCGGGGTGGCACCGACCATGAATCTGGAGTGGATCCAGAAGATCGATCGCGACACCAAGCTGCGCGGGCACTCCCAGGAAGCGGTGGTGGACACCATCCTGAGCCGCATGGATGACTACGTGCGCTATATCCAGCCGCAGTTCTCACGCACGCACATCAATTTCCAGCGCGTGCCGACGGTGGATACCTCCAACCCCTTCGAGCCGCAGGATATCCCGACGGATGCCGAGTCGATGGTCGTCATCCACTTCCGCGACCCCGGCAGTGTCGACTTCCCGTTCTTGCTCGCGATGATCCAGGGCTCGTTCATGTCGCGTCCGCATACGCTGGTGGTGCCCGGCGCGCTGATGGCACTGGCCATCGAGCTGATCATCACGCCGCTGGTCAAGAGCCTGCTGGCACAGCGGCGGTTCCGCTGAGCGGGAGACGAGGGCGATATTCTCCCGTGATGGGACATGCGAAACACCACTGAAGGCTTCATCTTTTCTCGATACAGGAATCATTGAATGTCCCCGATAAAGGCCTTGTGTCTCTGCGGTTTCCTGCTGATGGCAGGCAATGCCTTTGCCGACAAGCCGGTCGATACGTCGTCTCTTTCGTATGACGCTCTGTTGAGCAGCTATGAGTACGACTTCAGCGTGAATCATTTTGCGTTCGACTCGCAGCGCCAGTCATTGAAAATGGCCTATATCTATCTGAAGCCATCCGCTGGCATGCCTGTCGTCACGCTCATGCATGGCAAGAACTTCAATGCTGACTACTGGACGCCAACGGCCAGGTATCTGCAGTCACTGGGTTATGGCGTGCTGATTCCGGATCAGATCGGGTTCGGGAAATCCTCCAAGCCGGTGGATTATCAATACTCGTTCGCTGCCTTGGCGAAGCACACACATGACTTGATGGACTCTCTCGAGATCAAGGATTCGATAGTGCTGGGACATTCCATGGGCGGCATGCTGGCGAGTCGTTTCGCGTTGATGTACCCGGATACGACGCAGGAATTGATACTGGTAAATCCGATCGGGCTCGAGAACTACCTCGAGTATGAGGTCTACAAGGACACCAACTTCTTCTACAGAAACGAGTTGGCCAAGACCCCGGAAAGTGTCAAACGCTATCAGCAGAAGAACTATTATGCAGGCGAATGGAACGCGGAATATTCCTCGCTCACTGACTTCATCACCGGCCAGATACAGGGGCCGGACAAGGACACCATGGCATGGGTCAATGCCAAGACCTACGACATGATCTTCACTCAGCCAGTGATCACTGAATTTGGTGACTTTACTGTCCCGGTCAAATTGATCATTGGTACACGTGACAGAACCGCACCTGGGCGCAACTGGAAAAAGGAAGGCGTGGAGCGGGAGCTGGGGCGCTATGACAAGTTGGGTAAGCACGCCGCAGCCTTGATCCCGGATTCCGAGTTGTTCGAGCTGGAGGGCCTGGGGCACCTGCCACAAGTGGAGGATTTCGAGCGCTTCAAGGTAGCCCTGAACAAAGCGCTCAAGATGGACTCATGAGTACTGATGTCGCCATGTGAATGCCTGCCCCAGTCCTGGGCCTGGCCCTGGTCGGCCCATGCTGGCGGCGCGCTGATGGCGCTGCCATCGAGCTGATCATCACGTCGCTGGTCAAGGGCCTGCTGGCGCAGCGGCGGTTTCGCTAGCGGGAGACATGAAGGGGGCTGGGCTCGGACTGGCTCAGTGCTTGCGGCCCTTGAGGCGTGGCAGGATGCCTTTCTTCCAGACGCGCAGGGTGCGATTCAGGCGGCCACTGCGGATCAGCAGGCGCGCCTCGCGGGTGCTCAGCGGCAGGCCGAGAGTGCGTTGCTTGAGCTTCAGCGAGTGACGCAGGTCGAAGCGGCGCATCATGCGCGCGAGGGTGGCTGTGCCCGGCAGGCGCGGCAGGCGGACGGCAGAGGTGAAGTCGATCAGGACCGGCACGCCATCGCGCAGCACGACGTTGGAGCCACGGATGTCGTTGTGGGCCATCTGACGCTGATGGAGTTGCTGCACGACGAGAATCAGCTGCTGACTGAGGTGGGCGTCCGTCACGTCATTCAGGGCGGCGTCACTCAGCAACGGCCCTGGGATGTATTCCATCGCCAGCGACAGCGGTGACAGGCGCGCCACGGCGCGGGGGGCGTGTGTCCAGTCGCCCAGAAGCTCGAGCATCTTCAGCTCATGGCGTACCAGCCAACGTGCCACCAATGCCGCCGGCGTGCCGGCATAGCGGCGGTAATCCTTGCAGACCACCGGCTGGCCATTGAGGTGCGTGATATAGACCTCGGCCTTGAGAAAGCCCTTGGCACGCTGCAGGAACTCGCCCGGGGCCTGCTCGCCGTCAACACGCGTGACCCTGGGCGCGGCACGCAGTGCCGCCCGCGCCTTCTCGGCGCGCGTAGGCTCAGTGCGATCATCGGCGGGGGCGCCGACAGTGGCCGGTCGTGTCTCGCCGTGAGCGCCAAGGCCGGCCTCCAGTTCGTGGTTGGCCTTGCGCAGGGAGGAATCTTGGCGAGTGAACACGGGCATGACGGGCGGCTTCTTGTTAGCGGGGTAACAATGATTATCCTACTGTTTTCCTCATTCGCCCACTGGCAGCGGTGAATCAGTCTGTTTCCCTAAAGGCGACATTGCCCTGTCCGCCAGCCGGTCCGCGTTTTCCTGCGTCTGCCCTTGGCCTGTTGCCCGGCTGGCGCTACGCTGGCAGGCCACGCTGCCGTGGGCAGCCCCACTTCAAGGGAGAAGGTGTCATGGACTGTCTGTTCTGCAAGATCATCAACCGCGAGATTCCCGCCGATATCGTCTATGAGGATGATGAGGTGCTGGCCTTCAATGACATCAATCCGCAGGCGCCGACCCATGTGTTGATCATCCCCAAGCAGCACATCGCCACGCTCAACGATATCGAGGAGCATCAGCTGGCTACGGTAGGGCGCCTGCAGTACACCGCCGCCAGACTGGCGAAGGACTACGGTTTTGCCGAGGGCGGTTATCGCGTGGTGATGAACTGCAATGAAGATGGCGGCCAGACGGTCTATCATATTCATATGCACCTGATGGGTGGTCGCCGCTTCACATGGCCGGCTGGCTGAGCCGGCATAGAGCAGGCGCCTGTACCGGCGGTTCGCGGGCAGGTAGCGGCTAGCGATAACAAGCGCGCGGCACACAGGCGCATACCGGCAATGTCGTGAAAACGGCATTGCCGGTTTTTCATTGGGGAAGCCACGGCGCAAGGTAGCCGGTCAGGCCTCGCCCGGCGACACTCTGCCCCTTACCGTCGCGGGCTGGCTTGCGTAAGATGGCCTCATTGCTCACGCCGTGCAGGAGTCTTCCCATGCCGCATTCCGATGCCATTTCGGCGCAACGTCATCACAGCCGTGCCGATCAGTTGATCCATCAGTTCGACACCGTATTGCGTACCCTGGTGCCACATGCCGCCCAGCCGTCGCGTCCCTCTCCGGCGGGCGACATCCATGACGAAGCGATCAGCGACGAAGAGCGTCAGCACGCCGCTGGCCTGATGCGCATCAATCACACCGGCGAGGTGTGTGCCCAGGCGCTCTATCAGGGTCAGGGCTTCACGGCGCGTCTGCCCGAAACGCGCACGCAGATGGAGCTGGCCGCCCAGGAAGAGATCGACCACCTGGCCTGGTGCGATGCACGACTCGTCGAGCTGGATGCCAATACCAGCCTGCTCAACCCGCTGTTCTACATGACGAGCTTCGCGCTCGGGGCGGCGGCGGGTGCCATCAACGACAAGGTCAGCCTCGGGTTCGTGGCCGCGACCGAAGAACTGGTCGGCGAGCACCTGTCGAAGCACCAGCAGACGCTGCCCGAGGGCGATCAGCGCTCACGTGCCGTGTTGCGCCAGATGGAAATCGACGAAGCCCATCATGAGCAGTGGGCGCTGGAAGCCGGTGGTCATCGCTTCCCGGGGCCGCTGAAGAGCGCCATGCGCCTGATGTCCAAGGTGATGACGGCCAGCGTCTATCGGGTGTGATGGTCAGGCGCCGGAGCCTGCCTTGGCAGCTTCAGGACGCTGCAACGCACAAAGGCCGCCCCATGGGGCGGCCTTTGTGTTTTGGGCGAACGTCGTGATGATCAATACGAGACGATCATTGCGAATCGGCCAATGTGAGACGCTCAGCGGTCTCTGGCGTCAGGGCTTATTCCTTGACCTGGTACTCACCGTCCAGCGTCTCGGTGCTGCTGCCGTCTTCACGCGTGGCATCACGCGAGTAGTTCTGGCGGCCACTGGCCTTGTCCTGGGCCTCCTGCATGCGCTGCTGCATCTCGCTCATGCGCTTTTTCATGCGACGGCGGATGAAGGGCAGCATGATGATGCCGAGTACCATCATCACCAGCGCCGCGAACAGGCTGAAGATCATGACCACGCCACCGATCAGCCAGGCGGCGACCAGCTTGAGGCCGGACAGGCCATTGGAGGGGCGTTGGTTGCCTGCATTGGCCTGCCATTGGCGAGCCTGGTTCCACAGAGTGTTGTGCTGTTGGCCTTGCATGTGTCTTCTCCACGATAGAGCCGGGCCGTCAGGCCGGGCGAGGATGACCCGATAGGTGAAAGTGGGTGGTCGGGGATATCGGGTCAGGAAACAGGGGTATTGCCCTCCCGGCGCAACGGGCATTCGTGCTCTGGGCCGGGGGATGGGTAAGTGGGGCTCGATGCGACGCACTTTTGCATGAGGCGCTTGATGGCATCGGGCGGCCGATTGACTCGTTCAGCATCGAAGTTGGCATCGTTGCCGTCAAGCGGCTTCGGCGTTGATCCAGCGCTGGATGTCGGGTTCAGTCCCTGAACCACTTCAAGGCACGGCGGCTGGTCAAGCGGGTCGATCAGTTCACGGCCGGTAATCCGGATTCATGGATACGCTGGCGGCGAGGTTGAAAGCGTTGCCCGGCAGCGGCATGTTCAATGTCATCCGTTGCGGCCTGCCTTGCGCATCGCGCCCGTGAATCTGGATGGCGTGCGCAGCGACTTCGACGCTCTGTACACTCTTGATGCCGTCGACAGCGGCAAAATTCAAGGTCTGGCGCATGCTGTCGCCATCGATGGCCTTGTCGCCGGGCGCGGAATCACTCTGACGCAGCGCTTCGCTGATGAATTCTCCATCGGCGAGATTGATGGCCAGTTCCATCTGCCACCCATTATGCCCCCAGCCCGTGAACTGAACATGATCGTCGCGGATATCCATCGTACTGAATTCCATCATGCCCTTGCGACTGGCGTGGATCATCATCTGCGTGAGCAGCTCTGGCGCGAGCCCTTGAGTAGTCGCGGCCTCAGAGTTATCTGTCGCAGGCTTTCCGGCTGTGCGGGTGGCAGCCGTGTCCAGCGTGCTATCCCCAGCATCATCGCCGAGCGTGGCGTGCGCCTTGCCGTCATCTGAGTGCTCGCTGGTCGAGGGCCCATTTGCAGAGAGCCCTGCGGTCGAGAGTTCTGCCGCCGACAGCTGATGGCGCACCGGCAGGTCCTCGATGCCATTGGCATAGGCGGGAGCCGAGCCCAGCATCAGGCCGAGCGCGCTGACGCCCAGGCCGTGTCGCCAGTGCTGGACTGCGCGGCTGGCGAGCCAGAAGCGCGACGGGGCGGCGCCTGCGGCCGAGGACGGCGACTGCCGGGATGCGGAGTCTGATTCACGAGCGGGAGCAATACGGGACGCGGCTGATGGGGACATGACACCCTCCTCAAGGATGGCTGGGCATGGCACTCACTGTGGGCCAGGCGACCTTGCGCGACGCTGAGACGTGAATTCATCTGAGGTTCATTGCCTCCTGTCAGTCTCTGCATCACAGGGTCAGTGGTTGCTCTCGGGTTGGTCCGCGTTGTTCCAACGCAGGTTTGATTGCACATTCCGTTGCTAGATTGAGCGCCATGCGCAAGCGCCCACCCCCGGCGCACACCAGCCCCGCCGTCATTCACGAGGTTCCTCTTCATGCAGACTCCCCACAAGGCTCAGCCAGACGCCCGTGCAGCGCGTGGCAGTCAATGGCGGCAACGCTATGTCTGGCTGTGCCTCGGGCTCGGGAGCCTGCTGGTCGGAGCACTGGCACTGCCGCCGCATGCGCTGTGTGACAGCGAGCGCTGGCGCAGCCTGCACGACGAAGTCGCCGCCGGACGTGTCATTTCGTTGTCCGAGCTGCTCGATAGCCTCGAGCGCGACTGGCTGGGGCAGGTGGTCGAGGTGGAACTCGAAGAGACGCATGGCGAGCTGATCTATGAGGTCGAGATGCTCGGGCCGCAGGGCCAGATGGCCAGATTCACCGTGCGTGCCTCGGATGGCAGCCTGCGTGAGGTGCGCGGCGTCAATCTGGATGCCATGCGTCGCGCTGGCAGCGGTTCCTTGTCTGAGCCTCTGACCAAGCCCCTGACCAGGCCCTTGCCCGAGACGGACGATGCGCCGCTCGTGACTGACGGCGCCAATGCCGAGGTCGAGAGTCAGTAGGACGAGGCAGGCAGTGGCCAGGCCAGGCAGTGCCAGCGCAGGCTGTGACAAGGGCGCCGAGGGTGCCTGGCGGCCCTGAGGAACGGTATGCTAGTGCCATTGTCCATTGCGCCACCGGTAGAACGCCGCTTGCGTCAGGAGCTCGAGAATCGATGAAGATATTGCTGGTTGAAGATGACATGCCGTTGGCCGAAGCGCTGATGGCGCGCCTGGGGGAAGCCGATGTATTGGTCGAGCATGCCACCACCGGGGGAGACGCCGACTTTTTGATCCAGACCGAGAGCTACGATGCCGTAGTGCTGGATCTCGGCCTGCCGGACGGCGATGGCACGCGCTGGCTGGCCCAGTGGCGGGAAGCCGGCATCGAGGTGCCGGTGCTGGTGCTGACCGCGCGCGAGCGCTGGTCTGACAAGGCCGCCGGCTTCTCTGCTGGCGCCGATGATTACGTCACCAAGCCCTTCGAGACCGCCGAGGTCATCTTCCGTCTGCGCGCCCTGGTACGTCGCTCACGCGGCCATGCCCACCCCGTGCTCAAGCTGGGCGATCTGGCCTGTGACACCCACGGCGGTACCGTCAGCCTGGCGGGGCGCCCCGTGTCGCTGACCGCCCAGGAAACGCGCCTGCTGATGCACCTGATGCACGCCGTGCCTGGCGTGGTCAGCCGTTCTGAACTGGTCGAGCATGTCTATGACCGCGACCACGAACCCGATTCCAATGTCATCGATGTGCAGATCAGCCGTCTGCGCCGCAAGCTGGGGGCCGAGCGCATCGAGACGCTGCGCGGGCGTGGCTATCGTCTGCGTGATCCGGACGCCGAGACACAGACGCCGGCGGATGGCAGCGACGCATGAAGCCACTGTCCGTCGGCCGCCGCTTGCTGGGCGGCTCGCTGGTCATTGCCTTGATCGTCATGCCTCTGACTGGACTCGGTCTGGCCTGGAGCTTCCGTGACGCCGTGACTACCGCCTTCGACCAGCGCCTGCTGTCGCTGTCGAAGGTGCTGATCGCCGCCATCCAGTTCGACCGCGAGAAGGGCCGCCCCGGCCTGACCCGCTCGCTGGGCGACCCACGCTTCGATCAGGCCTATTCGGGCTGGTACTGGCAGATTTCCGATCGCAACGGCAATGTGCTGACGTCGCGCTCGCTGTGGGACCAACGCCTGCCGCCGCTGGAAGACATGGACAAGGGCGTCATCATCAGCCGTGACCTCAAGGGCCCGCGCCATCAGGTGCTGCGCTCCCTCGAGCGCGATATCCGCCTGCCCGGCCGCAACCAGCCACTGCACGTGATGGTGGCGGCCAGCCGTAGCGAGGTCGACGCCGAGGTCGCGCGCTTCGAGTGGCTGCTGGCGGGTGCGCTGGTCGCGCTGGCATCGCTTTTGGTGTGCGGCTCTGCCGCGCAGATCAGCTGGGGGCTGGCGCCTCTGCGGCGCCTGCGGGCTCGCCTCAAGAAGGTCGCCGATGGCGAGGCGGAACGGCTGGAAGAGACCCGCCTGCCGCCGGAGTTGACCGAGCTGACCCGCGCCATCAATGCCGTGCTCGAGCGAGATCAGCGCTTGATCGAGCGTGGGCGTGCGGCGGCCGGCAATCTGGCGCATGCCCTCAAGACGCCGGTCAGCGTGCTCAAGGCGCAGTCCGAGCGCTTCGACGGCGAGGACCGTGCGCGGATCGACGCCGAGCTCAAGCGCATCGATGAAGCCGTGCGCCACCACCTGGCGCGTGCCAGTGCCGCCGGTGGCGCGCATCTCAGCGGGCGCATCAGCCTGCGTGAGGCGGCGGGGCCGGTCTTCGAGGGACTCGGGCGCTTGGCGAGCCGGCGTGGCATCACGCTCAGTCTGGCGCTGGAGGACGACGCCAGCGTGCGGGTCGACCCGCAGGATCTGCAGGAAATGGTCGGCAACCTGCTCGAGAACGCCTTGCAGTGGGCTCGTCAGCAGGTGCGCGTCAGCAGCGAGACCCGCGATGGCGGCGTGCTGTTGATCATCGAGGATGATGGCCCCGGCATGAATGAAGAAGAGGGTGCTGCCGCGCTGGGGCGTGGGGCGCGTCTTGATGAGGGACGCTCCGGTTCCGGTCTGGGACTGGCGATCGTCGATGATCTGATGGCGCTCTACGGGGGCGAGCTGGCACTGGAGCGCTCCAGCCTGGGCGGCCTGGCGGCACGCGTCTGGCTGCCGAGCTCCCCGCTGGTCGGGGCACAGCCGACGGAGTGACAGGGCGCCGCTTCGTTTATCGGCGGTCTTGTCTTGATAGCTAAGCGCTATCACAGCCATCCCGAGAGATGATTGGGCGCGGCCAGGACGACACCGTATTCTGACGGTGTCCGGCTGGCAGCCGGACGGGCTTCGTTTCTGAGTCTCGTCTGCCGCGCCCTGCGGTGATGACGAACTGGCGCTCCTTCGGGAGCGCTTTTTTTTGCCTGTCATTCGTCGCGCCATGCCTGATCGGCGATGCTCAAGGCGCCGATTGAACGCTGGCGGGGCTAACGGTCACGCTCAGGATCGCATAGGCTGTCAGAGAGTAAGCATCCGTTGCCGGGCGTCAGGAGGTGGTGATGAAGGACATGACAATGTGTGCTCAGCATGGCGATCTGGAGGGCCTGGCGCAGGCATTGGCCGCTCCCGATGCGCACGAGCGAGTCAATGACGTGGATTATCGCGGGCGCTCGCCATTGCTGGTCGCGGTGCAGGCCAATCAGCCGGAGGCGGTGGAGGCTCTGCTGGCCGCCGGCGCCGACTGCGAGCAGACCGATGCCCTGCACGACACGCCCCTGCTGGCCGCGGCCGCGCTCGGCTATGGCCGCTGTCTGAGCCGGCTGCTGGCGCATGGCGCCTCGGCGACGGTGCTCAATCGCTTCTCTTCCACTGCGCTGATGTCGGCCAGTGAGCGTGGTCATGCCGATATCTGCCGTCAGCTGCTCGAGGAGACCGATGTCGACGTCAATCACCAGAATACGCTCGGCTGGACGGCACTGATCGAGGCCGTGTTGCTGGGGGATGGCGGCGTTGACTATCAACGGGTCGTCGAGCAGCTGTTGGCCCACGGTGCCGACGTCAATCTGGCGGACGCCGAAGGTGTCACGCCGCTGGCGCATGCGCGCTGGCGCCAGTTCGAGGCGCTGAGCGAGAGGCTGGAAGCGGCCGGCGGACACGAGCAGGGCGTGGCCCATGACGTGAGCGACGACGTCCAGGCCCGTACCTCGACACCGCGTCGTGCATGATGGCACCGACCACAAGGAGGCATCGCATGGCGTTGACCTGGGGACTGATCATCATCGGCATCGCCTTGCTGCTGCTCGGTGGCTATCGCTGGCAGCAGGCGCAGTCCTTCGCCCGCAACAGCGCACAGGTGATGGGCGAGGTCATCAACCACGACCGCACGCTGCACGTCGAAGGGCGTGGCCCTATCCATCTGCCCAAGGGCGGCAGGCTCAGCGAGGATGAGGCCCTGGCGATGGCGGGCCTGCCGCCGGGCGGGCGCTTCAATATCGAGTCGATCCAGTATGCGCCCGTGGTGCGCTATCAGGATCAGCGTGATGGCTGGCACGAGATTATCTCGCCGCTGGCGGTGCCCTCGCCGACACCCGCCGTGGGGGAGAGCGTGGCGCTGGTCTATCGCCTCGACGCCCCGCATGAGGCCAGCCTGCCGGGAACGCGCGCCTGGCTGATCGGGGTGCCGTTGATTCTCGGCTTCGCACTGTGCGCCGTCGGCCTGCGTCTGCTGTTGCGGGGTGGTGGTGGATGAGTGATTCAGGGGGCGGCGCGACCCGCCGTTATGGTGTCGGCATGCTGGTGCTGTGCTGGGCGCTGATTCTCGCCATGCTGGTGTGGTGGTTTCAGGGCCAGCTTGATGAGCGCACCCGGCCCAATGCCTCGCTGGCTGGCCAGTCGCTGTCATCTGGCGAGCCACTGACGCTGTCGCGCAATCGCTCCGGGCACTTCGTGGCCCCCGGCACGATCAATGATCAGCCGGTCACCTTCCTGCTCGATACCGGCGCCACCTATGTCTCGGTGTCCGACGCGCTGGCCGAGCGCCTGCAGCTGCCACGCGGGCGGGATGCGCGCTTCACCACCGCCAATGGCGTCAGCCACGGCGCCCTGACCACACTGGATGCCGTCAGTCTGGCGGGACTCAGCCAGCGCGAGGTGCGCGGGGCCATCGTGCCGGGCATGCACGATGAGGTGGTGCTGCTGGGTATGAGTTTCCTGGGGGAGTTCGATATCAACATGCGCGGTCAGCAGATGACGCTGACGCCGGTGGATGGCGCTGGCGGCGTTCGATAACGCCAGTGGCTGACACAGATGGCTGACAGGGCTGGCAAAAAGGGCAGCTGACACTCCACCGCTCTGCCAGCAGGCCCCGCAAACGACAACGCCCCGCTCATGATCACCATGAGCGGGGCGTTTCACGTCTGGCGTGTCAGAGCAGGCGCTCAGTCTTTCCTGGGCGGCTCGACATGGCCACCGAAGCCGAAGCGCATCGCCGACAGCAGGCGGTTGGCGTAGGTGTTTTCCTTGCGCGAGCTGAAGCGCGAGAACAGCGCATTGGCCAGCACCGGCACCGCGACACCCTGTTCGACGGCGGCATCGACGGTCCAGCGGCCTTCGCCACTGTCGGAGACGGCACCGCTGTAGTGGTCCAGACGCTCGTCACCGGCCAGTGCCTGGGCGGTCAGGTCGAGCAGCCAGGAAGACACCACGCTGCCACGACGCCACACCTCGGCGATATCGGCCAGATTGAGGTCGAAGCGCTGATCTTCCGGCAGGGCGTCGGAGCCCTTGCTCTGCATCAGCTCGAAGCCCTCGGCGTAGGCCTGCATCAGGCCGTACTCGATGCCGTTGTGGACCATCTTCACGTAGTGACCGGCACCGACCGGACCGGCGTGGATGTAGCCGCGCTCGGCGCGCTCATCCGGGGCGTTGCGGCCCTTGGTGCGCTCGAGATCGCCATAGCCCGGGGCGAGGGTATCGAACAGCGGCTCGAGATGCTCGAACACGGCCTTCTCGGCGCCGATCATCATGCAGTAGCCGCGCTCCAGGCCCCACACGCCGCCGGAAGTGCCCACATCGACGTAGTTCAGGCCCTTCAGCTTGAGGGCCGTGGCACGGCGGATGTCGTCCTTGTAGAAGGTGTTGCCGCCATCGATGATGGTGTCGCCGGCTTCCATCAGCTCGGCAAGCGTGGCGATGGTCTGCTCGGTGATCTCGCCAGCCGGCAGCATGACCCAGACGGCGCGCGGCGCCTCGAGCTGCTGAACCAGTTCCACGAGGCTATCGACGTGCGTCGCACCGTCGGCGACCAGTGACTGGGCGATTGCCGCGTCACGATCATGGGCGACCACTTCGTGGCCATTGCGCATCAAGCGACGAGCGATATTGCCGCCCATGCGGCCGAGTCCGATGATACCGAGTTGCATGTTCGTTCCTTTCACGTGAAGCCGGGGAGAGTCGGGACGGCGCGAAGCCTACCCTGTGCGGGCGCTGGACGCAAAAACGGGCCATATCAATGACATGGCCCGTTGGGGTGCTCAGCAGAGGCAGGCGTCAGTCGCGTGCCTGTCTCTGGGAGAGGGAGTGATCAGCGATCAATCCCAGCTCAGGGCACCGCCGACCTGATATTCAGTGACGCGCGTCTCGAAGAAGTTCTTCTCCTTGCGCAGGTCGATGATCTCGGACATCCACGGGAACGGGTTCTTGGCGCCCGGGAACTGCTCCTTGAGGCCCAGCTGCGCGAGGCGACGGTTGCAGATGAAGTGGAGGTATTCCTCCATGATGGCCGCGTTCATGCCCAGTACGCCGCGCGGCATGGTGTCACGCGCGTATTCGATCTCGAGCTGGGTGCCTTCCAGAATCATCTGGGTGACTTCGTCCTGGAATTCGGCGGTCCACAGGTGCGGGTTCTCGACCTTGATCTGGTTGATCACGTCGATGCCGAAGTTCAGGTGCATGGACTCGTCACGCAGGATGTACTGGAACTGCTCGGCGACGCCAGTCATCTTGTTGCGACGACCCATGGACAGGATCTGGGAGAAGCCGCAGTAGAAGAAGATGCCTTCGGTGACGGCGTAGAAGCCGATCAGGTTGCGCAGGAATTCCTGGTCCGCTTCCGGTGTGCCGGTGTGGAAGTCGGCACGCGCCAGCGCCTGGGTGTGCTTGAGGCTCCAGGCGGACTTGCGCGCCACGGAGTCCACTTCACGGTACATGTTGAAGACTTCGCCTTCGTCCATGCCCAGTGACTCGATGCAGTACTGGTAGGCGTGGGTGTGGATCGCCTCTTCGAAGGCCTGACGCAGCAGGTACTGGCGGCACTCCGGGTTGGTGATGTTCTTGTAGACGGCCAGCACCAGGTTGTTGGCGACCAGCGAGTCGGCAGTGGAGAAGTAACCCAGCGAGCGCATCACGATCAGACGCTCGTCTTCGGTCAGGCCGTCCTGGCTCTTCCACAACGCGATGTCCGCGTTCATGTTCACTTCCTGCGGCATCCAGTGGTTCGCGGAGCCGTCGAGGTACTTCTGCCATGCCCAGTCGTACTTGAAGGGCACCAGCTGGTTGACGTCGGCGCGCGCATTGATCATGCGCTTCTCGTCGACCTGAATGCGCTGGGCACCCATTTCCAGTTCTTCCAGACCCTTGGCCACGTCGAGATCGTCCAGCGCCTGCTGGGCGCGGGCGATGCGCTCGGCATCGCTGATCGCGTAGCCTTCGCTGTTCTCGCTCGCGACGACAGCGTCAGCCGCCGGGGCAGCGGCGGGAGCTTCGGCCTGCGGCGCCGGTTTGGCCGTCGCCGGCTTCTCGGCAGCGGGGGCTTCGTCTTCGTGGAAATCGTCCCAGTTCAGCATGTTGCGTTCCTCGTGTTCGGTGATGGTCACGCGGGCAGTCAGCGTGACGAAAAGGCAGGGGCGGTGCGTTCTACGACGCGAGCGCCATCGAGTGGCGTGGCTCCCACAGGGAGTCAGGCCCGGGCTTGTTTCGAGGGAATGTCAGGAGGCAGTGATTGTTGGTGGCGGCACAAGACCGAGCGGGGCTCGGTCTTGTGGATTTGCCGCAATCCGCCTGCAAGGTGTGTCCTGGCAGGCGGTGAGTCAGCGTCAGCGGACTCGGGTCTGGCGCAATCTCTTACTGACAGGCCTCACAGCCCAACTCATCGATGTTGCTGGCGGAGGGGGCGCGCTGGCCGCTCTTGCCCTGCAGGAAGTCTTCGATGCCGCGCGGTTCCGGCTTGGCTTCCGGTGCCGGGGTAGGCGCGGGAGCAGGTGCCGGAGTCGGTGCATTGCCGACGGCGTTGTGCTTGCTGCGATCGACGGTGGATTTCTCCACGGCGGTCGCACCCAGAGCACGGAGGTAATAGGTGGTCTTGAGGCCGCGGAACCATGCCATGCGGTAGGTCACGTCCAGCTTCTTGCCGGACACGCCCTGGATGTACAGGTTCAGGGACTGGGCCTGATCGATCCACTTCTGACGACGCGAGGCGGCTTCGACGATCCACTTCGGCTCGACTTCGAAGGCGTTGGCGTACAGCGCCTTGAGGTCTTCCGGGATGCGCTCGATCGGCTGCACGCTGCCGTCGTAGTACTTGAGGTCGTTGATCATGACCTCGTCCCACAGGCCGCGCGCCTTGAGGTCGTTGACCATGTAGGCGTTGACCACGGTGAACTCGCCAGACAGGTTCGATTTGACGAACAGGTTCTGGTAGGTCGGTTCGATGGACTGCGAGACGCCACAGATGTTGGAGATCGTCGCGGTCGGCGCGATCGCCATCACGTTGGAGTTGCGCATGCCCTGGGTGCGGACCTTCTCGCGGATGTAGTCCCAGTCCTGAGTCTGGCTTTCATCCATCTCGATGTAGTCGGCGCCACGCTCGGTCTTGAGCTTCTCGATGGAATCGATCGGCAGGATGCCCTGACTCCACAGAGAGCCGTCGAAGCTTTCGTAACGACCACGCTCGGCGGCCAGATCACTGGAAGCTTCGATGGCGTGATAGCTGACGAGTTCCATGGATTCGTCGGCGAAGGTCACGGCTTCTTCGGAGGCATAGGCGATGGACTGCGCGTAGAGCGCATCCTGGAAGCCCATGATACCGAGGCCGACCGGGCGGTGACGCATGTTGGAGCGACGCGCCTGCGGAACGGCGTAGTAGTTGATGTCGATGACGTTATCGAGCATGCGCACGGCGGTACGCACTGACTTCTTGAGCTTGTCGCCATCCAGCTTGCCGTCGATGACGTGCTGCGCCAGGTTGATCGAGCCCAGGTTGCAGACCGCGATCTCGTCCTCGGAGGTGTTGAGGGTGATCTCGGTGCACAGGTTGGACGAGTGCACGACACCGGCGTGCTGCTGCGGGCTGCGCAGGTTGCACGGGTCCTTGAAGGTGATCCACGGGTGGCCGGTCTCGAACAGCATGGATAGCATCTTGCGCCACAGATCACGCGCCTTGACGCGCTTGAACAGCTTCAGCTGGCCCTGACGGGTCATCTCCTCGTACTGCTCGTAACGCGCCTGGAAGGCCGCGCCGTACAGGTCGTGGAGGTCCGGGCAGTCGGACGGCGAGAACAGGGTCCATTCGGTGTCATCGAAGACACGCTTCATGAAGAGATCCGGCACCCAGTTGGCGGTGTTCATGTCGTGGGTACGACGACGGTCATCACCGGTGTTCTTGCGCAGGTCGAGGAATTCCTCGACGTCCATGTGCCAGGTTTCCAGATAGGCACAGACGGCGCCCTTGCGCTTGCCACCCTGGTTGACGGCAACGGCAGTGTCGTTGACGACCTTCAGGAAGGGCACGACGCCCTGGGACTTGCCGTTTGTGCCCTTGATGTAGGAGCCCAGCGCACGTACCGGCGTCCAGTCATTGCCGAGACCACCCGCCCACTTGGAGAGCATGGCGTTGTCGCGGATGGCGCCGTAGATGCCATCGAGGGCGTCCGGCACGGTGGTCAGGTAGCAGCTGGACAGCTGGCTGCGACGGGTACCGGCGTTGAACAGCGTCGGCGTGGAAGCCATGTAGTCGAAGCTGGACAGCAGCTCGTAGAACTCGATGGCACGACCTTCGCGGTCTTCCTCGTTCAGGGACAGGCCCATGGCGACACGCATGAACATGACCTGCGGCAGCTCATAGCGCACGTCGTTCTGGTGCAGGAAGTAGCGGTCGTACAGGGTCTGCAGGCCGAGATAGGTGAACTGGTTGTCACGCGTGTGATCGATGGCCGCGCCGAGACGCTCCAGATCGAAGGTGGCCAGTTGCTCGTCCAGCTGCTCGAAGGCGATACCGCTCTCGATGTAGGCCTTGAAGGCGACCGGGTAGTGGTCCTTCATCTCGCCGAAGGTGGCCTCGTCAGCGACCTTGAGGAAGCTCAGGGCTTCGCGGCGCAGGTTGTCCTGCAGCAGGCGGGCGGTGACGTAGGTGTAGTTCGGGTCCTTCTCGACCAGCGTACGCGCGGTCATCATCAGCGCGGTGGACACGCCATCGACCGGCACGCCGTCGTACAGATTCTTCAGGGAGTCATCGACGATCTTCTGGGCATCGACGTTGGAAAGCTCGGCGCAGGCATCGAAGACGAGGGTCTCGATACGGCCAAGATCCAGCGGACGCACGCTGCCGTCGAGGTGCGTGACGTTGATGGTCGGGTGCGGCTTGGCGATCCCTTCGCTCTGGGCGCTGCGGGCACGAGCGTGCTCATCGCGGTACAGCACATAGGCACGGGCGACCTTGTGCTCGCCGGAACGCATCAGCGCCAGCTCGACTTGATCCTGGATATCTTCGATGTGCAGGGTGCCACCGTCAGGCATGCGACGCTGGAATGCGTCGGTGATCTGGCTGGTCAGCTGCTGAACCAGGTCGCGGATGCGCGAGCTGGACTCGACCTGATCGCCTTCCACGGCGATGAACGCCTTGGAGAGAGCGACGGAGATCTTGCTGGCGTCGAAGGCCGCAACATCGCCATTGCGCTTGATGACGCGCAGGCGCTGGGGGGCAGTCACGTCGACTGTCGCCTGATCGGTGCTGAAAGTGGAATCCATGACGCCTTCCTGAATCGTCTGAAGGTGAATCGTTGCCCGTTAGGGCTCGAGGGCAATTCGTATCGGGGCGCAGGCTGGAAATTCCTGCCTGCGCCCGGGGATATTCTGTCGTCGTCAGCCTTGTCGTCGGGAAACGCTATCAGGCTCAGGCGGGGCAATCGGCGCCCGGGCTGAGCCTGATAGCGTTCATGAGACACGGTTCCAGCAGCCTTGCGTGACTGCCTTCCCATACGCTGATTCATGCTTTCGGGGCTTGACAATCGTCGCCATGATCTATGGGTGTCGACGTCGCCAAAACCCTACATATGGGGTGTGAGCTGATTTTGGACACAAGATAGTGTTGTTTGGTGGGGCGTGCAAGTGGATAACTTGTGGGTAAGGTGTGGTTGAAAATCCGGCCTTGCCGCTGGGGGATGTCAAGAGTTCAGGTGTTAAATTTTCTGCGCTCCGTCAATGCAGATGGTGCCTGCGCTGCTGGCGCGTAAACGCCCAAATTGGCGTATCATTCGTGACAAATCACCCTGAAAAGGTTACGACGTGGCACAGGAAAGTAACTGCTTGTGAGCTGCTGGCCACGTTGACCCAACGATGCGGATGGAATGCCCTTGGATACCAATGCGCAAGAACATGTATTGATTGTTGAGGATGACGAGCGTCTGGCGACACTGACGCGCGAATACCTCGAAGCCAACAACTTCCGCGTGAGCGTGGAGAATGACGGCGCGCGGGCGGTGGACCTGATCATCAGTCTGCGCCCCGACATCGTGATTCTGGACCTGATGCTGCCGGGCGAGGATGGCCTGTCCATCTGTCGTCGCGTGCGGCCTCAGTTCGCCGGACCGATCCTGATGCTGACGGCGCGTACCGATGACATGGATCAGGTGCTGGGTCTGGAGATGGGCGCCGACGACTACGTGCCCAAGCCGGTGCAGCCGCGTGTATTGCTGGCACGCATGCGGGCCTTGCTGCGTCGCGCCGATGGCCCCGAAGTGGCCGCCGGAGAGACACGCCTGGTGTTCAATGATCTCGAGATCGACAACGCCACTCGTGAGGCGTGGTTGGCGCGCGAGCGCATCGAACTGACCAGTGCAGAGTTCGACCTGCTGTGGCTGCTGTCCTCGAATGCAGGGCGCGTGCTGACGCGCGAGGAAATCTTCTCTGCGCTGCGCGGCATCAAGTACGACGGCCAGGACCGCTCCATCGACGTGCGTGTCTCGCGCATCCGCCCCAAGATTGGCGATGACCCCAATCATCCCGAGCGGATCAAGACGGTGCGCAGCAAGGGATACCTGTTCGTCAAGGACCTCTAGACGATGCGCCGGGCTCTCTCCGACAGCATCTTCCTGCGTGTCTATGTCGCCTTGCTGGTGGCATTGGTGCTCACGCTGGGCATCGCGCTGGGCGGCTTTCAGCTGACCAACATGGTCCGGCTGGAGGCCTACCAGACGCGTCTGGGCGCGGCGCCGATGCGCCTGCTGGTGAGCCAGATCGCGGCCACGTCGGAGGCTGAGCGCGGAGCCTTCCTCAATCGGACCGCCCGGCTGCTGGATGGGCGGTTGTTGCTGGCGCCGGCGGCGGTCTTTGACCTCAGCTGGTGGGAGCAGCGCCGCCTTGAGGCCGGGCGGCCGCTGGTGCGGCCGCATGATGACGCCGGCTGGCAGCTGCTGATGGCGGTGCCGGGCGAAGAGAGAGTGCTGGAATTCCGGTTGCTGCATCTCGCGGAGCGGCAGTTGCGCGGGTTGATGGTGTCGCTGCATGACACCCTGCAGCCCATGAATGCCGAGCAACGCAGCGACTTGCTGGCCCAGCTGCAGCAGGCCTCCGGTCTGTCCTTCGCGCTGCTGCCGGACATTCCGCAGAATCTCGATGCGCAGCAGGCCAGTCGCCTGGAGGCCGGTCGGGTGGTGCTCAATGTGGCCAGTCATGGCCAGGCGATGGCGCTCTATACTCGTCTGGGGGACCGCGCCATGCTCAAGGTCGGGCCCATCCGCGGCTTCGAGACGACACCGCCGGCCTTGATCATCGCCATGATACTGGCGGTCATCAGTCTGCTGGGCGGCGTCATCTATCTGGTGGTGCGTTCACTGGAGGCGCGCCTGACGCGTCTGGAAAAGGCCGCGACCCGCATCGCGGGCGGCTATCTCGATACGCGGGTGCGCATCGAGTCCAATGACTTTCTCGGGCGTCTCGGCATGGCCTTCAATGGTATGGCCGAGCGGGTGCAGGGGTTGCTGGGCGCGCAGCAGGACATGATTCGGGCGGTCTCGCATGAATTGCGCACGCCGGTGGCGCGTATCCGCTTCGCGCTGCAGATGATCGAGGACATGGTCGATGATGATTTCGTCCAGCGTCAGATAAAGGGCGCAGACGGCGACATCGAGGAACTCGACAAGCTGATCGACGAGATCCTGACCTACGCACGCCTCAACAATGCCGCCGGTATCCAGCTGGACCTCGGCATGGTGGATTGCCGCGAGATCGCGGAGCAGGTCTGCGAGACGCTGGCGCCGCTGCATCCTGAGTTGCTGCTGAGCATCGAAGGCGAGGCGCTGGAGGTCGAGGCCGAGGCACGCTATCTGCAGCGGGCGCTGCAGAATCTGGTCTCCAATGCCTGCCGGCACGCGGACTCCCGTGTACTGGTGCGCATTACCAGCGACCCGCAGGTGGTCAGGCTCGATGTCGAGGACGATGGCCCCGGCATCAACGAGGAAGATCGCAAGAAGGTCTTCAAGCCCTTCGCGCGCCTGGACGATTCGCGTACGCGTGCCTCCGGCGGCTACGGGCTGGGGCTCTCCATCGTGCAGAAGATCCTGCATTCCCACGGCGGCAGCGTGGTGGTGGACAAGGGCAGGTCGCTCAAGGGCGCGCGCTTCAGCCTGTTGCTGCCACTGACCTCCAGCCAGCTGGAACGCAAGGCGCCTGTGCCCTTGCCGCCGGTCAAGCCGCCGTCACTCCAGGACGAGCACGCCACCTGATCACGACCGTTTGAGGAATCGGCCATGCGGCAATCTTCCTTGTCACTGCATCCTGACTTGATCGGCGCGTGGCGGCTCGAGCGTTTCTGGTATGCCTGGCCGGATGGACGCGAGCTGGAGCCGCTGGGCGAGTGCAAGGGCCAGCTGCATTACATGGCCAATGGCTATATGAGCGTGCAGCTGGTGTCCTGTGAGCGTCAGCCTCTGGGGATGGCGCCGACGGATGATCAGCTGGTCGCCGCCTTTCGTGAGGGCTTTGCCTACTGTGGGCGCTGGCAGTGGGACAGTGAGCGGGAGGAGGTCTGCCATCATCTGTCGCTGGCCACGATCGCCGATTGGGATGAAGTCACCCTTGTGCGGCGCGTCACGCTCGAGGGAGACCGCCTGCTGCTGGGGACCGATGCGCCGAATCTGCAGCTGCCCGAAGGGGGATTTCTGACCTGGCTGGAGTGGCATCGCTTGGCGACTGTGTGAAGTGATTGTCGAAAAGGCTTGACGTGATCATGGGTTAGCGTGCAATGTAGCCCCTGTTGGATAGCAAGACGCACCACTCAGTCGCCTGTGCTGCTCGGTAAATCGCCTTGAGCGCCCCGAGAAGCCTCGCTGATTTGATGCATGGTTTTGCTTTGCCCACGCTCTTCGGGTAATGCCCGTTATTTCAAACATGCTAATCAGAGAGGAATTTCTCATGGCTACAGGTACAGTTAAGTGGTTCAACGACGCTAAAGGTTTTGGTTTCATCGCTCCGGCTGACGGTGGTGACGATCTGTTCGTTCACTTCTCCGAAGTCCAGGCTGATGGCTTCAAGACCCTGCAGGACGGCCAGCAGGTCTCCTTCGACGTGACCCAGGGCCAGAAAGGCCTGCAGGCAGCCAACGTCAAGGCTATCGACTGATCATCACTCATTGCGGAATGCTTTCCGCTTGAGATGATAGATGTCAAGAACCGCCCCAGCTCATGCTGGGGCGGTTCTGTTTGTGCTGAAGAAAAAGTCTTGGACGCAAGCCGTAGTGATATGGTGTGAACAAGCATTGAACAGTACTAACAAGAAGCCCCACCACTCGATAGGCCGCAAGGCATCGAGTAGTGGGGCTTTCGTGTATCTATCCCTCGTAAGCACTGAGGCCCAGGTATCAGGCAGGCTTCACGCCACTCAGCACCTCGAATGATGTCTCACGGGCGGTACGCAGGAAGTCGTCCATCCACGGCGTGCCGAGCAGATCTTCTCTGACGGCGGCGTAAAGCGTCGCCCAGACACCGTCGCCCAGCGACAGGCCACGCACGTAATCGCGCGTCAGATACTCGGCCAGCGCCCAGTTGGGGAGCGCCGTGACGCCGCGGCCGCTGGCGACCAGCTGCATCATCATCACCGTCATCTCCGCGCTGCGGATCTCGCGCGGGCTCACGTTGGCCGGTTCGAGGAACTGGGTGAAGACGTCCAGGCGATCATGCTCGACCGGATAGATGATCAAGGTCTCGTCGCACAGGTCCTGCGGCTCCACATGGCCCTTGATGGCCAGTGCATGCTGGCGTGCCACGGCCAGCATGACCTCATAGCGGAACAGCGGAATGTACTGGATGCCGGTCATCTCCACCGGGTTGGCGGTGATGACCAGGTCCAGCTGCTCGCGGCCCAATGCCTGCAGGGGAGCGAAGCTGTGGCCCGAGGGGATATCGACTTCGATCTCCGGCCAGTGATCGCGGAAGCGATCCACCGTCGGCATCAGCCACTGAAAACAGCTATGGCACTCGATGGCCATGTGCAGCCGGCCCTGCTCGCTACCCGCCATGCGAGCAATGTCGCGCTCAGCCATGCGGAACTGAGGCAGTACCTGCTCTGCCAGCGACAACAGGCGCTGTCCGGCGCGGGTAAACTCCACGGGGCGCGTCTTGCGGATGAACAGCGGCGCGCCCAGGCGCTCCTCGAGGTCCTTCAGCTGATGGGACAGGGCGGACTGGGTGAGGTGGACACGCTCCGCGGCTTCGACCAGCGAGCCAGCATCACGCAGGGCCAGCAGGGTACGCAGATGGCGCAATTCAAGCATGATGAATGGTGCTCATGTTGAGAGGTTGAGTGAGAAAGGTGCATTGTGAACGGCAAGTTGAGACAGGCCAGTTGAGACAGGCAAGCCGAGAACGATAAGCCGAGAACGATAAGCCGAGAACGATAAGTTGAAATCCCTGGCACAAGCCGCGAGCGGGTCAATCACTCCCGCGAGACTGAATCAGTGGGGGAGTGGCAGCGGGATCTTCTCCCCGCCTGCTTGCCATCATGACGCGCGGCTGCCCGAGGGCGCTCATGACACTGTCTCATATTCATGGCGGTTCGCGTATCACTCGGGGCGCCGGAACACGAAGGGCGCCGGAGTCAGCCGTGCAGAGGGTGTCATGCAAGGCCGGCAGGGCACGCGCCTTTTACCCTCAGTGCATTCCCATCCCCACAAGCCTCACTGCGCTTGATAGACTTTGGCAGGGCGCGCCAGGAAGGCCGCCGTCTCCGCCTTGAAGTCCAGCCATGCCGCAGTGTCTCGTCGCGAAAGTGCTGCGCTGCATCTTGTCGTCCGACATGCCCAGGGAGGGTTCATCATGTCACGTCATTGCTGTCGTCTTTTTGCCATTTCCCGTGCGTTGCCCCATAGGTGGGCCGCGAGCCTCACGCCAGGGATAGTCGCTGCCGGTCGAGCGGGCTTGCGCATGTCGCCTCTGGCGGTGCCCCTGCTGCTGGCGGGATGTACCTCCCTGCCGTGGAGTCAGGATGCCACGACAGGGACGGATGCTGGCCAGCCGCCGCTGAAGGTGCCGGCCCCCGCGCAGGACCCGGGCCCCGTGGTGCATGAGGTGGCGAAGAAGCCTGCGCCGCCCAGTGCGGAATCGCTGGGCAAGGCCGCTGCGGTGACCTTGCCCTCCAGCTTTCTGCCACCGCCCCGGGCGAACGAGTATCAGGTGTGGCGCTGTACTCCGGCGCAGGATCTGCTGATGGCCTTCAGCGAAGGCGACGCCGAGGCATCGCATGACTGGTTGCGGCTGTGGTCACGGCGGCATGCCTATACCCTGGAGCGGGTCGTCAGTGCCTCGGGCGAGCGCTATCAGGCCAATACCGGTGCATCGCCGGCCGAGCAGGCATCTGGTGATGTGAAGGCGTTGCCCGGTGAAGAGGGGCTGGAGGTGTGGTTCAAGGGTTCCGAGGCGATGTTGCAGAATGCCCGCGGCAATCTGGAATGTGTGCAGGATGATCGGCGCGTGATTCATCCGACGACGCAGAAGCCGCTGTTGGTGGCGCAGGGCAATGAGCCCGGCTGGCAGGTCAGTCTCGACAGCGAGCACAACCTGCTGACGCTGACGGCCATGCAGGGCTTGCTCGACTCGCCGCACAAGGCGCAGGCATCCGAGCGCTCTGCAGAAACGGAGGCTGGTGCTCGCTCGTCAGGTGTCCAGGTGGTGAAGCTGCCTTATCGGGTCGCCCATGAGGCAAACGATAGCCGTGTGCTCAAGGCGCAACTCCCGGCTGACGGCAAGCAGGGCGAGCCATTGCAGCTGGTGGTCGCGCCGGGCGCCTGCTTCGATTCCATGCAGGGCGCGCCCTATCCACTGACGGCGACCTTGACGATTGCAGGGCAGAAATTGAAGGGCTGTGGCGAGGCGTTCCGTTATCAGTCGGCAGTCGAATAAGGGTGATGACTGACTAATTGTTCGCTTTTTTCGAATGATATGGGCGATTTAAGTCGCTTTTCGTGTGGAATGGTTCATTTATCATGCTGTGCATGCGGATCGGGTCGAACACCGTCGACAGGATCGCGCCTCACTTTCATGGAGACCCTCCACATGTCAAAAGCTTCGCTCAATGTCCTGCTGGTGTCTGCTTCCCTGTTCGCCGACAAGGGCAATTCACGTGCGCTGGCCGCATCCTTCGTCAGTGCGCTCGAGTCCTCCGGGCAGCCATTTCAGCTGACGCATCATGATCTGGTCGAGCGTGACCTGCCGCATCTCGATGGCGCGGAAATGCAGGCCTGGATGACGCCGGCGGATGAGCGTAGCGCCGAGCAACGCAAGCTCGCCGCACTTTCCGATGGTTTTCTGGCCGAGCTGAGAGCGGCAGACCTGCTGGTCGTTGCGGCACCGCTCTACAATCTGGGCCTGCCGACGCAGATGAAGGCGTGGTTCGACCGGGTGCTGCGCGCCGGCGAGACCTTCCGCTATACCGAGAAAGGGCCGGTGGGCCTGCTGGAAGGCAAGCAGGCGCTGGTACTGGCGGCGCGTGGCGGCATGTACGCGGGCACTGAAATGGATTCCCAGACACCACATCTGAAATCCATGCTCGGGCTGATGGGCATCACGGATCAGCACTTCGTGTATGCCGAAGGCCTCAGCATGGGCGATGAGCCCAGGGCCGCCTCGCTGGCCGAGGCCAAGGCTGCCATCGCCAATCAGGTGGAAGCCCTGCAGTTCAGCTGAGAAAAGTGAAAACACGAACGCCATCGCCGCCCTGACAAGGGCGGCGATGGCGTTCGTGTTTGTGCACAGCCAAAGAGAATCGCTGGCGCCGGTCAGTCGCTGGTGCAGATCAGTCGCGGGAGTCGAGCACTTCCAGCGCTCCCTTGAGGCGCGCATGCAGTTCTTCCAGCGGCGGCTGGGCGCCGCCTTGCGGCCAGCCCGCCGTCAACACCACGCCATCGGCACCATAGTCGCTGGCATCCACCGGCACATCGTAGCCGCTCAACCAGTGGCGAACATCGGCTTCATGGGCGAAGCCGACCTTCAGGCGCCTGGGCGTGCGCGGCGTGAAGGTCGTGGTGGGCAGGTGCTCGAGCGCCTCGAGCACCGCGCGGCTGTATGCGCGCGCCAGGCCGCCGGTGCCCAGCTTGATGCCGCCGAAGTAGCGGATCACCACGCAGGCCACCTGGCCGACGCCACTGCCTTCGAGCACCTGATACATCGGCCTGCCAGCAGTGCCGCCCGGCTCGCCATCATCGGAGAAGCCGATGGCATTCTGCTCATTGGGTGCCCCGGCGATGAACGCCGTGCAGTGATGGCGTGCGTTGGGGTGGGCGAGATGCGCCTGAGCCAGCAGCCGCGTCATGCCTTCTGGCGTCGGGGCATGGGCCAGCCAGGCGATGAAGCGGCTCTTCTCGATCTCGATGCTGTGTTCATGATGCGCCTCGGGCGCCAGTGCCGGTATCAGATAGGTCATGGCACCATCTTACCAAAGCGTCGCCCTCAGTGAGTGACGGCATTGCCGCGCACCACGCCCATCACCATGCCCAGCACTTCGATATCGGCATTCTTGAGATAGATGGGGGCCATGCTGTCGTTGGCCGGTTGCAGGCGCACGCCGGTCTTCTCGATATACAGCTTCTTCAGCGTCACTTCCTGCTGGTTGATCATCACCACGGCGGTCTCGCCATTCTCGGCGCTTTCGCTGCGTTCGATGATGATGATGTCGCCATCATGGATATTGCAGTTGATCATCGAATGGCCGCGCACGCGCAGGGCGTAGGTATTGCGGCGCACCATGCGCGTCGGCACGGCAACAGTACCGCAGTCGGCGATGGCTTCGATGGGCATGCCGGCCGTGATGTTGCCGAGCAGCGGGATATCCATCATGTCGCTGGCGGTGATTTCCTGCCAGGCCTGGTCATTGAGCGGCAGGTTGTGAAGACGCTGAAGGTAGTGCGGAGCGTGAAGACGTGACATGAGCTATCCCCTGATGCCGTGCGGTCGGCGCGGATGGTGCGTCGGCCTGCGGTGCAGCGTGGAGGGTCGTCAGGCTGAGTTCATCTGTCGCCTGCTAGGCTCCGCGAACATGCTGACAACGCGTTGAGCCGACCCGATCAGTCTGTGCCTGCACTCGGCAGGCGTGTGATGAAGGTACTGTATGGATACTGTTTTTGTATACAGTGCCTGCATCATAGCAAGCTCTCGCGAAGTGGCAAGAGGTGAGCGGATCGACCAGCGCCAATCCAGCGAAAGTGTGTCGTATGAATGTGCACCACATGTCGCTGATTTATTTCTCGAGTGCTTGACTGCCCGTCATGGCGGGGCTGCGAGGCCAGGTGATCGGCTGCTCGGTGGTCAGTGTCGACCTCAGCTCGTAGAATGGCTCGCAGTGACCCCGCAGGGTCTGCCCTTCATGTCGCACTCCGCGACGGCTCAGCCGCGAGAATCCGGGATGCCCAGCCTGCCTGCCAGCGATGAAGTCTGTAGCGCGCCGCCTCTGTTGGCGGTCGTGGCGCTCGGCTGTGAGCGTGATGAGCGCTGGCTGTTCGAGGGGCTGGATCTTTCGCTGCATGCGGGAGAGATCCTGCAGGTCGAGGGCCCCAATGGCAGTGGCAAGACGACCCTGCTCAAGATTCTGTCCGGTCAGTTCCATGACTACGAGGGCGAGGTGCTGTGGCGCGGCCAGCCCACCTCGCGGGTGCGTGACGACTTTCTGGGCTCACTGCTCTATCTGGGTCACCAGCCCGGCATCAAGGGCACCCTGACCGCATTGGAAAACCTTGCCTGGTATCAGGCGCTTGGCGGTCAGCCGCAGGCAAAGTCAGAGGCCCGCAGCGAGCTCGCCTGGGCGGCGCTGGACGCCGTGGGGCTGGCCGGTTTCGAGGATGTGCCTGCACAGCAGCTGTCCGCCGGTCAGCAGCGACGTATCGCGCTGGCGCGGCTGCATCTGACGCCACGCCGGCTGTGGGTGCTCGATGAGCCCTTCACCGCCATCGATCGCGACGGCGTTCAGGCGCTGGAGGCACTGCTGCTGGCTCACGCCCAGCGTGGGGGCAGCGTGGTGATGACGACTCATCATCGCTTCTCACAGGCCTCGCGCTTGCGCCGCCTGTGCTTGGGCGCGAAGGAAGGGGAGAAGGCCGAACAGGGTTCAGAGCAGGGCGTGGGCGGGAAAGACACAGCCTCGATACAAGGCGCCTCGGCATGAACCATGAGCTGCTGACGGCATTGCCCGAGGCCCCGCCCCCCAGTTCGCTGGCCGGGGCTTTCAAGGCGACCCTCGCGCGCGACCTGCGTCAGGCGCTGCGCCGACGCAGTGAGCTGATCAATCCTCTGGTGTTCTTCGCCCTGGTGATCACGCTGTTTCCGCTGGGCATCTCCCCGGACAAGGCGCTGCTGGCGACGCTGGCGCCGGGCCTGCTGTGGGTGGCGGCATTGCTGGCGACGCTGCTGTCACTGGATGGTCTGTTCCGGCAGGATCTGGAGGACGGCAGTCTCGAGCAACTGCTGCTGACGCCGCAGCCATTGCCGTTGCTGGTGCTGGCCAAGGTAGCGGGCCACTGGCTGCTGACCGGCCTGCCGCTGGCGCTGATGGCGCCCTTGCTGGGCGTGATGCTGGGGCTGCCGAGCGGCGCCTTTGGTGTGTTGATCGCCTCGCTGGCGCTGGGCAGCATGATTCTGTCATTGATCGGCGCGATCGGTGCGGCGCTCACGGTGGGGCTGCGGCGTGGCGGGGTGCTGCTCTCGCTGATCATCCTGCCGCTGTACATTCCGGTGCTGATCTTCGGTGCCGGCGCCGTACAGAGCGCCGTCAATGGCATGCCCAGCCTGGCCCATCTGGCCATTCTGGGCGCGATGCTGGCGCTGGCCTTGCTGCTGGCGCCGCTTGCCATCGCCGCCGGACTCAGGCTGAGCATCAATGGCTAGCCCGATCAAGAACTGCATGACGCTGCCCGAGCATTCTCGGGCTTTCGCAAGGCTCTTCATTGCCCCTGACAAGAGGCCCGTGTGACCGCCGACTCCGACTCTCCTCAAGCGCCTGCCCGCAAGGTTCGCCCCCGCAAGGGCGGGCTATGGCCGTGGTTGCATCGCATGGGCGCACCGGCGACCTTCTTCGCGGCCAGCCAGCGCTGGCTGCCGTGGCTCTGGGCCCTGGCCATCATCGCGCTGGTGGCCGGCAGTGTATGGGGGCTGGCCTTCGCGCCCGCCGACTACCAGCAGGGCAACAGCTTCCGCATCATCTATGTGCATGTGCCGGCGGCGATTCTCGCCCAGTCGTGCTTCATGCTGCTGGCGGTGTGCGCGCTTCTCTTCCTGGTGTGGAAGATCAAGCTGGCGGACATGGTCGCCACGGCCGCCGCGCCCGTCGGTGCCCTGATGACGGCGCTGGCACTGTTTTCCGGTTCGGTGTGGGGCATCCCCACCTGGGGCACCTGGTGGATCTGGGATGCCCGGCTGACCTCGATGCTGATCCAGCTGTTCCTGTACCTGGGCGTGATCGTGCTGCGTGGCTCCTTCGCCAGCCGTGACAGCGGTTCGCGTGCGGCCTCGATCCTGGCGCTGGTCGGCATGGTCAATATCCCGATCATCAAGTATTCGGTGGACTGGTGGAG
This sequence comes from Cobetia sp. 1AS1, assembly GCF_029846435.1. Lineage (NCBI taxonomy): Bacteria > Pseudomonadati > Pseudomonadota > Gammaproteobacteria > Oceanospirillales > Halomonadaceae > Cobetia > Cobetia sp. 1AS1. The sequence continues at coordinate 196,154 of NZ_JARWKU010000005.1, forward strand.
CACACTGCATCAACCGGCCACCTTCACGCTCAGCGAAGCGCCGCCGATGCCGGCCAGCATGTGGATTCCCTTGCTGATGATGGTGATCGGCTTCTACGCCCTGTTCGGCGCGCTGGTGCTGATGCGCACGCGGGTCGAGGTGCTGAGGCGCGAGAGTCGCAAGCAGTGGGTGCGTGATCTGCTGAGTCCGTCTTCGCGTGCGCGCCCCGATGCTGCGGTGGTCGCGGTAGAAGGGGACAAGCCATGAACCTGCCGGGCATCGCCTTCTCGAGTGTCAGCGAGTTCTTCGCCATGGGCGGCCATGCACTGTATGTGTGGTCGGCCTGGGGGCTGACGGCGGCGTGTCTGGTGGGGCTGGTGATCGCCACGCGGCTGTCGCGTCGCGCGCTGGAGGCGGATATCCGTCGCCGCCTGCGCCGTGACGCTTCTCGTCATTCTTCGCACCCTGCTTCACACCGCGCTTCGCATCGTTCGTCACATCAGGCTTCGCGCCACAGCTCTCGTGATTGAACCTGTTTTCTGCCTCCCGCGGCGGTTGTCCCGCCGGCCGCGAGAGGCTTGACCGTCCCTTGCCCTGATCGAGCCCTGACCATGACTCCCAAACGCAAGCAGCGCCTGTATATCGTCACGGCCATCGTGCTGCTGGCCGCCCTCGCGGTGGGCCTGACCCTCTATGCCCTGCGCGCCAACATCAACGCCTTTTATACCCCGACGCAGATCGCCAGTGGCGAAGCGCCTCAGGGGCGGCAGATCCGTGCGGGCGGCATGGTGCGTGATGGCAGTGTCAGGCGCGACAACGAGACGCTGGATGCCATCTTCACCGTCACGGATTTCGATCATGACGTGACGGTGCATTATCAGGGCATCCTGCCGGACCTGTTCCGTGAAGGGCAGGGCGTGGTGGTGATGGGCACCTTCGATGGTGAGCATCTCGAGGCCAGCGAGGTGCTGGCCAAGCATGACGAGAAGTACATGCCGCCGGAAGTGACCGATGCACTCAAGGCCTCCGGGCGTGATGTGTCTGGTAACAGGACCGGGAACAAGACGGGCAACGAGACCGGCAATGCGGCTGACAACAAGACCAGCGACAGCAGCGCTGCCAAGGCCGCGCTCGATCCGCAGGAGACCCCGTGATGGTGACGCAACTGTTGCCGGAAATCGGCCACTTCGCGCTGATTCTGGGCGCCTGTCTGGCCTGTGTGCAGGCGGTCGTACCGCTGGCGGGGGCCAGTACGCGCCGTCCGCTGTGGATGAGCTTCGCCCAGCCGATGGCCTGGGGGCAGTTCCTGTTCGTGCTGATCGCCTATGCCTGCCTGACCGCAAGCTTCCTGCTGGATGATTTCAGCGTCGCCTACATCGCCAACAACTCCAACAGCCAGCTGCCGTGGTACTTCAAGTTCAGCGCCGTGTGGGGTAGTCATGAAGGCTCGGTACTGTTGTGGAGTCTGATACTGGCCGGCTGGGGCTTTGCCGTCTCGCTGGGCGCGCGCCATCTGCCGCGCGACATGCTGGCACGGGTGCTGGGCATCATGGGGCTGATCTCCACCGGCTTCATGGCCTTCGTGCTGCTGACCTCCAATCCCTTCGCGCGCCTGCTGCCGGACATGCCGGCTGACGGCACGGACCTCAATCCGCTGCTGCAGGACATCGGGCTGATCATCCACCCGCCGATGCTCTACATGGGCTACGTGGGCTTCTCGGTGGCGTTCGCGTTCGCGATGGCGGCACTGATGGGTGGGCGTCTCGATGCCGCCTGGGCACGCTGGGCGCGCCCCTGGACCAACATCGCCTGGGCCTTCCTCACCGTCGGCATCGCGCTGGGCAGCTGGTGGGCCTACTACGAGCTCGGCTGGGGCGGCTGGTGGTTCTGGGACCCGGTGGAGAACGCCTCCTTGATGCCGTGGTTGGTCGGTACCGCCCTGATCCACTCGCTGGCGGTCACCGAGAAGCGCGGCGCCTTCAAGAGCTGGACGGTGCTGCTGTCGATCTTCGCCTTCTCGCTGTCACTGCTGGGCACCTTCCTGGTGCGCTCCGGCGTGCTGACCTCGGTGCACGCCTTCGCCAGTGACCCCGACCGCGGACTGTTCATCCTTGTGCTGCTCGGCATCACCGTCGGTGGCTCGTTGCTGCTGTTCGCGCTGCGCGCACCGCGCGTGCGTTCGACGCTGGGCTTTCACTGGCTGTCACGGGATGCCTTCCTGCTGGTCAACAATCTCGTACTGCTGGTGATGATGGTCACCGTGCTGCTGGGCACCCTCTATCCGCTGGTGCTGGATTCGCTGGGGCTGGGCAAGATCTCGGTGGGCCCGCCGTACTTCAATGCGCTGTTCGTGCCGCTGACCACGCTGCTGTGTGCCTTCATGGGCCTCGGGCCAGCCTCGCGCTGGAAGCAGATGCCGGGCCGCGAGCTTACGCGTCGCTTGGCGCTGGCCGGCAGCGCGGCACTCGTCATCGGCGGCCTGCTGCCGCTGACGCTGGATATCGAGTGGAGCTTCTCGGTGGCGCTCGGACTGGTCATCGCGCTGTGGGTGGTGCTGCCGCTGCTGCGCGACCTGTGGGACAAGAGTGCCTCTAAGGCGGGTCGCTGGGCGGGGCTCAAGCGCCTCACACCCAGCTACTGGGGCATGCAGCTGGCGCATCTGGGGCTGGCGGTGACCATCGTCGGCGTGACGCTGGTCTCCAATACCGAGGTCGCCGAGAACGTGCGCATGGTGCAGGGCAAGGAAGTCAGCGTGGGCGGCTATCAGTTCCGCATGACAGAACTTGGCGAATATCGCGGCCCCAACTACCTGTCGGACCGCGCCACGGTGGAAGTCAGCCGAGATGGTGACCCCGTGACGACACTGCATCCCGAGAAGCGTCTGTTCCTGGCCAGCGGCATGCCGATGACCGAGACCGCGCTCGATGCCGGCTTCACGCGTGACCTCTACGTCGCCATGGGCGAGAAGCTGGATGACGACAGTTGGGCGGTACGCATCCAGGTCAAACCCTTCGTGCGCTGGCTGTGGCTGGGCGCCCTGTTGATGGGGGCGGGCGGCGTGATCGCCGTGCTGGATCGCCGTTATCGTCGCCGTGTCGAGGCCAGCACGGCCTCTGACACCCGCTCCCTCACCACACAGGAGGCTCGCCCATGAATGTTCGTCGTCTGGTGCTGTTCGTGCCGCTGGTGGTCGTGGTGGGGCTGGGCGCCTTCCTCTACCAGCGCCTCGATGATGACCCCTACGCACGGGACTCCGCGCTGCTGTCACGGCCCTTCCCCGAATTCTCGCTCAGCACCTTGAGTGATCCGCAGGCGCGCCTCGATGCTTCGCTGCTCAAGGGGCAGGTCAGCCTCGTCAACGTCTGGGGCGAGTGGTGCCCGACCTGCAAGCACGAGATGCCGCAGCTGCTGGATCTCGCCAGCCGCGGCGTACACATGGTCGGCGTCGACTACAAGGACACCCGCGCCAAGGGCCGCCAGTTCCTGGAGGAATTCGGCAACCCGTTCAGCGTCAATCTGTTCGACCCCGAGGGCTCGCTGGGCTTTGATCTCGGCGTCTATGGGGCACCGGAAACCTTCCTGGTCGATGCCGAGGGTATGATCCGCTATCACCACACCGGCTACATCCGCCCCGAAGATGTCCGCGACGTCATCCTGCCGACGCTGGAGCGCATTGCGGAGCCCGCGACTGATGCCGCCAGCATGCCCGATGAGGAGGCCAGCTCATGAAATCCGTGCTCAGGAGTTTCGCCATCCCGCTGGTGCAGGTGCTGGTGGTGCTGATGTTTCTTGCCTGGCTGTCAGCCGGCAAGGCGCAGGCTGCCATCGAGATGCATCAGTTCGACAACCCTGTGCTGCAGAAGCGCTACGACAGCCTGACCGCCGCGCTGCGCTGCCCCAAGTGTCAGAACCAGGCGATCGGTGACTCGGAGTCCCCCATCGCCGGTGACATGCGCCAGAACGTGGCGGACCTGCTCAAGGACGGCCGCAGCGACAGCGAGATCCAGAATTTCATGGTCGCGCGCTTCGGCGAGTATGTGCTCTACAACCCGCGCCTCGATGGGCGCACCTGGCTGCTGTGGGGCGGTCCGGCTGTCCTGATTCTGCTCGGCTTGCTGGTCGTGACCCTGATCGTGCGCGCCCGGCGGCGTGCGCGAGTGCGTGCGCTGGATGATGATGAGCAGGCGCGCCTGTCGGCGCTGCTCAAGACGCACCGGCAGACCAGCGATGAGCTTGAGGCTGCCAGTGATGGGCAGACGTCAGGCACTCAAGACAGCTCGCCGAACGCCAAGGAGCGCTCATGATCCTGTTATGGCTGGCGATTGCCGTGCTGTTGATTCCCGCCGGCTGGCTGCTGTTGCTGCCGTTGCGTCGGGCGCGTCGTGTGCATGCCGATCAGCAGGCGTTCGAGGACAACGACAGCCTCGGCGCCGAGAACGTGCGTGTCTATCGGCGCCGACTGGCCTCGCTGGAGCGCGGCCATGCGCGCGGTGAGCTGGATGACACGGCGCTGGCGGAAGGGCGGGTCGAGCTGGAACGCAGCCTGCTGGAAGATGCCGAATCCCTGAAGCGCTCTCCGCTCAAGGCGGCCAGCAGCGGCCGCGTGCTGGTGCCCGTGTTGCTGGTGGCGATGGTGGCGGGCTCGCTCTACTGGTATCAGCGCGAAGGCGCGAGCGGGGACCTGGCGCTGGCGCAGGCGATTGCCGCCACGCCGATCCATGATGCCGCCAGCTTCGAGGCGCGCATCGCCCGGCTGCGCGCCGAGACCGAGGCCCAGCCCGACAACGCCAAGGTGTGGATGGCGCTATTCCCGCTCTACCGCGATGCCGGACGTCTCGATGAGGCCATGCAGTCGCTCGAGACGTTGATCACGCTCGAAGGCCGCGTGCCTGCGCTGATCGCGCAGCTGGCGCAGCTCAAGTTCTTCGCCGCCCAGCGCACCCTGACCGAGGAGGTCCAGACGCTGGTCGATGAAGTGCTGGCGGCCGATCCGCGTCAGCCGACGGTACTCGGCCTGCTCGGGATCGAGGCCTTCGATCATGCCCGCTATCCAGAGGCCATCGATTACTGGCGCAAGGCGATTGCCGGCTTCGAGAATCCCGATGCCGCCAAGGCGCTGCGCGAAGGCATCAAGGCCGCACGCCAGCGCATGGCCAGTGCCGGTGATGTCGATGCCTCGGTCGCCCTGGCCAACTCGGTCGCGCCAGATCAAGGCGCGGCGGCTGATCAGGACAGCAAGGAGGGCGCTGCACGCCTGACGCTCAAGGTGTCACTGGACCCGGCGCTCAAGGCGCAGCTGGCGGCGCTGCCGGTCAGTGCCGAAGCGGCGACCCTGTTCATCGTGGCGCGTGATGGCGAAGGCAAGCTGCCGCCGCTGGCAGTGGTGCGCACCACCGCGGACAAGCTGCCGCTGACGCTCACTCTGTCGGACGACAACGCCATGGCCCCGATGGCGCGGCTCTCGATGGCCGAGCGCGTCACGCTCGTGGCGCGTATCTCCGCTTCCGGGCAGCCGACGGCCCAGCCGGGGGATCTCGAAGGCAAGCTCGAGAATGTCATCGTCACCCGCAGTGCTGACGCCGGCGGCGAGAAAGGCGCTGATGCGACACAGGCGCCGCTGGCACTGCGCATCGATCACCGCGTCACTCAGTAAGCCGCGATTGGCCCCTGGCCCGCGCGATGACGGCTTCGTTTGTCATTGCGCCGGTTGGGGCCATCGCTGCTTTTGGGTAGACTGCGCGCTGGTTTTTCGAAAATACCCTCGATGACCGGCTGTCTCGTCGTAAGGACATGTTTACCTTGCGGCGGTGCGGGCTCCTATCGAAAGGCCTGCGACGCCGCGGTATTTCAGGTTTTTCTGCGTCAGAGCTTCTTTCTCTAGAACTTATTTCTTCAGAAGTTATTTCTTCAGACCTTCTTTCTCCAGACTCAAGGACGCGCCAGGCGCAATGCGGCTCAAATCGATCAAGCTGGTCGGCTTCAAATCCTTCGTCGATCCGGTCACCGTGCCCTTCGACAGCAACATGACGGCGATTCTCGGCCCCAACGGCTGCGGGAAATCGAACGTCATCGATGCTGTGCGCTGGGTGATGGGCGAGTCCAGCGCCAAGAATCTGCGCGGCGAGTCGATGACGGATGTCATCTTCAATGGCTCCACCGGGCGCAAGCCGGTGGGGCAGGCCTCCATCGAGCTGACCTTCGACAATGCCGATGGCAGCCTCGGTGGCGCCTGGTCCGAGTATGCCGAGATCGCTGTCAAGCGTCTGGTGACGCGCGATGGCCAGTCCGGCTACTTCCTCAATGGCCAGAAATGTCGCCGGCGTGATATCGCCGACGTCTTCCTCGGCACCGGCCTCGGGCCGCGCTCCTACTCCATCATCGGTCAGGGCATGATCTCGCAGCTGATCGAGGCGCGCCCGGATGACCTGCGTAGTACCCTCGAGGAAGCCGCGGGCATCTCCAAGTACAAGGAGCGCCGCCGCGAGACCGAGAACCGCATGAAGCGCACCCAGGAGAACATGGAGCGCCTGGATGACCTGCGTGAGGAGCTCGACAAGCAGCTCGAGCGCCTCAAGCGTCAGGCCGAGGCCGCCAAGCGCTATCAGACCCTCAAACAGGACGAATATCGCCTCAAGGGCGAGCTGGCCGTGTTGCGTCGGCGGGGCCTGCGTGCGCAGCAGCGCGAGCAGCAGTCACGCGTCGCGGAGCTGGAAACCGGCGTCGAGCGCGAGATTCTTGGTCAGCGTCAGTGCGAGAGCCAGCTGGAAGAGCAGCGCTATCAGCACGACGAGCTGGCGGGAGAGCTGGAAACCCATCAGGCCGCTTTCTATGAGACCGGCGCCCAGATCGCGCGTCTCGAGCAGAGTCTTGAGCATGCCCGCACCCGTGAGCAGCAGCTGGCGGCGGATCTCGAGATGGCCAGGCGTGAGCTGAGCGACATCCAGCGCGTCGAGGGTGAGGACGGCGAGCGCCTCGAGATGATCGATGCGCGCCTGGAAGTTATCGCCCCGGAACTCGAGCTGGCCCGCGAGACCCTCGAAGGGCTCGAGCTGTCATTGGAGGAGGCCGAAGAGCGCCGCCAAGACAGCCAGAGCGAGTGGGAGCGCTTCAGTCAGGCCGACAACGAATCCCAGCGTGGCGCCGAGCGGGCCCAGAGCGAGATCCAGCAGCTCGAGAATGCCATCGCCGATGCCGAGCGCCAGCGCGAGCGCCGTCGCCAGCAGCTGGCGGAGCTGCCGGATGTCGCCGAGTTGCGTGAAGCCCGCGAGGAGCTGCGCGAGCAGCTCGATGAATTGTCGCTCAGCGGCGAATCGCTGGAGTCGCGTCGCGAGCAGGCCAGTGAAGCCCGTGAGCAGGCCCAGGCTGATCGTCTGGCGCTGGATGGAGAGCGCGATCAGCTGCGCCAGCGTCGCAACGTCTTGCAGGGCGAGAAGGCCTCGCTTGAGGCACTGATCGACGCGGCGCTGCGTGACGACGATGACAGCCTGGCGAGCCACCTGGAGCAGCATGGGCTCGCCGAGACCCCGGCGCTGGCCGAGGGGCTCGAGGTCGCCGAGGGCTGGGAATCGGCCAGTGCCTGGGTGCTGGGCCCCTTCCTCAAGGCGCGCCTGGCGGCGAGCGAGCCGTCGCGTCTGGCCACGCTGATGGATGAGCTGCCCGGCGGCGAGCTGTTGCTGGTCGATGGCACGCCGGCGTCCAGCGCGGCAGACCGACCCGCTGGCACCCTGGCGGCGCAGGTGAGTGGCGCGGATGCCTTGGCCGGCTGGCTGGCCAGCATCCACTGTGTCGAGTCGCAGGCAGCCGCCTGGGCCAGGCGTGATTCGCTGGCCGCGCACGAGAGCGTGCTGACCCCGGACGGCCTGTGGTTGGGGCAGGGCTGGAGCCGCCGTCAGGTGGCCGGTGAACGTGCCGATAGCGTCATCGCCCAGCGGGCGCGCCTCGAGCAGGTCGTGCTGGAACTCGAGTCACTGGATGAGCGTCTCGAGGAGATCGAGACGCGTCTGGCCGCAGCCGCCGAACAGATTGCCGGCGCCGAGCAGCAGCTCGAGCATCTGCGCGTCGAAGAGCGGGAGCTTGGCGAGCGCCAGCGTGAACTCAGTCTCAAGGAGGCCGGCATCGCCAGCCGCCTGGAGCATGTCGATGGCCGCGCTCGTGAGCTGGATGAGGAGCTCGAGCAGCTGGCGGAAACGCGCGAGAATCAGGCCCTGACGCTGGAGGAGGCGCGTGAGCGCTGGCAGCAGGCATTGGAGGCGGTCGAGAACAATGCCCAGTCGCGCGAGTCGCTGGAGCGTTCACGGCGCGAACATCAGGAGGCGCTGGCCGGGCTGCGTGCCCAGCTGGCGCCCGCGCGTGAGCAGGTCAACCGTCTCGACATGGAGCGTCAGCGCCTGACCACCGAGCGTGACGGCATGCAGGGCCAGCGCATGCGAGCCGTCGAGCAGCGCGAGAAGCTCGCCGAGCGCATCGAGATGCTCGAGGCCAGCCGCGAAGAAGCCTCACTGCCGCAGGAAGAAGAGCGCGAAAAGCTCGAGATGCTGCTCGAGACGCGTCTGTATCAGGAAACCAAGCTCAACGCCTGTCGTGACAAGACTCATGAATTGGTCGAACAGATGCGTCAGGCGGAACAGTCGCGTCAGACTCATGAGCGCAATCTCGAGGGGATTCGCCAGCGCCTCGAGGAAGGCCGCATGCAGGTGCAGGCGCTGACCCTCAAGGGCGATGCGCAGGACGAGCAACTGGTGGAACTGGGCTATGACGAGGCGGCGATCGCGCAGCTCGAGGACGAGCTGGACCCCAATGCCACCGAATCGGCCTGGAGCCACAACCTTGAGCAGATCGGCGAACGCATCAAGCGGCTGGGGGCCATCAACCTGGCGGCCATCGATGAATACGACCAGCAGGCCGAGCGTCGCAACTATCTGGAAGCCCAGCATGCCGAGCTGAGCGAAGCGCTGGAGACCCTCGAGCGCGCCATCCGCAAGATTGATCAGGAAACACGGGTGCGCTTCAAGGACACCTTCGACAAGGTCAATGCCGGAATCCAGGCGCTTTTCCCCAAGATCTTCGGGGGCGGAACCGCATGGTTGACGCTGACTGGTGATGATTTGCTGGAGACGGGAGTCGCGATCATGGCGCGGCCACCGGGCAAGAAAAACTCCACCATTCACCTGCTGTCAGGCGGCGAGAAGGCACTGACGGCACTGGCGCTGGTCTTCGCCATCTTCCAGCTCAATCCGGCCCCGTTCTGCATGCTCGATGAGGTGGATGCACCGCTGGATGATGCCAACGTCGGACGCTATGCAAGGCTGGTGAAGGAGATGTCGGAAAGCGTACAGTTCATCTATATCACCCATAACAAGATCGCCATGGAAGCGGCAGATCGGCTGATGGGTGTCACCATGCAGGAACCCGGCGTCTCGCGCCTTGTCTCTGTAGGGATAGAAGAAGCTGCCGTGCTTGCCGAAGCGTGAGGGAAAAGCCGTTCAGGAGGGCAAGGTCATCCTCCGGCGTGGTAGCCAGTGGCCGCCTTGGCGGCCTAGTTGGCAAGATCGTGTTGCATCTAGAGATCGAAAGCACTACGAGTTTGCGTCATAGTGTCAGTCAGGGATAATTGAAGGGCGATTGCGCAGGTCACCACCACAGGATTGACATTCGAAAAAATGTCCCCTTTTTCTGCAATCGCGCTATGCTGTTCACGTGCATGGTGCCCAAGCAAACAGGCTAATGACCCATGGAATTGAGAGAGTGGCTCATCTTGTTGGGGTTGGTGCTGGTCGCAATCATCGTCGTTGACGGTGTGCGCAGGCTCCAACGTCAACGTCGAGTACCCCGACTGGATCGAGCGGGTACAGAGGATTCCACCGACGATGCGGGCAATCCCGCGGTGGAAGAAGAGGAAGAACGTGACAACTGGGAGCTGCCGAACGGCGGCTACCGGGTGGTTGGCGATTCCGAGACGCATGCCGAGGCCGAGGAAGATGTCGTGCTCGACAATGCTCACGGCATCAAGGCCTCGCGGGTGACTCAGCCGAGTCGTCCGGTGCAGCCCATGGAGCGTCGTGAAGCGCCGGAGCGCAAGGGCTTCGGCGAGCGTGCGGCTGCCTTCGGTGCACGTGCCAGCCAGTCAATGCGCGACGTGACGGCCAGTCTGGGCGCACGGCGTGATGACGAGCACGAGCACGACGATGCGCATCGTGAGCCCGTGCTCGGCAGCGCCTCCAGTGAGCAGGCCGAGACGGCGCGCGAAGACGACTTCCATGAGAAGCCGGTGATCACCGCCGAGGACGACAGCATCAGCGTCTCCTCCACCCAGGCCGATGATCTCGAGCCGATGGCCGAGATCGAGGAAGGTCAGGATGCCAGCACTGAGGCGTCCTCCGCTGGCAAGCCGGCCGATGTCGCCGGCAGTGCTTCCCAGCGCCAGGAACCTTCACTGGAAGCGGCTGCCGATGCCACAGCGCCCGAGGATGATCGTCATCCGCTGGTGCTGCGTGCCGAACGCAATCAGGTCGATGACCAGCTCGCACGTGACACCCTGGCCGATGCCAGTGAAGTCATCATCATCTCGGTGATGGCGCGTGGCGATGAAGGCTTCAGCGGTGAAGACGTGCTGGGCATCTCGCTGGCCTGTGGTCTGCGTCATTCCGAGATGGGGCTGTTCCTGCGCCACGAGGAAGATGACGACGACAGCCCGCTGCAGTTCGCGATGGCCAACGTGGTCAAGCCGGGTATCTTCAAGCCGGCCGAGATGGTGGACAGCCAGCTGGATGGCGTCACCTTCCTGATGCCGCTGCCGGGCGCGGATGACACCTCTGCCGCCTTCGAGACCATGGTCGAGATCGCCATGCTGCTGGTGCGTCGTCTGGGCGGTGAGCTGAAAGACGAGAACCACAGCGTGATGACGGCCCAGACCATCGAGTTCAAGCGCCAGCAGGTGCATGAGTTCGAGCGTCGCAATCGTCTGCATCGCTACCAGGCCAACTGATCGACTCCCCAGCCATTCTCTGAGTCGACCAGTCATGCCAGAACGCCAACGGCGACCTTCGGGTCGCCGTTGGCGTTTGCGTATCCTGCCGGCCTCTTGCAGCCCCTGCCAGCCCCTGACTGTCGCCCGAAGTGCTTGAATGTGTGGCCTGTCGATCACATTGAGTACAATGGCAGCATCAGGGCGACCCCTCTGCCTGCAAGTCTTTGCAAGCTCTTGCAAGTGCGTCAGGTCGGAGGGTTCGCCACCCGTTTTCAGGTCGCTCAGCGCTGCCTTCTGGCAGTGCTGGCGAGCCACTGTTTCGAGTGAGTGTCATGTCAGCCCAGGATGATCTGTTTTCGGCGCCCGCCGATGATTCCAACGCCGCGAGCGCTTCCCGCTCCGCTGCACCGGCCGCAGTGGAAGGCGTGCCTGCCAAGGTGATGGAGGAGGTCGCGCAGCTGCATCGCGAGCTGCTCGAGGCCAGCCACCGCTATTACGTGCTGGATGATCCGACGCTGACTGATGCCGACTACGACACACGCCTGCGTCGCCTCGAGGCGCTGGAAGCCGAATATCCCCAGCTGATCACCTCGGAATCGCCCACCCAGCGTGTCGGAGCCGCGCCGGCCAGCGGGTTTGAAGAAGTGCAGCATGCGGTGCCGATGCTGTCGCTCAACAACGCCTTCGATGACGATGAGCTGCGTGCCTTCGTGCAACGTGCGGCGAAAACGCTGGAGCTGGGAGACGCCCAGGACGCGGGTGACGAGCTGAGCTTCTGCTGCGAGCCCAAGCTCGATGGCCTGGCCGTGTCGCTCATCTACGAGAATGGCGTGCTGGTGCAAGGCGTGACGCGCGGCGATGGCCGCACCGGCGAAGGCATCACCACCAATCTGCGCACCATCCGCTCGATCCCGCTCAAGCTGCGGGGCGATGATCTGCCGGAGCTGCTGGAAGTGCGCGGCGAGGTCTACATGAGCCACGCTGGTTTCGAGGCGCTGAACGCGCGCGGCCGCGACGAGGATGGCAAGGTGTTCGCCAACCCGCGCAATGCCGCCGCCGGCAGCCTGCGCCAGCTGGATTCCAATATCGCCGCCTCGCGTCCGCTGGAATTCTGCGCCTACCAGGTCGCGCGGGTGGATGATGCGCTGCTCGCCAGCGAGGCCGGCCAGAATCATTCCGGCCTGATGGCGCTGCTCAACGACTATGGCTTCCGCACCAGCCCGCAGCTTGAGGTGGTGCGCGGGGCCCAGGGCATCATCGACTACACCCGCCGCCTCGGTGAGCAGCGTGATGGCCTCGACCACGACATCGATGGCGCGGTCATCAAGCTCGATGCACTGCGCCTGCAGCGTGAACTGGGCTTCGTGGCGCGCGCGCCGCGCTGGGCCATCGCCTACAAGTACCCGGCGCAGGAACAGGAAACCACCCTGGAAGGCGTCGATTTTCAGGTCGGACGCACTGGCGCGCTGACACCGGTCGCCCGGCTGGCACCGGTGCAGGTCGCCGGCGTGGTGGTCTCCAACGCCACACTGCACAACATGGACGAGGTGGAACGTCTCGGCGTGCAGATCGGTGACAGCGTCATCATCCGCCGCGCCGGCGATGTCATCCCGCAGGTGGTGCGGGTCGCCAGCGAAGGCGCCAGCCGCGAAGCCATCGTGCTGCCGGACGGCTGCCCGGTGTGCGGCTCCGAGATCGAGCGCCTCGAAGGCGAGGTGGTGGCACGCTGCGCGGGCGGACTGATTTGCGCCGCGCAGCGCAAGGAAGCCCTCAAGCACTTCTCCAGCCGCAAGGCGCTGGATGTCGATGGCCTCGGTGAGAAGCTGATCGAGCAGCTGATCGAACGTGAGCTGGTCAAGACGCCGGCGGACCTGTTCCACCTGGAAGCTGCCACCCTGGCCGAGCTGCCGCGCATGGGCGAGAAGTCCGCCGCCAATCTGGTCGCCTCGCTGGACAAGAGCCGCAATACCACCTTGGCGCGCTTCATCTACGCCCTCGGCATCCGGGAAGTCGGGGAAGCCACCGCCGCGAATCTGGCCATGCACTTCGGCACGCTTGAAGCGCTGCGCGCAGCCGATCAGGCCGCGCTGGAGGCAGTGGAAGATGTCGGCCCCATCGTCGCCGCGCATATCCATACCTTCTTCCAGCAGCCGACCAACAACGAGACGCTGGATGCGTTGCTCGCCTGCGGCCTGAGCTGGGAAGAGGTCGAGATCGGTGAGCGCCCCCAGCCGCTGGCAGGCCAGACCTGGGTGCTGACCGGCAGTCTCGACAGCATGACGCGTGATGAAGGCAAGGCGCGCCTGCAGGCGCTGGGCGCCAAGGTGGCGGGCAGTGTCTCGAAGAAGACCGCCGGTGTGGTCGCCGGCGAGGCAGCGGGCAGCAAGCTCGAGAAAGCCATGCAGCTGGGCCTCACGGTGCTGGACGAAGAGACCTTCGTGAAGCGCCTGGCCGAATGGGAATCCGGTGCTGATGCACAGCAGGACAATCCGCAAGCCAATGTGCAAGACAGCGCGGGAGAGGATGCATGAGTACGGATACGCTGAACGATGCACCGCAGGCGGCGCCACGCCACCCTGATGAAGGACAGGAGCTACCCATGAGCCAGATGCCACTTGATCAGATGGACCCGCGGGACCGCTTCATCGAGGTGCCGCAGACCATGCTGCCCGCCGATACACGGCGCGCCCTGCTGGAAGCCTTCGTCACCCGCCAAGGCTATGACACCACCGATGTCGGTGAAGGCATGGCCGGTTGGGTCGCGGAGCTGGAAGGCCAGCTGTCACGCGGCAAGCTGCTGATCGTCCATGATATCGGCACCGAATCCACAGAGGTGATGACGCTGGAGCAATGGCAGTCCTTCGGTCGCCAGCTGGCGGACGACGAGGAAGAGGGCGACTGAGCCCAGCCAGCGGTCATGCTGTGTTGAGCATGCCCTGATCCTTACCCTGCCCCTGACCTCGGGGCTGGAAACGACAACGCCCCTGGCACAGGCCAGGGGCGTTGTCGTTCATGAAGCGCCAGTTGTTGCACCAGTTGGTGCGGTTAGTGGCGTCTGGCGATGCGCCGGATCATGCGAACCACATCGGCACGACCAGGCTCGAGATCAGCAGAATCAAGGCCCCGCCCAGGCGCGAGGAAATCTGCGCGAAGGGCATCAGCTGCATGCGATTGGCCGCCGAAAGCACGGCGACGTCACCCGTGCCGCCCATGTTGGCCATGCACAGGCCAGCGGTGATGGCCGACTCGATGGGATAGAAGCCGACCAGCTTGCCCACCAGACCCGCACCAAAGGCGGCGCCCGCGACGACACCGAACACGATCACCACGTAGGTGATGGTGATGGCATCGATCACCTGGCCCAGATCGGTATAGGCCACGCCGATGCCGAACAGCAGCGCGAAGGTCCAGTTGCCTGCCACGAACCGGAACCATTGGGCGGCGGCCTGATTGATGTTCTCCGGTACCAGGTTGGCGCACTTGAGCACGGCGACCGCGATGATCATCAGCGCGTAGGGGTGCAGCGGAATGACCTTGCCGAGAATCTGGCTGGCGACGAAGAAGCTCAGGGCAATCACCATGCCGATGCCCAGCTGGGACAGGTCAGGCGTGCTCTTCTCTTCGCGGACATTGACGCCCGGCATCATCTGGCCGCCACCGGTCAGTGACGGGAAGCGCTTGCCAAGCCCGTTGAGCAGCCCGGCAATGATGATGGCGAAGACATTGCCCAGGGCCAGTGCCGGCACCAGGATCGAGATATAGTAGCTGGCCGGTTGCCCCAGCAGCTGCTCGTAGATCTGGCTCATCGGCACGGCGCCGGCGCCCATGCCGCCGCCCATGATGGGCAGGGCGATGACCATGACGGCATCCTTGGGCGAGAAGCCCATGACCCAGCCGACCAGCATCGCGAAGAGCGCCGCGAACAGCACCGAGCACAGCAGTGGCAGCGCGAAGCGGGCCCCGACCTTAACCAGCACGCGGGAGTCCATGCCGAGAATGCTGCCGGTGATCAGCGCCGCGATGTAGAAGTTCAGAAAGCCACCGGCCTTCATGAACTCACTGACATTCGCCGTGACCTCCTGCGGCAGCCAGCCGCTGTAGACCAGCGCTGCGGCACCGAAGATGGCGAGAATGGCGCCGCCACCCAGATAGCTGTTGATGATCGGCAGGCGGTCGCCCAGAAAGCCCAGCAGCTCCCCGAGAATCATCATGACCAGCAGCGCGCCGATCATGCCGGCAGGCAGGGTGTCGGTGGCGATGGCGGCGACAAGAACCAGGAAGGACAGGGCGAAGATCGGCAGCGACATGCCGAAGATGCGCGTCTTCTGCCAGGGGGACTCTGCGGCAGGCGTGGCCGTGGCGGTCTGCGAGGAATGTGTCATGCATGCTCCTTGTCCTGCACTCTGTCGTTGCAGGACCTGTTGTCATGCCCGGACGCGTTGGCGTGGCATCGCGGGATCGTTTGGGACGGGGAAGGGACATCATGTTCGCGCACTGGATGCGCGTCACAGGGAGCTTACGGTGTGGCTCCCGAGGGCCAAGTTTTGCGAATTAAAGAAAGCCTTTTGAAACTTATGAAAGCGCCGGCTGCCGCTCGCCCATGCGCGGGGCCGAATGGCCATGCCACCAAGGGGGCACATGGCTTGTCCGGCGTGTTGCGGCATTCTCAACCCGGGCTGAGCGCGCTGACCTCATTGCTCGCCGCCGGCATGGTGATCGTCAGCCTGCTGGTCGCGGCCTGGCTCTTCAGTGCCCAGCTGGAGCGGACCCAGCGCGAGATCCAGGGCCAGCGCATTGCCGCTCTTGCCCAGCGTATCGCGCGTCTGCCCGAGGTGCGTTCTGCCCTGAGCGAGGCCAGCTCGCCGCAGGCTGCGCCTCCTGTCGCGGACAGCCGCCTGGCGGCACGCATTGAGCGACTGCGTCGGGAGAATGCCGTCGACTTCATCGTGGTGATGCGCCCGGATGGCCTGCGGCTCAGTCACCCGGACCCCGCACGCATCGGGCAGCCCTTCCAGGGTGGCGACGAACAGCGTGCGCTTGCCGGCGCCTCCTACCTCTCCGAATCCCGCGGCACGCTCGGCGAAAGCCTGCGCAGCTTCGTTCCGGTCATGGCGAATGCGTCCAGGGGCGGTGAGCGCGCCGTCGTCGGTGCGGTGGCCATCGGTATCACGCTGGATTCCCTGGGGCGGCGTCTGGCCGATGAGAAGCGTCAGCTGCTGCTCGGGCTGGGCGTACTGATGCTGTTCGGCACGCTGGGCGCACTGGGATTGGCGCACTATCTGCGCAGGCAGCTCAAGGGGCTGGAGCCGGCAGCCATCGCGCGTCTGGTGGAAGAGCACCAGGCGGTGCTGGCCAGCCTGGAAGAAGGCATCATCGTGGTCGACCCCGAGGGGCGGATCACGCTGGTGAATGCCGCGGCGCGCGAGTTGTTGGGGGCCTTGCCGACGCTGGGCGAGCGCCTTGATGACTGGCTGCCTGACACCGGCATGCGTGAGTGCCTTGTCGCGCGCCAGCCGGTGAGCGAGCAGGAAGAGGCCCGCTTGCGCCAGGTCACTCACGGCGGGCGGCGATTGCTGGTGCGTTGCCAGCGGGTGCATGATGGCGAGCTGCTGATGGGCGGCGTGCTGGTACTGCGCGAGCACGACCGCATGCAGCGCCTCGCCGAGGAGCTGACTGGCGTCCGCCGTCAGGCGGAGTCACTGCGTGCCGCGCGCCATGAGTTCCGCAACCGGCTGCATGTGCTGTCGGGCCTGACACAGATGCAGGACCTCGCCGGTCTGCGCGATTATCTGGCGTTGCTGGTGGAGCGGGAGTTGCCGGCGGATGCCGCGGCCGCCGAGCGCATCGCGGACCCTCTGCTGGCAGGTCTTCTGATCGGCAAGCACAGCGAGGCTCGCGAGCGTGGCATCACGCTGGCGGTCGAGCTGGAGATCGAGTGCCATCATGGCCGCTGCGCTGAGTGGGGAATGTCACAGGACGAGGGCGCTCAGGCCGAGTTTCCGGTGCTGGAGCGTAGCTTGAGTCATGATCTGGTCAGCGTGATCGGCAATCTGCTCGACAATGCCTTCGAAGCGCTGGAGGAGGTGGGCGCTGACGCTCACGCCCCGTCTGTGACCCTGGGGTTGATGCTGGAATCACTGGAGGCGTCGGCAGAGGCGCAGTTGTCGATCAGCGTGGCGGACAACGGCCCCGGCCTGCCGACGGAGCTGAGGCAGACGGCACGCATGGCGGGGGTGAGCAGTCATGGAGAAGGCCGCGGGCTGGGCCTGTCGCTGGTGCAGGAGATCGTGACCGTGCGTGAGGGCGAATGGCACCTCTATGCGCCCTCGGGCGGCGGTACCCTGGTCGAGCTGACCCTGCCTTGCCGACTGCTGACTGGCGCGGCGCCCTGATAGGGGGCCGCGCATCACGGGATGGCGTTGCGGCCGGAATTTGCACAACGAAGGAGCCAGAGCGCATGCGTGTGCTGATAGTCGAAGACGACCCCATGGTCATGCGTCTCAATGTCGAATACCTCAGTCGCATCGACGGCATGCGCTTGGTGGCCCAGTGCGAGGATGTCGCGACGGCACTCGACGTGCTGGCGCAGGAAGCGGTGGACCTGGTGCTGCTGGATGTCTATCTGCGCAGCCGCAGCGGGCTGGAAGTGTTGCGATGGCTGAGGCGCCACGCCGCCCCCGATATCCAGGTGATCCTGATCACCGCCGCCAGTGAGGCGGACACGGTGCGCAGCGCACATGCGCTCGGGGTGTGCGATTACCTGGTCAAACCCTTCAGCTTCGCCCGTTTTCAGCAGGCGTTGGCACTGGCGCGTCGCGGCCGCCAGCAGCTGGAGAGCCTAGAGGGTGAAGTCAGCCAGCAACAACTGGACCAGCTTTTCGGCGTGCAAGGGCTGGTCAGCGGCGCTGCGGGCGCGGTACCCGAGGGGCGCCTGCCCAAGGGCGTGACGGCGGCGTCACTTGCCCTGGTGGCCAGTGCCATCCAGGCGTTGCCGCGTGAGGAAGGCAGCTTCACCAGTGAGGCGTTGTTGCCTGCCACCGGCATGTCGCGGGTGACCATCCGCAAGTATCTGCGCCATCTCGCGGCCTGCGGCATGCTCAGTGAGGCCTTCCACTACGGTCAGATCGGCCGGCCATCCTTCACCTATCAGGTCATCGACCGTCAGGCCCTGTCCAGACAGTGCCGTCAGGCCTGAGTGATACCGACCTCTCAGCGCCGCTGGACGATATCGCGGATCAGACGGCGTCCCGGATGCAGGTGCTCGGCCAGTTCGCGTTCCAGCGGCAGCGGTTCGCCACACAGTTGCGAGGCGATCAGTTCGGCGCACAGCGGGGCGGTGGTGAAGCCGCGTGAGCCGTGTGCGGTGGAGAGCCACAGGCCGGGCAGGTGGGCGCCGCTCGACTGTGGCACGCGCTTTTTCGCATCGAAGGCCATGGCGGCGTAATCCTCACGCCATTGCGCGGCGTCCGGTGCCGGGCCGGCCAGCGGGCTCTTGTCCGGGCTGGCGGCGCGCCAGGCGACACGTCCCTGCCAGTCATCGTCTTCCAGCCTGACGCCACGCGCCTGCTCCCAGGCGGTGACGAAGGCGGGCAGGGCACTGCGCAGCTCCGCGACATTGGCGGCGTGGTCCGTCTCGCGGACTGCATCATCCTCATCGCGCGGGGCGAAGGTCGCGCCGAAGCTGAGCGTCACGCTGCCATCGGCGTGGCGCTGATAGGGCGAGACATAGCCACCGGCGCAGACCACGCTGTCGAGCGCGGGCAGGTGCGCGGCGTGTTCCGGCGCTACCGTGATCTCGCTGACCTGGCCGCGAATCGGCTGCAGTGGCAGGTGTGCGAGCGGCTCGGGCAGGTGAGTCTGCTCCCCCAGCGCGACGATCAGCTGATCGACTTCCATGCTGGTGCCGTCGCTGGTCTGCAGCTGCCAGCGTGGCGCGCCGTTGCCTGTCCCTGCGTCTTCCTCTCTGCCTTCCCCAGCCCCCAGCGACTGAATGGCCTCGATGCGCGCCTGCAGGAAGCGGATGCCCGGGGTGGTGGCGAGACGCTGGCAGAGTGCGTTGGGGCGCACCCAGCCGGCGACCGGATAGAAGAGGCCGTCGAAGGCGATCTCGCTGCCGGCGATCCGGCTGGCCTCGATGGCGCTGACATGCGTGAGCAGCGCCTCGGGCAGCGGGTGATTGCCGAGGAAACGCTGCTGGCGCTTGCGCTCACGCTCGCTGGTGGCCAGCTGCAGCACGCCGCTGGCGGACCACAGGGTCTGCTCGGGGTCGAGGCTTGCCAGCCAGCGCCGGCTGTACTGCAGCGCGGCCAGCTGGAAGCGACTGGCGGGATTGGTCTCGGCGGCCAGCTTGACGTAGAGCGCGCCCTGGCGATTGCCGGAGGCGCGCGCGCCGGGGGCTTCGGCATCGATCAGCGTGACCTGCACGCCGCGCCGTGCCAGCGCCTCGGCGCAGCTGGTGCCGGCGATACCAGCGCCGAGTACCGCGACATGCGTCTCGCGAGCGATCGGCGCGGGCTGCGGGGGCTGAGTCCAGGGCTGCTCACGACGCAGCGGGTGAAGGGCGCCACGCACCGCGTGCTCCCTCATGGGGGCATGACCGGATGCGGGTGAGGCATCAAGTCCCATCAGTTTGGCGCGCGCGGCGGCGGTCGGCTCGTCCAGCTCGCCGCAGATCATCTCGCGTTTCATGCCGTGGCCGGGCACCTTGCGCCACGCGAAGCCTGCCGCGCGCAGGCCACGCCGCACGAAGCCCGCGGCGGTGAAGGTGGCGAAGGTCGCCGTGGGGCGCGAGACACCCGCCATGGCCGCGAACAGCTCGGGTGACCACATCTGTGGGTTCTTCGACGGCGAGAAGCCATCGAGGAACCAGGCATCCACGCCACCTTCCAGGCGCGACAGGCGCTCCACCGCATCGCCGAAGTGCAGGTCCAGGGTAATGCGCTCATCCAGCCACAGGCGGTGCACGCCGAGGACGGCAGCGGGCCATTGAGCGACCAGTGGTTTCGCCAGTGAGGCGAGATCCGGCCAGGCGGACAGTGCCCGCTCGAGGTCCGCGGCGCGCATCGGGTGCTTTTCCACCGAGACGACATGCAGGCGCGCCTCGGCGGGCGCCGTCGCCAGGAAGCGCTGGGCGGCGCACAGGATGTTGAGGCCGGTGCCGAAGCCGGTCTCGCCGATCACGAAGGGGCGCGCTTCCCGCCAGTCACGGAAACGCTCGCTCAGACGATTGCTGTCGAGGAAGACGTGCACGGTCTCGGCGCGGCCATCGTGGATCGAGAAGTACACATCGCCGTAATCGGTGGCCTGTGGCGCGGTGTCGTCCCACTCGAGCTGCGCCTCCTCCAGTGCCGCCAGTGGCGCCAGTGGTACGTCCGGCACCACGCCGGGCGCCGTGACCGGCTCGATCGCGCTCGGTGGCGTCGTGGCAGGCTTGCGTGCCGCGGTGGCCGGGGCTTGCTGCGGCGAAGTCTGGCGGGCTGACGAGGCGGTCTGATCAGTCAGCTCCTGCTCAGAAGCTGACTGGCCGGGTGCGGGCTGGCGGGGGGAGGAGGGGCGATCGTTCACGGGCATTCCTGGCAGGAGGTCGAGCGGGAGAGCAGCACAGCGAGGCAGCGGCAGAGCAAGGCCTGCAACGCAGACGACGGACAGCCAGGCTGTCCGTCGTCTGTGAGAAACCGCCGGTCAGATGACCGGTCGGGCGCCGGGCTAGGGCAGGGTCTGCTTGAAGGGCTTCACTTCGGCGCTTTCATAGACACCGGCGATGACGAAGGGATCGGCATCGGCCCACTTCTGGGCGTCTTCGAGGGAATCGAACTCGGCGATGATGACGCTGCCGCTGAAGCCGGCTTCGCCCGGTGCTTCGCTGTCGATGGCCGGGTTGGGGCCGGCGATGACCAGACGACCGGCGGCATGCAGCGCTTCCAGACGTGCCAGATGCGGCGGGCGCGCCGCCATGCGCGCTTCGAGGCTACCTTCGACGTCCTGACAGACAATGGAGTAGAGCATCACGAATCATCCTTTTGAGAATTGGTCGAGGAAGCGTTCTCTTCCTGAGGGGCCTGCACCATGTGACGGGACAGGTAGACGCCCTGAACGATGACGAACAGCAGTGTCAGACCGAGCATGCCGAACAGCTTGAAATCGACCCAGATGTCTTCCGAATAGTGACTGAAGACGTAGATGTTGAGGCCGCCCATGGCGAGGAAGAATACCACCCAGGCCAGATTGAGGCGGTGCCAGATGGGGCGTGGCAGCTGAATCGCCTTTTCCATCATGCGCTCCACCAGCGGCTTGCCGCCGAACAGCGGTGACAGCAGGAAGGCGACGGCAAACAGCCAGTTGACCACGGTGGGCTTCCACTGGATGAAGGAGCTGTTGCCGAACAGCACGGTCGCGCCACCCAGCACGACGACCAGCGCCAGGGTGACCAGCTGCATCTTCTCGACGCGCTTGTGGCGCCAGTAGATGTACAGCACCTGCGCGAGGGTCGCGGGAATCAACACGGCGGTAGCCATGATCATGTCGCCAGTCATCTTGTAGACGGCGAAGAAGATCACGATCGGCAGAAAGTCGAGCAACATCTTCATGGGTAATGCGCACTCCTGAACACGACGACGCAGCCGTCGGGAAGGCAAGGGCCTGTGCGAGTGGTATCCTGTCTGACACCAGCGGCGCGCCCCTGCCTGCATGTGCTCATTCTGCCGCCATTGCTGCCTGCTGACAAAGCCCCTGTGTGTCCGGGCGCGCAACGCAGCCAATACTGCCCGACGTCTGGCCCGCTGGATCGCCTGCATCTCAGGCATCGCGTGGCACAGACGTTCATCCCGAGAGGTTCCCCGTGTCCGACGTTCTGTCCGACTCTTCGCCGATTTCCGCATCCCGCAAGCCGATCGAGTTTCGCCCGCTGCCGGAGCGCTTCGATTCCGATATCGAGGTGCCGGACATCGACCTGCACATGCATTCCACCGCCTCCGATGGCGGCATGGCACCGACAGAGCTGGTGGCGCTGGCCGCGCGGCGCGGTCTGTCACGCATGTCTCTGACTGATCACGACAGCATGGAAGGCATCTTCGAGGCCCAGCAGGCCGCCCGCGCCGAGGGAATCTCGTTGCTGCCCGGCTGTGAGCTGTCGGTCCGCTGGCGCAACCAGACCATCCACATCGTGGCGTTGATGCCCGAGGGCGCCGGCGATGCGCTGAGTGCCGGTCTCAAGCAGCAGCACGAGGCGCGTGAACGCCGCAGCCACGAGATCGCCACGCGCATGGAAAAGCTCGGGCTCGAGAATGCCTTCGAGCGCGCCCGGGAACAGGCCACGCTGAGTGGCTCAGGCGATCGCCCGCTGTCACGCCCGGATTTCGCCCGCGCGCTGGTCGAGGCCGGGATTGCACGCAACCTGCAGGACGCCTTCAAGCGACACCTGGGCGCAGGCCAGAAAGGCGACGTCAAGGCGCACTGGCCGGAGATGGAAGAGGCGGTGGGCTGGGTGCGTGCCGATGGCGGCATCGCCGTGATGGCGCACCCGATGCGCTACAAGCTGACGCGTACCAAGCGTGGCGAGCTGCTGCGTGACTTCATTGCCGCCGGTGGCGAAGGCGCGGAGCTGGTCAGCGGCTTCCAGAATATCGATCGCGCGCGTGACCTGGCGCGTCAGCTCGATGAGCTGGGCCTCTACGCCTCCGTCGGCAGTGACTTCCACTTCCCCGGCGGCCCGCTGGCGCCCGGCAGCATGAGTCCGCCGCCCCGCACCAAGGTGCCGCCCGTGTGGTGTCATCCGCGCATCGCGCCCTTTTTTGCGGCCGACGCTGCCTCCATGTGATATCAAGAGATCACCGTGACGCCAGCCCGCCTGCCGGGCTGGCGCCCAGACGCAAGGAGCACCGCATGGGACAGTTCTTCCAGATTCATCCCGAAAATCCCCAGAAACGCCTCATCGATCAGGCCGTCGCCATCATCCAGCAGGGTGGCGTGATTGCCTATCCGACCGACTCCGGCTACGCGCTGGGCTGTCATCTGGGCGAGAAGAAGGCCATCGAGCGCATCAAGCGCCTGCGTCAGCTGGACGACAAGCACAACTTTACCCTGGTGTGTTCTGACCTCTCGGAAATCGGCACCTACGCCAAGGTCGACAACGCCATCTTCCGCCTGCTCAAGAGTCACACGCCGGGCGCCTATACCTTCATTCTGCAGGCGACTTCCGAAGTGCCGCGCCTGCTGCTGCACCCCAAGCGTCGCTCCATCGGCGTGCGCGTGCCGGACCACGCCATCACCCACGCCCTGCTGGAAACCCATCGCGAACCGCTGATGAGCGTGACGCTGATTCCGCCGGGTGAGGAGCTGCCGATGACGGACGCCGAAGAGATTCGCGAACGCTTCGGACACGCGCTGGATCTGGTCATCGACGGCGGCGCCTGCAGCTTCGAGACCACCAGTGTGGTGGACCTGCGCGAGCTGCCGCCGGTGATCGTGCGCGAAGGGCGCGGCGATATCTCGAGCTTCACGGAGTGATCGCGACAGCGTAGCGCTTCACGGCGCTGACATCGCCTTGCCATACGAAGACGCCCCCGGACCTTGCGGTCGCGGGGGCGTTGTCATTTCTGAGGCGTTGTCATTTCCGAGGAGTGGTCGTGTGCTGAGTGATTCTCGGCTTCGTCAGCTGCGGTCGCGGTCGGGAGGCCCGCTCTCGGGAGGCCCGCTATCGGGAGGCCCGTTATCGGGAGGTTCTGGCTGATCCCCCGATGGCGTCTCAGCGTCAGGCGCAGATTCGGACTCCGGCTCTGGATCAGGTTCTGGCGCTGTCTCCGGTTCTGGCTCGCGCGGGTCGCGGGTGTCCTCGTCCAGCCAGGTGCCGCAGAACTTGCAGTACTTGGCGTTGCGATCATGGCCTTCACGACCACAGCCCGGGCAGGCTTCGTCGCTGGTCTGCTGCATGCGCAGGCCGTTGAGGACCTCGGCCGAGAACACCCCGGTGGGCACGGCGAGAATCGAGTAGCCGAGAATCATCATCAGCGCCGAGATGAACTGCCCCAGCGGCGTGATGGGCGCGATGTCGCCATAACCCACCGTCGTCAGCGTCACCACGCCCCAGTAGAGCGCCTTGGGAATGGAGGTGAAGCCGGCCTCGGGCGGCTCGATCAGATAGATCAGAGCGCCGAACACCGTGACGATGCTGAGCACGGTGATGAAGAACAGCAGGATCTTGCGCCGACTGCGCGTCATGGCCTCGACCAGCATGCGGCCCTCGCCGACGAAGGCCATCAGGCGCAACACGCGGAACAGGCGCAGCACACGCAGTACGCGCACCACCAGCAGGGCCTGGGCGCCCGGAATCAGCAGCGACAGCCAGGTGGGGGCGATCGACAGCAGATCGAGCACGCCGTAGAAGCCCTTGGCCCAGGTGCCGGGATGCTTCAGGCAGTAGAGGCGGACGGCATATTCCAGCGTGAAGATGATCGTGAAGCCCCACTCCATGATGCGGAACAGCTCGCCGTATTGCGCATTCAGCGAGGGCACGCTGTCGAGCATCACCACGGCGACACTGGCGAAGATCATCAGGATCAGGCCGATATCGAAGGCCTTGGCCGCCTTGGTATCGGATTCGAAGATCCAATGGAACAGCCGCGCGCGCAGGCGGCCCGTCGCGGGCTCGTAGTCGCTGGGGTGCGAGGGTGTCGCTGGGGGGCTTTGCGGCGTGCTGCCATATTCATTGGCAGGGCCCTGGCGTTCAGGCATGCAGGCTTCCTTGACGGGCGTGACGACGCCGGATGAATGTCAGGGCGTATCGGGGATGTCTCAGTGTGTGACCTTCAGTGACTGCCCGGCCGTTGTCCATCAGCCAGTGGTCTAGCGCCTGGTGGCTGGGCAGTCAGTGTCGTGCTGAAGTTCAGCCGCGCAGCGTCGCGAGCAGTGACAGGCTGTGCTGGCCGAACTCACGAGTCGCCCAGTCCTGTGAGGCGTCGCCGTCGCTGCTTTCCAGCGCCTCGACCAGCGCCACCGCATGGATATGGCCGGGATGCTGGCTGGCGGCCAGCCGCGATGCGAGGGCCGACAGGGCGGCCAGCGCATGCGCGTGCCACTTGAGGTCGTCTTTCGCCTGACGGTCGGCGTGGGCATCGAGCGCATCGATGGCGGCGGACAGCAGCGCGCGGGGGTCAGCGGTATCCAGCGTCTTCTCATGCCATTCGCCATCCCGCAGCGCCGCACCGCGCTTGGCCTTGCTGGCATCCGCCGGGCGCAGTGCCAGGCGACTGGCCAGTGAATCCGCCAGCTGCCAGAGCACGCCTTCTCTCACCTCGGGGGCGAGTTCTTCGCCGCCGGTCAGCTCGAGCTCGATTTCCTGGATGGCCACTTCGCGACCACTGGCCTTCACCGCGCCCAGGTCCAGCGCCATCTCGACGCCGACGGTGACCTGCTCGTCGCCCACATTCGCGTCGCTGTGTGTCGCCTTGACGTCGATCTGCCAGGCATGACGCTCGAAATCGGTACTGAAGCTGGGCGCGAGTGCACTCAGCAGCTGCTCGCGGGCGCCGTCTTCCAGCGCCTGCAGGGGCGGCAGGTCACGCAGGCCGTCGAGGTCGAGGCCGGTCTGGCCCTCGGGCAGCTCCCACTCCCATTCGCCGCGTGAATGCAGTCCGCCATGGCTCTCGCCGCTGGTCTTGAGCGTCTGGCGCAGGGCGCCCGTGCTGTCGGCATCCTCACCGCTCTGGCGCAGACGCAGCGCCATGCGCGCGCGCTCCAGCGCATGCTCGGGGGTGTCGAAGTAGGTGTTGGCCAGCCAGCGCCGCCTGGGGGCGACCGTTGCCAGTTCTGCAATGCTCTTCAGTGTCTCCAGAATGGCATCGCGATCAATGACGGGTTGAGACAGTGCCAGTTTGAGTTCGATTTCCTGCGCCATGATGGGCACTCCCTGTACGGATGAAAGAAGACAGATGCTGACGGATGAGGATGACAGCGGCGCCAGGACCGCAGAGCCTCCGGCAAGCGTGGTGCATGGAGGTGAAGGCCCATGTGCCTCATGCTCGCGCCTGGCCCGCGGCAAGGCAAGCACGGGGAGGGCGGAAGGGCATGCGGGATATCGGCCTGTCGGCAGAATCACACTTATATGACAGCATGATGACATTGAAGTGACAGCAATTGCCTGTCGTCACGTCCTTGGTTATATTACGAACAGTGGATAAAGCCAGCGACCACGGGTCCTGCCGCTACATGACAATCTCTCTTCTGGAATCCTTCGTGTTCCCCCGAACTGCCGCTGTTGTTGCGTAAATGACAACAGCATGGCGGTATCATGACGTTACGATGAAAGTTATGTGATCGTCACAAAGGCTTTGCTACACTCCGCGCGTCAATCCTTAACGCCGACGGCCACTATGGTAACGACCAACCCTTTCTCTTCGATGTTCGGGCGCTCGCCTTTCAAGGCGCTGCACACCCACATCATCAAGACCGACGAGTGCGCCCAGCACTTGCTGACCTTCTTCGACGCCTGCGAGCAGGGTGATTGGGAGCAGGCAGCCAGCATTCGCAAGACCATCAGTGGTCTGGAGCGTGAAGCGGACGAGTTGAAGACGCAGCTGCGTCTCAACCTGCCCAACTCGCTGTTCCTGCCGGTCTCGCGCTCCGACCTTCTCGAGCTGATCCATGTCCAGGATTCCATCGCGAATGTCACCAAGGACATCGCCGGGATCATGCTGGGTCGTCATATGCAGATACCCACCGCACTGGTGCCCGCCATGCGTGAGTATCTCAAGACTGCGGTCGAATCGGTCTGCCAGGCGCGTCGTGCGTTGGGTGAACTGGAAGACCTCGTCGAGTCCGGTTTCGGGCGCAACATGAGCGAGCTGGTCGACAAGCTGATCAACGAGCTGCATGAGCTCGAGAAGCAGTCCGACGAACAGCAGATCGCCATCCGCCAGACCCTGTTCTCGCTGGAAGCCAGTCTCCCGCCCGTCGATGTGATCTTCCTCTACAAGATCATCGATTGGGTCGGCGATGTGGCTGACCAAGCGGAAAAGGTCGGTACCCGACTGCAGATCCTGATGGCGCGCTGAGCGCCATCAGGACGTCCTGCCATCTGTCCAAGAGTCTTCTATGTCCATCATTGCTCAATACGGCGATGTGCTCGTCATTCTTGCCTGTCTGTTCGGTTTCTTCATGGCATGGGGTGTGGGTGCGAATGACGTCGCCAATGCCATGGGAACCTCGGTAGGTTCCAAGGCGATCACCATCAAGCAGGCGATCATCATCGCCGTGATCTTCGAATTCCTCGGTGCCTGGCTTGCCGGTGGTGAGGTGACTGACACCATCCGCAAGGGCATCATCGACCCGTCACTGCTGATCGAGAATCCGCAGTTCCTGGTCTACGGCATGCTGGCCTCGCTGCTGGCCGCCGGTATCTGGCTGTTGATCGCTTCCATGAAGGGCTGGCCGGTCTCGACCACCCACTCCATCGTCGGCGCCATCGTCGGCTTCTCCGCTGCGGGTCTGGGCGTGGATGCCGTCGAATGGTCCAAGGTCGGTCAGATCGCAGCCTCCTGGCTGGTCTCGCCGCTGCTGGCGGGCTCCATCGCCTTCGTGCTGTTCAAGTCCGTGCAGACGCTGATCTTCGACAACGAAGACCCGTTCGCGGCCGCCAAGCGCTACGTGCCGATGTACATGTTCCTGGTCGGCTTCATCATCTCGATGGTGACCATGGTCAAGGGCCTCAAGCATGTCGGCCTGCACCTGAGCTTCGAATCCAGCCTGCTGCTGGCCGTCGTCATCGGTGCCATCGTGATGGGTATCGGCGTGCTGATGGAGCGCAAGGTCGCGCGTTCACGCCTCAAGGAGAAGAATCGCGCCACCGGTGACGACTTCGACTTCAGCGGCGTCGAGAAGGTCTTCGGCCTGCTGATGATGTTCACCGCCTGTGCGATGGCCTTCGCCCACGGCTCCAACGACGTGGCCAATGCGGTCGGTCCGCTGGCGGCCATCATCAGCGTCGTCGACTCTGCCGGTCAGATCGGCGCCAAGGCGAGCATGCCGTGGTGGGTCCTCGTGCTGGGTGGCGGCGGTATCGTCGTCGGCCTGGTCACCTATGGTCGTCGCGTCATCGCCACCGTCGGTACCGGCATCACCGAGCTGACGCCGTCACGCGGCTTCGCGGCCACGCTGGCCGCCGCCTCGACCGTCGTGCTGGCCTCCGGCACCGGCCTGCCGATCTCCACCACCCACACCCTCGTCGGTGCGGTGCTGGGGGTAGGTCTGGCACGCGGCATGGCAGCGCTCAACCTGCGTGTCATCGGCACCATCGTGATGTCCTGGCTGATCACTCTGCCGGCCGGCGCGATCCTGTCGATTCTGTTCTTCTTCATGTTCAAGGGCATGTTCGGCTAAGCCGACGCATGATCCAGAGCTGAATTGGAAAAACGAGAAAGGCGACCTTCGGGTCGCCTTTCTCGTGTCTGATACATGGTTGTTAGGGGGCACCGCTCGCCGTGCAGGCTGCGGCGCTGATATGATGATTCATGGGCATGCCTGACATGCCATTTTCCCTCTCTCCTGCCCGGAGCTGGCTCTTGAACACGCGTTTCCCCTTCGCGGACTGGTTTCGCAACTCCTCTCCCTATATCAATGCCCATCGTGGCCGCACCTTCGTCATTCTGATCGAGGGCGATGCCCTGTCCTCGTCACGACGAGCGCAGTTGATACAGGATCTGGCGTTGCTGCATACCCTCGGCGTGAAGCTGGTGGTGGTGTTCGGGGTGCGCCCGCAGGTGGCTGAGGCGTTGCAGGCTGCCGGTATCGAGGCGGACCGCCATCAGGGCCGCTGGGTAGTGACGCGCGAGATTCTCGGCCATCTGGAGCAGCAGGTCGCCACGCTGCGTCTGCGTCTTGAGGCGAGTCTGTCCCAGGGGCTGCCCAATACGCCGCTGCATGGCGTGGAGCTCTCCGCCGTCTCCGGCAATCTGGTGATGGCCAAGCCGCTGGGCGTGCGTCATGGCGTCGACTTCCTGCATGGTGGCGAGGTGCGCCGCGTGCGCAGCGAGGCGATCCAGGGGCTGCTCTCGCAGCAGGCCATCGTCGTGCTGCCGCCGCTGGGCTATTCCAGCACCGGCGAGGTGTTCGATCTGGACGCTGCTGAGGTCGCCGAACACGCCGCCGTGGCGCTGGCCGCTGACAAGCTGATCCTGCTTGGCGAAGGGGAGGGCCTGTTCGGCGAAGACGGCGAGCTGCTGCGTCAGCTCAATCCGGAGGAAGCCGCGCTGATGGCGCCGCCCCGCGATGACGACAGTGAGCTGTCGCGCCACCTGGCTGCTGCCTGTGGCGCCGCACGGCGCGGCGTCGGGCGCACTCACCTATTGAGCTGGCGCGACCGTGACGCCCTGCTGGGCGAGCTGTTCACCCGTGACGGCATCGGCACCATGATCACGCGTCAGGGCTATGAGCAGCTGCGCAAGGCGCGGCTCGAGGATGTCGGTGGCCTGCTGGCACTGCTGGGGCCGCTGGAGCAGCGTGGCATTCTGGTGGCCCGCTCGCGGGAGCGCCTCGAACACGAGATCGACGACTATGTGGTGCTGGAGCGCGATGGCATGGTCATCGGGTGTGCGGCGCTGCATCTCAGCCGTGACGCCGCCATGGGCGAACTGGCCTGCGTGGCCGTGCATGATGACTATCGTCGTGGACAGCGCGGCGAGCAGCTGCTGGCCGAGATCGAGCTGCGCGCGCGTCGCGCCGGCGTCGAGCGTCTGTATGCGCTGACGACCCATACCGTCCACTGGTTCATCGAGCACGGTTTCGTGTCGGCTGGCCTGCAAGACCTGCCGCCCATGCGTCGCGAGGCCTACAACTCGGCGCGCAACTCCAAGGTATTGCTCAAGTCGCTCTAGTCACACCTCACTTGCCTGCCAGTGTGAATCGCTCAGAGAACACCCGCTGATGACCCCCTCGATGAGGGCTGATCAGTGGGTGTTCTTGCATAGGTGTCGCAGTTTTCCCTCACCCCTTGCGGGATTGTCTTGCAAAGGAGACGTTTCAAGGTGTTGATTCAGAAGGGAAAAATAGCATGCCCCATATATGTGTTGGCAAATCGCGACGAATCGGCCAGTAAAACACGACTCTGTGTGCCGCCCTGGGCAACATTGGCATGCCTGTCGCCGTGATCGTCATTTCAAGTCATTGTTTTGTAATGTGTTTTCGCGTTTATGGCACGCCTTTGGCAGTAGGTACCGTGAGCAAGAGATATGAGGCGCATCACCGGCCCCTTTCTCTGGCCTTCCAGCGATGACGGTACTCACTACCCTGTGCGCTCCGTGATCGCTGACAGGTCAAGCGTCTGCTCCACGCGATGTGTGACTTCAGGTTGCGATGAGACAGGTACGGCCCCTGGTGGGCATGGACAGTATCTTGAGGGCAAGGACGCCCGGGCAAGGATGCCCGAAACCGATGCGGTAGCCGGAGAGATTGGCTGCCGTCATCCCCGAATTGACGATCGAGGCGGGCAAGTCGGCAAGCCATCCGACTCGATCATCCACATTGCGATGTGTTGCCCCCTGCTTCACATCCGATAGGGAGCGCGGACGCTGTCCGGCGTGAACGTCAACTGACCTGGAACGACCACCAGGTGACGTTCTTTTCTCCCGGGACTGACAGGCAGACCACCTGTCAGACCCGCCAATCACGTGGTGCCTCTGGTCTCCAGGTACCAGAGGCACCACGTGATGACTGACCCTTCAGTTCCCTGCGTACTTGGGGCCGGCTATGCCGGCCCTCTTTTTTTGTGCGTCTAGCGCTGAATGGCCAACAATTTCATGCGAAACGTTGCCAATGGGGCGGTTTGTCTCGTGGCGGCGTAATGATTTGAATAAGAGTCATATTTATTAACGAACTGGCAACCGCGATGGACGCTGGTGAACTCTGGTATTCTAGGAAGACGTGATTCGATGATGACCACCCCTTTCTTGCATAGAGTTCTTTCCATGGCCTCCACAGTGTCACGACGCTGGCGTCCCCGCTCGCTGCCGCAGCTGGTTCTGATGGCATTTCTGGTGGTGATGCTGCCGATTGCCGTGCTCATGTTTCAAGCAGGGCAGGCGCTGTCGGAGTTGTCGGAACTGGCGGATGTCAGTGCCCGCCAGGCCGTCGACCAGACCCGCCGCGCCCGCACGCTGACCAATCTCGCCGTCGAGATGGAGCGTAGCGCCCGCCAGTACGCCGTGCTGGAAAATCCTGATCTGATGAAGATCTACGCCGACAAGGCCAACAGCTTCCGCACCTTGCTGGATGAGCAGGCGCGCCTGTTGGGCGAGGGGGACCCCCGCGTCAGCGAGTTGAAGGCGACGCTGTCACAGCTCGAGCGCATGCCCGAGATGAGCGTCGACCAGGTCAGTCGCCATCTGGAAGACTTCGGGCCCTTCTCGATCCAGGCCAGCGGCCTGCTCAACTCCACGCGTGAACTCGTCGATGCGCGTATCGAAGGCATCCGCGCCCGCGCCTCCCAGGTCAAGAATCAGCTGTGGTGGCAGACCGCCGCGCTGGTCTCCATCAGTCTGCTGTTGATGCTGTTCTTCACCTGGCTGATCATCCGTCCCATCCGGCAGCTGGAGCGCCGCATCAATGGCCTGGGCAGCGGCACCGACAGCGAGCGACCCATCGTCATCAAGGGGCCGGCGGAGCTGGTGCAGCTGGGCGAGCGTCTCAACTGGCTGTCGACGCGCCTGGATGAGCTCGAGGAGCAGAAGCAGCAGTTCCTGCGTCACATGTCGCATGAGCTCAAGACCCCGCTGGCCAGCATCCGTGAAGGCACCGGCCTGCTGATCGACGAGGTCGCTGGGCCGCTGAGCCCGCACCAGACCGAGATTCTTGGCCTGCTGGATGACTCCAGCAAGGAATTGCAGAAGCTGATCGAGCAACTCCTCGACTACAATCTGCTGCAGCACAATCAGGGCCTGGAACAGAGCCGCTTCGATGTGCATGAAGTGTTCAAGGAAGTGCTGGCAAAACATCGCCTGGCACTGGAAAAGAAGGGCATGCGCGTGCATCTTCCGCCTGCCAGCCTCAGTTGGGAGGCGGACAGGCCGCGTACCGGGCGTATTCTCGACAACCTGATCTCCAATGCCATCGCCTATGGCGAAGACAGCGGTGACCTGTGGTTGAGAGCCCGCAAGGAGCGTCGCAAGCTGATCATCGAAGTCGCCAACAGCGGTGAACCCATCGCCGCCCAGGACCGTGACCACCTGTTCAAGCCCTTCTATCAGGGCGCGGTGAAGCGCAAGGGCCCGCTCAAGGGCTCCGGCATCGGTCTCTCGGTCGCCGCTGACAGCGCCCGCGCCCAATTTGGTCAATTGGCGCTGGTGGATGACCCCAAGGCGGATGTCTGCTTCCGGCTGACATTGCCGACACCGAGTCGCTCGCTGACGTCAGGGGAAGGCAGCGAGCATGAACCGCAGGCAGACAGGGATGCCGCCGGAGCGGATCAACAGTCCACACCACATGAAATGGCGTCATTGAACGCCATCAAGCACGCAAGGAACTGAAGTGATGAAGGGTCAACGACTACTGATGCGCCTGGCTGCAGGCGTGTTGCTCAGTACGCTTAGCGCCTGTGGCGCCCTGACCAATATCACCATGCCGGGCAGCGAGCCGGAAGTGGTCAGCCCGAGTGTGCGGGAGAACTGCTACGGCGCCGGCGACCTGCCGGACTTCACCGGCGAGGACTGCCTGCTGGATGAATGGGTCGCCTTCGCGCTGCAGGCCCAGCGTGGCAACAGCGGCTGGCGTGAAAGCACCCTGTTGCAGCTGGAAGGCAACCGCCACGACCGTCGCCTCGCGCGTGCCATCGTGCTCAGCTGGGGCGATGAATCGGACTGGGAGCTGGCCTCCGACCTCTACAAGGCGGACCTGCCCACCGCCCCGAGCCGCCTGCAGCCGCTGCTTCGTCAGTGGCTCAATGGCCTCGAGGAGCGTCGCGGTCTGATCGCCGAGCGTGACAAGAATGACGGTGCCCGTCGCAAGCTCAGCGCCGAGAACGCCCAGCTGACCAAGAAGCTGGAAGCCTTGACGGCCATCGAAGAATCGATCAATTCGCGCCGCCAGAGCACGCCCTGAACCCTCAGCGGCAGACTCTGGCCACGACCCTGTCACTCAATCCCCGCGATTGCATGACGCAAGACTGTGCGGCCCCGACGTCGATGTCCCAGGCCCTCGGGTGTCGCAAGGAGAGTTAGTGTGAAATACGCACAAGCGCATATTCTGCTCGTCGATGATGATGCGAGCCTGCTCAAGCTGCTCGGCATGCGTCTCGAAAGCCGTGGCTTCAAGGTCACGACGGCCAGCAGTGGCCGCGAGGCGCTCAGCCGTCTCGAAGCCGCACGTCCAGACCTGGTCCTGTCCGACCTGCGCATGGATGAAATGGATGGCATGGCCCTGTTCGGTGAGCTGCAGAAGCGTCAGCCGGGCATGCCCGTCATCCTGCTGACCGCACACGGCTCCATCCCTGATGCCGTCAGTGCCACCCGCCAGGGCGTGTTCAGCTTCCTGACCAAGCCGGTCGACAAGGACGAGCTGTTCGCCGCCATCGATGAGGCTCTGGCTCAGGCGCCGCCCGTAAAGGAGGGTGACGATGCCTGGCGCGCTGGCATCATCACTCGCTCCCCGCAGATGGAGCAGATTCTCGAGCAGGCGCGCATGGTGGCGGCATCCGATGTCAGCGTGCTGGTCACCGGCCCGTCCGGTTCGGGCAAGGAGCTGATGGCCAAGGCCATCCACAACGCCAGCCCGCGCGCCTCGCGCCCCTTCGTCGCCATCAACTGTGGCGCGTTGCCGGAGCAGCTGCTGGAAAGCGAGCTGTTCGGCCACGCCAAGGGCTCGTTCACCGGCGCGGTCAGTGCCCACCAGGGCCTGTTCCAGGCGGCGGACGGCGGTACCCTGTTCCTCGACGAGATCGGCGACATGCCGCTGGCGCTGCAGGTCAAGCTGCTGCGTGCACTGCAGGAGCGTCAGATTCGTCCGCTGGGCTCCACCACCTCGGTGCCCATCGACGTGCGCATCATCTCCGCCACGCACCGCAATCTCGACAAGGCGATGCATGACGGCGACTTCCG
The DNA here is from genome assembly GCF_029846435.1 of Cobetia sp. 1AS1. Lineage (NCBI taxonomy): Bacteria > Pseudomonadati > Pseudomonadota > Gammaproteobacteria > Oceanospirillales > Halomonadaceae > Cobetia > Cobetia sp. 1AS1. The sequence continues at coordinate 230,175 of NZ_JARWKU010000005.1, forward strand.
CGAAGACCTCTACTACCGCCTCAACGTGGTCAATCTGAAGCTGCCCGCCCTGCGCGAGCGTGCCGAGGATGTGCCGCTGCTGGCCAAGTACCTGATCAGCCAGGCGGCCGCGCGCCACAAGCCGTTCGTGAAGGGCTTCTCGCCGGAAGCGCTCAACCTGCTGGCCTCCAGTGCCTGGCCGGGCAACGTGCGTCAGCTGGTCAACGTGGTCGAGCAGTGCGTCGCGCTCACCAGCTCCTCGATGATTCCGGAAGCGCTGGTCTCCCAGGCGCTGGCCGCGGAAGAGAACGCCTTGCCGTCCTTCTCCGAGGCGCGAGCCGGCTTCGAGCGCAGCTACCTGATCAAGGTGCTGAAGATCACCGAAGGCAACGTGACCCAGGCGGCGCGTATCGCCGGACGTAACCGCACCGATTTCTACAAGCTGCTGGGACGTCATGATCTGGAGCCGGGCGTGTTCAAGCCGGGCGCCGAGCAGGGTCCGCCTGACTTCTAGGGTTATCGCGTCCGAGGCCACGCGAAAGGCATGAGGTCAAAAGCGGCCCGGCGCCACGCGAAAGACCAGGGTCAAGACCTGCGTAGCAGTTCACGAGTGTCAGTGTGAGTTATGCGCAAGGTGAGTGGTCAAAAGCGGCTGGGTGTGTCGGACGTGAAGCGCCCATGAAAAAGCCCCGTTACCTGTTCAGGTAGCGGGGCTTTTTCGGTTTGGTAGCGCGACAGTGCCGATCAGAGGATCAAGGGCGCGGCTTGTAGCGACGTTTGACCTCGACGGCGAGGCGGCCTTCGCCGAGGCGGATCGAGAGCATCTCTCCGGGCTGGGTCTGGTGGGCGGCGCGAATCACCTTGCTGTCGCCGGGTGACTGCGTCTGGCCGCTGCCGACGCGTTCGACGATGGCGTAGCCACGGTTGAGCACATTGAGCGGGCTGACCGCATTCAGCGCGCGCATCGCGCCTTCCAGGCGCTCACGATCAGCGGCCAGGTGACGTGGCAGGGCGTTGTTGAGGCGCGGGGTCAACATCGCCAGTTGCTGACGATGGCGCTGGATGTCGCGCGCGGGGCTGGCCTGCTGCAGGCGGCGGGTCAGCTGATCGGCCTTCTGCTGCTCACTGGTCATGCGCATGCGCACTGCGGTGTGCAGGCGGCGTTCCAGCTCGCGGGCACGCTGGCGCTGGGTTTCCAGCTCACGGGCCGGATGTCGAAGGCGCGAGCGGGCATGATCCAGCCGCTGCGCCGCCTGGTCGAGGCGGGCCCGCTGCGCGCGCCACAGGCGCTGCTTGAGGGCGGTAAGTTGCTGCACCTGGGCGCGTTGGTCCGGGTACAGCGCCTCGGCTGCGGCGGAGGGCGTCGGCGCGCGCAGGTCGGCGGCCAGTTCCGCCAGGGTGGTGTCGGTCTCGTGGCCGATGGCGGCGACGACAGGCAGGCGCGAGTGGAAGATGGCGCGCGCCAGATGCTGATCATTGAAGGCCCACAGGTCTTCCAGGCTGCCGCCGCCACGCGTGATCAGCAGCGCATCACAGTCGCTGTCGCGATTGGCCATTGCCACCGCGCGAATCAGCTGCGGCACCGCCTGCGGCCCCTGCACGGCGACCGGCAACACGCTCAGATGCGCCTGCGGCCAGCGCTTGCGCGTCACCGCGATCACATCCTGCAGCGCCGCACCGGTGGCGGAGGTGATCACGCCCAGATGGCGTGGCGGATGGGGCAGGGCGCGCTGATTGGCGAACACGCCCTCGGCCGCCAGTTGCTCCCTCAGGCGTGCCAGTCGCGCCAGCCACTCCCCCAGCCCCGCCTGCTGCAACGCCTCGACGATCAGCTGATAGTCGCCACGCGCCTCGAACAGCGACACCTTGGCGCGCACCCGCACCCGGTCACCATCCTTGGGCTTCTCGCGCAGAAACTGGGCGCGGCTCTTGAACAACGCACAGCGTACCTGGGCGTTGTCATCCTTGAGCGTGAAGTAGCAGTGGCCGGAGCGCGGCTGCGAAAAGCCCGAGATCTCCCCCTCGATCCAGAGCTCCCCCAGGCCTCGCTCCAGCAGGCCCTTGGCCTCGCGGTTGAGCTGGGTCACGCTGATGGCGTTGGCGGCAGACGAGGTTTCGAACACGCGACATTCCTTGTGCTGGAGCTGACGGAAGCTTGAGTGAGGGCGACTATTGAAGTTGTGAAGAGAACAAGACAATGATGCCACAGGCGATGGCGCTGCCACCAAAAAGCCCCCGCACTCCAGAGGGAAAGCGGGGGCTTGGGGGTTGCCACAGGGCGTACCTTGATCAGGCCGTCTGTGCCTTGCGCTTGCCGAGACGTGACAGCAGGAAAGGCCCGAGCAGCAGCAACAGCGAGGCCAGCCACAGGCCCTGCGAGATACCCGATTGCCACAGGATGCTGCTGTCGCCACCGCTGATGGCCAGGGCGCGGCGCAGATTCTCTTCCATCAGCCCGCCGAGCACGAAGCCCAGTACGATGGTCGCCAGCGAGAAGTTCAGCTTGCGCAGCAGGTAGCCCAGCACGCCGATGCCCAGCATCAGATAGATGGCGCCCATGTCGGAATGCAGCTGATAGACCCCGACGAAGGACAGGATGACGATGCCCGGCACCAGCGCCCAGCGCGGAATGGTCAGTACGCGAGCGAAGAAGCCGGCCAGCGGCAGGTTGAGCAGCAACAGCACGATGTTGCCGATGTACAGCGAGGCGATCAGACCGCCCGCGACCTTGGGATGCTCACTGAACATCATCGGGCCGGGGGTGATGTTGTAGAGCATCAGCGCGCCCAGCAGCACGGCGGTGGTGCCGGAGCCCGGAATGCCCAGGGTCAGCATCGGCACGAAGGAGCCCGCTGCGGACGCGTTGTTGGCGGCTTCCGGTGCGGCAAGGCCGCGCATGTCGCCGGTACCGAAGGTGTTGTCCTTGTCGCTGACACGCTTCTCTGTGGTGTAGGAAACAGCCCCCGCCACCGAGGCGCCGGTGCCCGGCAGCACGCCGATCAGGAAGCCGAGCAGACCGGAGCGCAGCATGGCGCCTTTGCAGTAGAGAATTTCCTTCATCGTCACGAAGACGCGACCGATGACAGGCAGAGCGCCGGACTTGCCATGCTGCAGGCGGCTTTCCAGCATCAGCAGGATTTCGCTGATCGCGAACATGCCGATGATCAGCACCACGAAATCGATGCCGTCGTAGAGATCGGGGATATCAAAGGTGAAGCGCTGGATACCGGTGCCGGAATCGACGCCGACGGTGCCGATCAATACGCCGAGGATGGCGCCCAGTGCGGTCTTGACCGGGTCATTGCCCATCATCACCGACATGGAGGCGAAGGCGAACACCATCATGGCGAACAGTTCCGCCGGACCGAACTGCACGGCCACCGTGGCCAGCAGCGGGGCGAACAGGGTCAGACCCAGGATCGCGATGCTGGCGCCGACGAAGGAGCTGATCGCCGAGATGCCCAGCGCCGGCCCGGCCAGTCCGCGCTTGGCCAGCGGATAGCCGTCGAGGGTGGTCATCACGGCGCCGGCATCGCCCGGCACATTGAGCAGGATGCTCGACATCCGGCCGCCATATTCGGCACCGGTATAGATACCTGCCAGCAGAATCAGCGCCGATTCCGCCGGCAGGCCGAGGGTATAGGCCAGCGGCATCAGAATGGCGATGCCGTTGATGGGGCCGATGCCCGGCAGGGCGCCGAACAAGGTGCCCAGCAGTGCGCCACTGAAGGCCAGGCCAAGGTTGAGTGGCGTCAGTGCGACGCCAAAGCCCTGGATGATGAAATCAAACATGAGAAAGCCCTCTCGGAATCAGGAAAACCACAGCCCGGTCGGCAGCGAGATTTCCAGCACGGCGGTGAACAGCACATAGCTTGCTCCGGCCATCAGTACGCCGGTCACGCAGGCGGCGCGCCAGCTGGCACCGAACAGTCGTGCGATGGCGGTGATGGCGGCGACGGCCGTGATGGGGTAGCCGAGACGTACGAAGAAGAAGGCGAAGGCGATCAGGATCACCATAACCAGTCCCAGCTGCAGCATCACGCTGGCCGATGGCCAGTCACCTTCCGGGCCGGGGCGCAGGATCAGCACCAGCGAGAAGATGGCCATCAGGATCGAGAGGCCGATGGGAAAGGCCTTGGGGCCTACCGGGTCGTAGGCGAAGGGCACTTCGATACTCAGGGACTGGGCGACGATGAACGCCGCCAGTCCCATCAAGGCGAAGCCCAGGATGCGATCGGCGGCGAGTCTCATTTTGTCAGTCCCACTTCCTTGGCGAGGTCTTTGAAGTCGGCGACCTGGTCTTTCACGTAGGTATCGAAATCAGCGCCGAATTTCTGGATCGGGAACAGTCCGCGGGCTTCACGAATCTCGGCGAATTCCGGCTTGTCGCTCAGCTGCTTGAGGCGCTCGACCCAGGTGTTGTAGTCGGCGTCACTGACGTCGTTGCCCATGTAGTAACCGCGCCAGATCGGCCAGGTCACGTCATAGCCTTGTTCCGTGGCGGTGGGGATGTCGGCATAGGGGCCGTCCATACGCTCTTCGGACAGCGCGGCCAGCACGCGAATCTTGCCGCTGGAAAGCTGGGCCTTGAGCTCGGACAGGTCACCGGTGAAGACCTTGATGTGATTGCCCAGCAGAGCGGCCAGTGCTTCACCGCCGCCTTCGAAGGACACATAACGCAGCTTGCGCGGCGAGACGTCGACGGACTTGGCGATCAGCGCGGCCTTCATCCAGTCCTGGCTGCCCACGGTGCCGCCGGCGCCGAAGGGAATCTCACCGGGGTGGTCCTTGAGGTCCTGCATCAGCTCATCGAGGGTCTGCCACGGGGCATCGGCGCTTACCACCACCGCGCCGTAATCGACGCCCAGCGCGCCGACCCAGCGCACGTCATCGGCGCTGTACTTGCCGAACTTGCCCAGCGCCAGATTGACGGCGGCGCCGGTACTGGCGGCCACCACCAGATTCGGGTCATCGCTGCGCACGCCGATGATGTGGTTGTAGGCGACCGCGCCGATGCCGCCCGGCATGTAGGTGACCATCATCGGGGAATCGATGACGCCGGTTTCCAGCAGGCCGTTGGCGGCCAGGCGGCAGGTGAGGTCATAGCCACCGCCGGGCTTGGCCGGGGCGATGCATTCACTCTTGTCGGCCGCCGCCGCAGGCATGGCGACCAGGCTTGCCGCGGCCAGCACGATGGGGGGAGTCATCGCGGCGACGAGGCGCAGCGGCGTGAAGTGGCGCAGTGATGAAGGCAGGCGTCGAGTCTGGGGCATGGTGTGCTCCTGATGGCTGTTGTTTTTGTCTTCGCAGCGCCTTTTGCTTTATGTTCTTGGCGGCAATGGCGCTGGCTGGGCAATGCATCGCAGGCGTGGATGCGATACCGGCATGGTATGAGCGCGACCTTTCATCAACCTGTCACTTTCCCTTCACCTTACTGAGACTTTGGACGCATGCGCCTGCTCGTCGTCGAGGATGACCCCCTCATTTCCAGCACCCTGCAGCGCAGTCTGACGGCGCTGGGCTATGCCATCGATGTCTTCGATAGCCTCGCCCCCGCTAGGGACGCGGCGCGCCAGGGCGGCTTCGATCTGATCCTGCTCGATCTCGGCCTGCCCGATGGACAGGGCATGGACCTGCTGGCGGAGCTGCGCCAGCGCAATGACCTGACCCCGGTGCTGATCATCACGGCGCGGGACGGCGTCGATGACCGCGTGCGCGGGCTGGATCTCGGTGCCGATGACTATCTGGCCAAGCCGTTCTCGCTGGTGGAGATGGAAGCGCGCGTACGTGCCTTGCTGCGGCGCAGCCAGGGGCGCAGCGACAACAGCGTGCGTTTCGGGCCGCTGTCGCTGTCGACCAGCAGCGGCATGTTCACGCTGTGCGAGACGACGCTGGACCTGCCGCCGCGCGAACGCCGCCTGCTGGAAAGCCTGATGCTGCACGCCGGCAAGGTGGTGTCGCGCGAGGTGATCGAAGGCAAGGTGTTCGGCTATGGCGAGGTGGGCTCGAATGCGCTGGAGGTCTACATCAGTCGGCTGCGCAAGCGCCTGATGGGCAGTGAGATCCAGATCCGCACTCTGCGCGGGCTGGGCTATCGGCTCGAGCTGATCGACGCCGGATGATCATTCACGGCAAGCTGCGCAATCGCCTGCTGGGCTGGCTGCTGAGCATGATGCTCATCGTCGGCGGCCTGTTGATGATGGACGCCTGGGTGACCAGTCAGCGCTCGGCGCAGCGTGCCTTCGACAGCCAGCTTGAAGATGCGCTGTTGACCATGACCGAGGCCATCCAGTGGCAGGATGATCAGCCGCGCATCATGATGCCGCCCGCCGCGCTCAAGATTCTCTCCACGCGCCATCAGGAGCGCGTCTTCTACCGTCTGATCGATGATGAGGATCGGGTACTGGCCAACAACCTCGACATTGCGCTCTCCGCGAAGCTGCAGCGCGAGGCCGCCGAAGGCGATGTGTGGCACAACATCCACTATCAGGGCGTCGAGTGGCGTCTGCATGCGCGTAGCGTGCGCTCGGCGGGCTGGGAGCGGCAGTTCCGCGTGCAGGTCTGGGTCGGACATACCATCGAAGGGCGTGAGCAGCTGGCGCGAGAGCTTCTGACACGTGCCATGGGGCGCATTCTGGTCATGGGGCTGTTCGCCGCCATGATGATCTTCATCACCCTGCGCCTGGCGTTGACGCCGCTCAAGCGTCTGCGTCATCAGCTGCGTCGCCGCCAACCGCAGGATGCCAGCCCGCTGTCGGGTACCATGCCCGAGGAGATGCGCGAGCTGACCGATACCCTGGAGCAGCTTTTCCACCGCCAGGGGGAATCCCGCGATGCGTTGCTGCGCTTTACCGCCGATGCCAGCCATCAGCTGCGCACACCGCTGGCCGGCGTGCAGAACGCTGCTGAATTCGCGCTGAGCAGTGACTCGCCGGCGCAGTGGCATCAAGCCTTGAGCGATATCCATGCCAGCGCCGCGCGCACCAGTCGTCTGGCCGGGCAGCTGCTGAACCTGACGCGGTTGCGCCATCTGGCATTGCCCACGGAGCAGGACGCGCTGGATCTCGCTGACTTGCTGCGCAGCGTGGTGCTGGAGTGGGTCGATCACGACCTCGCGCGCCAGCATGATCTGGGGCTGGCCGAGCTGCCGGCACAGCCAATCTGCGTGATTGGCGAGCCGTGGGCGCTGCGCGAGATGATCGGCAATCTGATCGAGAATGCGCTGCGCTACACCCCGGTGGGCAGCGAGATCACCCTGGGGCTGAGCCTTGAGGCAGAGGGCGGGGGAGTGGTGCTGAGCATCGAGGACAACGGCCCCGGCGTCGACCCGCAGATGCTGGAACGACTCTGTCAGCCCTTCGAGCGCGCAGGGCGTCAGGACACTGATGGCTCGGGGCTGGGGCTGGCGATCGTCGAGACGATTGCCCTGCGTCATCAGGCCGAGTTGCAGGTCAGCAATCGCGATGCGGGAGGGCTGTGCGTGCACATTCGCTTTCCAGGGAGACAGTCATGAAGTTCACGCCTGACAGGCCGCTCGTCATGGCCTTCGCTATCGTTCCCTCCATCGTTCATATCATCGCTCCCACACGGGCACGCCGGGCCATGTATCGTCTGCTGCTCACGCTGTGGGCCAGTGTGGCCATTCTCGCGGCGGCGATGCCAGTCAAGGCGGTTGCGGCGCCCACCCAGGCTCGTCTGGTGATCGAGGCGGCGATGGATCGCGAGGTCGCGGCGCCCCTGCTGGCGGCCTTCACGCGCCGCTATCCCGACGTCGAGCTCGATTACCGCGACCGCAGCTCGATGGCCGTCAATGCTCGAGCCCAGCAGCCAGACCCTCGGGTTGACGTCATTCTCAGCTCCGCAATGCCGTGGCAGGTGGCGCTGGTCAATCAGGGGCTGGCGCAACGACTCGACAGCGACGAGGCGCGGCAATGGCCACAATGGGCCAAGTGGCGCGATGAGGTCTTCGCCTTCACCTTCGAGCCTATCGTGATGGCCTACCGGCTGGACCTCGCCGCCAGGATGCTGCCGCCTGTCTCGCATGCGGATGTCCTGAATCTGTTGACGCAACACGCCGAGACGCTGGCCGGGCGGGTAGTGGCCTATTCGCCCTCCAAGAGTGCGCTGGGCTATGCGCTCTACCTACAGGATTCCCGCTATTCGGGGCGCTTCTGGAAGCTGGTCGCGGCGTTGGGGCGGGTCGATGCCACCCTCGAGACCAGCACCCAGCGCATGCTGGAAGGCCTGAGTGACGGGCGCTACTGGCTGGGTTACAACCTGCTGGGCTCCTATGCGCTGCAATGGGCGCAGACGCATCCCGACATCATCGTGCAGATGCCCTCTGACTATGCGCTGATCTCGATGCGCACCGCCTTCATCCACCGCGATGCCCCGCACCCGGAGCAGGCGCGCGCCTTCATCAACTTCCTCATCGGTCGCGAAGGGCAGCATGTCGTGGCTGGCGAGACGCCGCTCTACAGCATCCGGGACGATATCGTCGGCCCTTTCACCGCCCAGTCACTGCGTGATCAGGTCGGTCAGCGCCTGTATCCGCAGCCGCTGGATGCCTCTTCGCTGAGCATGCTGGACACCGCGCGTCGCAATGACTTTCTGGCCCGCTGGTTCGATGCCTATTCGGGTGGCGCCCCGACGCCCTGATGGCCGCCTTCGCGGTGGCAGGCAGTCGTTACGCTCTCACCGCCCGCCAGCCCGCAGGCCGCGCCATCCGTGGCTTTAGTTGACCAGATGGTTAGTGTCGCCGGGACGTGAAGTTGCGAGTTTGATAGCCTGCGACGTTTGTCTCGGGCGGGGCGAATGGGTTATCATGGGTGATTACCTCGCAGCAACCGCTAGAACCGTAGTCATGGCGCCTGTCCATCGGGCCCTGCACTGCGGCTTTCGCGCATCCCTCATAAACTGCTACTGGGCGTTCGACATGCTACGTATAGCGCAAGAAGCTCTGACGTTTGATGACGTTCTTCTCGTCCCCGGCTACTCCGAGGTCCTCCCCAAGGACGTCAGCCTGAGATCACGTCTCACACGCGACATCAGCGTCAATATCCCGCTTATCTCCTCTGCGATGGATACCGTCACCGAAGCTCGCCTGGCCATCGCCATGGCGCAGGAAGGTGGTGTCGGCATCATCCACAAGAGCATGAGCATCGCCCAGCAGGCCGCGGAAGTCCGCAAGGTCAAGAAGCACGAAAGCGTCATCGTGCGTGACCCGGTCACTGTCAGCCCGAAGGCCAAGATCCAGGATCTGCTGGCAATGTCCGAGGAGCATGGCTACTCCGGCTTCCCGGTGGTCGAGGGTGAATACCTGGTCGGCATCGTGACCGGTCGCGACATGCGCTTCCAGCCTGACTTCAGCGATACCGTCGCCGGCATCATGACCGGCCGCGAGAAGCTGGTCACCGTGCTGGAAGGCACGCCGCTGGACCAGATCAAGGCCAAGCTGCAGGAAAGCCGCATCGAGAAGATGCCGATCGTCGATGACGAATTCCGCCTGCGCGGCCTCGTCACCGTTCGCGACATCGAGAAGGTCAAGACCTACCCGAACGCGGCGAAGGACAGCAACGGCAGCCTGCTGGTCGGCGCCGCCGTCGGCACCGGCCCGGAAACCCCGGACCGCGTCGCTGCACTGGCCGAAGCCGGCGTTGACGTCATCGTCGTCGACACCGCTCACGGTCACTCCAAGGGCGTGATCGACCGCGTCGCCTGGGTCAAGGAGCATCACCCGAAGATTCAGGTCATCGGTGGCAACATCGCGACCGCTGAAGCCGCCATCGCCCTGGCAGAAGCCGGCGCGGACGGCGTCAAGGTCGGCATCGGCCCGGGTTCCATCTGCACCACGCGTATCGTCGCCGGTGTCGGTGTGCCGCAGATGAGCGCCGTCGCCAACGTCGCGGCCGCCATGGCCAAGTACGACGTGCCGGTCATCGCCGATGGCGGTATCCGCTTCTCCGGTGACATCGCCAAGGCCATCGCCGCAGGCGCCAGCATCGTCATGATCGGCGGCCTGCTCGCCGGGACGGAAGAAGCGCCGGGCGAAGTCGAGCTGTTCCAGGGTCGTACCTACAAGGCGTATCGCGGCATGGGTTCCATGGGCGCCATGTCCCAGACCCAGGGTTCCAGCGATCGTTACTTCCAGGACAAGAACGCCGGCGTCGAGAAGCTGGTACCGGAAGGCATCGAAGGCCGAGTGCCCTACAAGGGCATGATGAGCGCCATCGTGCACCAGCTGATGGGTGGCCTGCGTGCCTCCATGGGCTACACCGGCAGCCAGACCATCGAAGAGATGCGCACCAAGCCGCAATTCGTGCAGATCACCGGTGCCGGCTTCGCCGAATCCCACGTCCACGACGTGCAGATCACCAAGGAAGCGCCCAACTATCGGCGCGACTGAGACATAGCGAAGCGCGATGCAAAGCGGGAGCCCTACACGGGTTCCCGCTTTGCTTGGGTCGAACGAACTTTCGGTATCGGCTACCCTCGACGCCAGATTGTTTCGGCCCTGCGCTCCCTCGCAGCTCCGAAGCGGGTCTCACGACTCCCCAATGAGAGACTGAAGATGCAAGACATCCATTCCCACAAGATCCTGATCCTCGATTTCGGTTCCCAGTACACACAGCTGATCGCGCGTCGCGTGCGTGAGCTGGGCGTGTTCTCCGAGGTGCGTGCCTTCGACATCACCGAAGAAGAGATCCGCGAGTACAACCCCAACGGCATCATCCTGGCCGGTGGCCCGGAATCCGTCACCGAGCTGGACTCGCCGCGTGCGCCTGAGTGCGTGTTCGAGATGGGTCTGCCGGTGTTCGGCATCTGTTACGGCATGCAGACCATGGCCGAGCAGCTCGGCGGCAAGGTCGAAGGCTCCAACGTGCGCGAATTCGGCTATGCCCAGATTCGTGTCGATGGTGAGTCCGCGCTGTTCAAGGACATCAAGGACCACCTGGACGACGAAGGCCGCCCGCTGCTCGACGTCTGGATGAGCCACGGTGACAAGGTCGCGAAGGTCCCGGAGACCTTCACCGTCACCGCCTCCACCCCGAGCTGCCCGATCGCCGCCATGGCGTGGGAAGAGAAGCAGTTCTACGGCGTGCAGTTCCACCCGGAAGTCACCCACACCCTGCAGGGCCAGCGCATCCTCGAGCACTTCGTGATCGAGATCTGCCAGTCCGAGCGCCTGTGGACTCCGGCCAAGATCATCGAAGACCTCACCGATCGCGTTCGCGCTCAGGTCGGTGACCGCAAGGTGCTGCTCGGCCTGTCCGGCGGTGTCGACTCCTCCGTGGTCGCGGCGCTGCTGCACAAGGCCATCGGCGACCAGCTGACCTGCGTCTTCGTCGACAACGGCCTGCTGCGCAAGAAGGAAGGCGACCAGGTCATGGAAACCTTCTCTCGCCACATGGGCGTGAAGGTCATCCGTGTTGACGCTGAAGACCTCTTCCTCGGCAAGCTGGCTGGCGTCAGCGACCCGGAAGCCAAGCGCAAGGCCATCGGCAACACCTTCATCGAAGTGTTCGATGCCGAAGCCGCCAAGCTCAAGGACGTCGACTTCCTCGCCCAGGGCACCATCTACCCGGACGTGATCGAATCCGCTGCCAGCAAGACCGGCAAGTCTCACGTCATCAAGTCCCACCACAATGTCGGCGGCCTGCCGGACGACATGAAGATGGAACTGGTCGAGCCGCTGCGCGAACTGTTCAAGGACGAAGTCCGCAAGGTCGGCCTCGAACTCGGCCTGCCCTACGACATGGTCTACCGTCACCCCTTCCCGGGGCCGGGTCTGGGCGTGCGTATCCTCGGTGAAGTGAAGAAGGAATACGCAGACATCCTGCGTGAAGCCGACGCCATCTTCATCGAAGAGCTGCACAACTTCGACTGGTACCACAAGACCAGCCAGGCGTTCGCCGTCTTCCTGCCGGTCAAGTCCGTCGGCGTCGTCGGCGATGGCCGTCGTTACGAGTGGGTCATCGCCATTCGTGCCGTCGAGACCGTCGACTTCATGACTGCCCGCTGGGCGCACCTGCCGTATGAGCTGCTGGAGAAGGTCTCCAATCGCATCATCAACGAGCTGGAGCACGTCTCGCGCGTCACCTATGACGTCAGCAGCAAGCCGCCGGCCACTATCGAGTGGGAATGATCGCCTGACGATCACCCCTCGCTGAGCTGACGCAGCGTTCTGTCTTGTCGGTCTCTTGACTGATCGAGACGAGAACGCAGCAAGCAATAAGCAAAAAGCCCTTCTGGCCAATGGCCGGGAGGGCTTTTTTGTGTATATAGTACACTTATATTAATGCCATGATTCGTAGTTAATATTATTGATGTGCCGTATTTTATGCTGAGGTGATATTATGGAATTTATTTTTATAACTGCTTTGCATAATGTCTCAATAATAGAGGGGTTGCATAATGGTGATAAGATTGGAGATGGGATAAAGATAACAAATGACTCTAACGTAAAATCTACTTTTGTAAACGAAAGTTTAAAGCCAATGATTGGTGCTATTGAATACAACCACCTTAAGACTACGGAAGTATTTCTGTATTCATCTGAGAAGGTCTCATCAGAAGCAGATCCAATAGCCTACCTAACCTCTAAGATGTATACTGTTCAAGATTTCCTAATGGCTTCTTGGTTAAAGAGTGATAATAGCATTAACTTTGAGCTTTGTTTTTTGGTATCTAAAGGAGTCAGGGGTTATAATGTAACCAGTAATTTTCTATCCCATAAATATCACTCTGCAGATGGTAGTGATATCAACGTAAGGTTATCTAGAAAGAAACTCCAAGAAATTCGTAAAATACATGTAGAGAGGCTTGGTATAAAAAGCAGCCAGACCCCTGTAGCAGACGCTCAGTTTTCACGTGATAATTCAAGACTTGGCAGAGCTTTAACATGGATGAATATGGCTAGAGGTAATTTCGATTTCTCAATAAGAGTTGCTAATTTTTGTACTGCGCTCGAAACACTCTTTTCGACATCTAATAGTGAAATTGCTCATCAGCTTTCAGAACGGGTTGCTATATTTCTCGAAGACAATCCAGAAGGTAGACTTGTTGTATTCAAAAAAATAAAGAAGGCTTATGATTTAAGATCGAAAATCATACATGGTTCAACAACTACTCAAACACCTTCTAAGAATCCTAAACATATTTCGGTTGATATCGAGGAAATATCAAAAAGGGTGGTTTTTAAGATTATTGAGAATGACAAGATTTTTGAAGATTTTAATAAGCCTGATGATCAGCTTGGTATTATTTTACTTTCAATGATTATAAGTGGAAGAACTCCGGCAGATAGATTTGTAACTATATAGTGTTGTTTATGAAATGTTGTTTATTGTGTTATAAAACTTGTCTCGTAAGCAAAAAGCCCTTCTGGCCATTGGCCGGAAGGGCTTTTTTTGTGGGCGCGATTCAGGAAACGCTTACCGCCTTGTTTACTCCAGCTCGGCTCATTCCTACTTGGCTGGCGCCTGCCTGGCCTTTCTCAGGTCGAGCCGGATGCCGTGGGCGGAGTGGAAGAAGCCGAAATCGGCCATCAGGCGGGTGTCGCCTTCGGGAGTTTGCCATTCGACTTCGGCGCGGTGATTGCGGACTTCGTGCATCACGGCGTCGTATTTCAGCAGCAGTGAGTCCGGATCGGCTTCCTCGGTCTTCACATCCCATTGTGTGACGACCAGCAGGTAGTCGCCGAGTTGTGGCTGATAGGTAGAGGCGAGATGCGCCTCGGTGAGCGTCAGCGGTAGCGCATCGCCGTCCTTGGTGAGTGCCAGGTGCTGACTGAGATAGTCGCCGAGCTGATCTGTCAGCGTCTGCGGCAAGGGAGCATCGGGCTTGGCGTCACCAAGCGCTGCCAGTTGCGGCGCGGCGATCAGCAGGTCTTCACGCGGGAACTGGAGAGTGAGCTTGAGCGTATGCTGCGGCTGCTGCTGGAAGATGAGCGTGCTGCCGGGCAGGGCATGGGCGTGAGCCGTCTGGATGATGCCCATGCCGCTGATTCTCATGCCATTGGCGCCAAGCGTGGCCCCGCCGATCATCACTGCGAGCGTGAGCAGCGCCGCGCGCCACGGCGAGCTGCGGGTCATTCGCTCTGACCGCCGTAGTCGTCGGTGCGGTCACGCCATACCGAGTGCGGATGGTTGCCGACCTTGTCGGTGGACTTGTTGGACTGCAACGAGAATTCGATCCACAGCGACGGGCCGTGTATGCGCACATAATCGTTTTCGGCGCTGACCTGCGGCGTGCCGGAGAAGCCGAGATAGGTCTCGGGAAGCTCGGAGGTGTACTTCTCCATGTAGGCCGCGGCTTCGGGGGCGGAGATGTCGTCCACGTAGGTCTCGATGGCCGTCAGCAGCAGCGCTTGCTGCTCATCATCCAACTCGGATACCGGCAGGCCTTCATAGCTTTCGGGAATGGCATCGTCGGCCTGGGGGCCAGCGAGGATGTCGCGGTAGGTGCCTTCCAGCGTGGCCTTGGCCTTCTGATCATCGGAGAGCGAGCTCAACAGGGTGGCGAAGGCATCGCGTTCCTGGGTCAGCGGCTCGTTCACGCGGCCGTTCATCTCGAAATAGGGGAAGGGTTCCACGCCACGGAAGGAGGGCGTGGCACCGGCCAGCTTGCCGTCGGTGTAGGTGTTGGCGAAGGCCATGTGGTGGCCGCCGTAGTACAGCTCCCAGGTGCCGGTCTCGCCGGGCGTGCCGAGGAAGGCGAACTTGGTGTTGTAGGAGGAGTAACCGGCCTTGTAGTCGGTGCTGACGGTGTTGATGTAGTCATCGGCGTTGAGCGTCTGGAGCATCTCGTCGAAGCCTTCGTCGGGCGCGTGGCCGGTGGCTTCCAGCATGATGGCTTTGACGAGGCCGCGCTGCTTGATGTTCAGCTCGCCCAGCAGCACGCCGGGGCGTTTCGGGAAGGCGCCAGCGGGCAGATTGCTCCAGTTCTCGGCCTCAGCGAGCGAGTAGTCATGCTGCAGGTTCTGCAGGATGTCATCGTCGGAGATATCTGCCTTGAGCAGATCTATCAGGCACAGCATGCGCTCATAACCGGGTGTGTCGCCGCACTCGGCGGCGCTCTCGGGGATGGGCACGCTCTGCATCTGGGTGCTGGTATCACCCATGCGCGCGCGCAGTGCCTCGCTCAGGGCCTGGTCTTCCGCTGACATCGGCGGCGGGCCATCGTGATCGGGCGGCGGCCCGTCGTGCCCTTGTTGTGCGAGGACGGGGAAGGACAGGAGCGCGGCCAGCGCGGCTCCTCCGGTCACTGCGAGACGTCGGGACATCGATGGGCCTATTTTCCGGGGACAGGAGGAAAACCTTAGCCCGCCTGACGTCGAGCAGGAAGGCTTCGCCAGATGATTTCTTTGTGCACATGCGGTGGCCTGTGCGTCGGCTGGCGACGACAGCCGCGGGGCATGTCACGGCTCACGCCAGTGTCAGGTTACCGTCGTATTCGAAGCGTCTTTCCTCGCCGGTGACGGGGTCAATGAACTCGAACCCCTTGGAGAGCAGCTGCAAGGGGCGCGCGAAGTCATCCGGCGAGAGCGGTTGCAGCACGGGGTAGTAGCGATCATTCAGAATCGGCCAGCCCAGTGTCTGCATATGCACGCGTAGCTGGTGGGTTCGGCCGGTGACGGGGTGCAGCTCGAACAATGCCTGACTGGCTGTCTGCTGCACGCAGCGAATCACCGAATGGCTGTTGGTCGCGCCGTCGGTGACATGAATGCGGAAGCGTTGCTCGCTCTGCTCGAGACGATTATTCACCTCCCACTGCTGGCCCACCAGGGATTCATCGCTGTGTATCTCGGCGATGGCCTGATATGTCTTGTGGATATTCCGCGACTTGAACAGTTGATGGTAGAGGGGGCGCGTGTCGGGATTGACTGAGCACAGCACCAACCCCGCCGTGACCCTATCCAGTCGATGCACCGCCTGCAGCGCCTCTATCCCGGTGCGCTTGCGCAGTCGCTGCTGCAGGCACTCGTTCACGTACAGGCCGCCGGGCGTCACCGGCAGGAAGTGCGGCTTGTAGGCCACCAGAATGTGCTCATCCTGATAGAGAATCCGCTCCGCGAAGGGGATGCTCGGCTCGCTTGCCACCTCGCGGTAATAGAACACGCGCAGATGTGGTTGATAGGGCGACTCTGGCGTAATCAGCGAGCCATCATCGCGATGCACCTTGCCCTCGGCCATGCGCTCGCGCCAGCGCGACTCGGCAATTGCTGGAAACTTGAGCAGCAGATACTCCAGCACCGTCGTCACACCGGGATTGACCTGAGGCAGGCTCAGCTTGGAAGGACGCGCGGAAATGGGCATGGCAGGCCTTATAAGTGTAATAGAGGTGTTGTAAATATAGTTAATAGCGGGGGTATCGAAATATTCCGATACATTTCATATATAAAATTTCTTAAAGCGATTTCAGTAAATTTTCTATGTAGATTCATAGATACGCAAGAAGAATAAATGTTCAATCTTTATACTTCTTGCGATATAAGGTTACTAAAATATTTACAAGGTTATTTTTGAGAAACTAAACATCTCGATTCTAGCTATATTCTTTGCTCTCTTTATCCAGTTCCATGAAATTAATCCGTCCTGCGGGTAGGCTATACTTCATATATTTATAACGAAAATAAGCCGACATTCTATCCTCATGGGTAGAGATGATTATTTGGCGACCATCAAACTCTGTACGAAGTAAGTCAACTAGTCCAGCTATGTTTATTTCATCTAAAGTTTGTATTGGATCATCTATCAATAGTAAGTCATTTTGAGAATATCTTTTGTTAAGTGCTAAAGTGAAAGACATCATGAGTGAGGATAGTTGACCAGAACTCATCGAGAAAATTACATCATGCTCATTACTAGGAGAATCATGAAAAGTAATCGAGCTGCCATTGTTTTTTATGAATATACCTAATCCTTGCTGATATGACTGCATTATACGACCAGAGTAAATATAGAAAATAATCTCTATTTCTCCAACTATGGAAGCTAAATATTGTTTCTTCTCTTGATTGTATATTTCTAAAAGTTTTTTAACATGGGTGCCATATTTTTTAGCTGTATTTAATTTGTTGAGCGCTTGTTTGTATTCAGTATCATACTTAATAGCGCGATCAGATGATAGTAATGCAATATGTTGTAATAAATACTCTTTCTTTTTTTCTATTGACTCTAAAGTTATTTTTTTAATAGCTGATCTATCACTATTGAATACTTCTCTAAAGAAATCATTGTAGTATGACTTTATTGAAACTCCCTCCATATTAAAAAGTTTTTCTCTAATGCGCTTTTCTAATTCCTTTACTTTTGAATCTAGGATATATTTATCTACATCCGTAGATTCTAATACAAGTAAGTCTTCAAAAACAACATTATTCTTTATGAGATAATTTTTATATTTATTTAAACTCTCTATTCTAGACTCAGGCAGTGATATTAAATCTTTTTTGTAGCTGATGTGATTTTTTTGTGATTTCAAATACTCTTCAGAATCATTGTATATTATATCTAAATAATTGGTTTGAATGTGATTAAGCTGAGACCTTAAATTTTCGTTTTCTTTCTGAGAGTTTATCTCTAGATAATTCGTATGTTTGTTTATTTCTATCAATAAAGTATGGTAACTATCCCATATAGCCCCACATAAAACGCAGCGAGAAGTTTCTAATAAATTAGAATGTTTTAGCTCTTCTAAATTTTTCAAAATTTTCTTACGTTTATCTAAAATATCAGCATAACTTTTTTCGGCTACGTCAGTTAACTTCCAGTAAGATCTAACTTTATCTATTTCTAAGTTTAGTCTATTTAAATCTACATTCTTAGGTAGATAGGAGATAAATTCTTTTTCAAGTGTTCGATCTGTGTTTTTTATAAACGCTATAAAATCGCTACTTATGCCAAAAAGTTCTACCTTCTTTATATATCGCTCAGACTCTTCTATATATTCGGTTTTTCTATTAAGGTTATAGTAGTATTTTAGAAACTCTGACATAATATTCGTGTTATATAACAAATAAGCCTCTATATCCTTATTGTGTAGATGTTTTTCATAATTTTCGAAGTTGCTGATAAAATCTTTTAGGTTGTTAATCTCTCCATTATATGAAATCCACTTTTTAGCTGTTTCTATATCGGATGTGAGATGTTCTTTATCCCAT
Organism: Cobetia sp. 1AS1; assembly: GCF_029846435.1. Classification (NCBI taxonomy): domain Bacteria; kingdom Pseudomonadati; phylum Pseudomonadota; class Gammaproteobacteria; order Oceanospirillales; family Halomonadaceae; genus Cobetia; species Cobetia sp. 1AS1. Next base: position 248,317 of record NZ_JARWKU010000005.1, read on the forward strand.
TCTTGGTTTGTAGTGTTAACTAGTTTTTCATAAGAGACTTTCTTGTACTCAGGAGTGACATCCGTGTATGCTAATTGTCTAGATTGCTCAAGCTTGTCTAGCTCTAATTTAGCATCTTTGCTATATAATGGCTTAAGTTTGGCGTGTAAACCTTCTAATGTGTTTATTTTTTCTTGCACTTCCCCAATTTCAAATAGATGAGCTATAGCAATTTGCCTCTCTTTATCCTTTTTCTTTAGCAGTTTAATGTTTTCATCTTGTTCTATATAGTGAAATATTTCAAAGTTTCGCTTATACTGCTTACCTAGAATCTCTGATATAAAAGCATCTTCATCATTAATTAGTGTTTTCTCTGTACTGTCTAATGAATCTAGTGAGTATAGCTCGATATTAATATCCTTTAAGTTCTTTGCTTTATCAAGTAATTCCTTTTCTTTAGATCTCTCTATATAAATAGTTCCTTGACTTGTTCTTATTTCAGCACGGATAGACATTACAGCCCCGGAGGGCGCTTTTCTATTAAGCCAAGGGCATCCAAATTTAATTTTTCTACCATCTGATGTAAGTCTTTCGAGATCTAGATATCTCTTAATACTTCCTGTAAAAAGTAGCTCTATTGCATCAAATAAGGAAGTTTTACCGAAACCATTAGGTCCATCCAAGACTGTTAATTGATTGTTGTTAAACTCTATAGTTATGTTTTCAAATGCTTTAAAATATGTGATATTTAATTTTTTTATCAGTTGAGTCATATTACACCTAGCTGTTTGTCATCAAAACTTTAACGAGCTCGTCAGGATTTTTTGAATTAACTAGATTATCGAAATTCTCTTGTTCCAATAAATGTTCGAGTTTTTTCAAATCTTCTTTAATTCTAGATCTTTGTATCCTATTTGTAATATTCTTTTCCAAGCTTGCCATATCCAGTTTACTAGTATGTTCAATTTTTAAAAATGGGACCTTAATGGCAATCCTATAAAGCAAGCTTTCCCATCCAGATGATAGATGTTGATCTTTATAGGCTTTAAATGTATCACTGCTGAGAAGTTTATCTTCGAGTAGAGTTCTTAAATCTGTAGCATTGATTTCTTTGTTTAAATCATTAATTTCATCTATTGTGTACGGTAGCACATGTTTTTTAAAGAAGAATTTATCTTCTTCTAAATGATGTATTACTTTACTAGTATGGGTGCTAAGAACATCTACCTTCCATACTATTAAGAGATTTATATTTTTCTCTAGTGCTGTGTCTTTGATCTCTTTTTTACACTTAGATAGCCACACTGCTTGTTCTCTCGAGATATCGTCTGGCTTTTGATATGTTACAAGCCAGTACGATGTTTTATCAGAGTTGGTGTGATAATAAAGATCCAAAGCACCTATAGGATGATGTTCAAATTCATTTGAGTTAAAAATCTCTTGTATTATATTATTCATCTATTAAATCCCGTGGTACATTGCGAAGAGAAATCATGCATGTATTGTTATAGCTAGAAATACTATTTTCTGTGTACGATTCTTCATTGGACTCCATTGCGCCACCGTCAAATTTAATAGTTGAAATATCCTCGACATCGATTGCGCTAGTTATTAAGGTTCTTCCCTCAAAAAGCATATTAACATCTCTTGACAATGCATTTCTTAGAATTGATTGACATATTAATTCACTGTGCTCATTAGCAGTATGTATACCTGTAGGATAAAAGTAGCTATCATTCGAAGCCCAGGTAAAGCTTACTGTGTTTGACTCATCAACGTTTACCTCAATCAAATGGTTAAAAATATTTAAGATGGCAAGCTTTATTGAGTCACTATCAAAGGACTCGTCTTTGTATAGTCGCAGATTAGAAAACTCACCTTTACGATGTGGCATCGTTATATTTAGTAAATCAACCATTCCTTTAATGTCTAGGGCTAATATCTTAGCTATGTAGTTGTCGAGTTTTTTTATTTTCTTGTCCGAGAGTGCGTCTTGTGATTCTAGGTACTCTTGATAGTAACTACCAATGTCACATTTCAGTTTGTCTAAGAAATATTCATCGTTTTCGAACTGGCTCAAATCATCAACAACAATTCTTGAATACAAATCACAAAGTGGGATAAACTCGTCCGACACTAAAGAGTTCTGACTTTGTGTAGCGTTGTGTATTCGATGATGCACACTGATAACTTTATTGCTAATGATTGATTCTAGCGATTCTCTGATTTTTTCAACCACGTGTAGCTTGAAAGAATTTAAATTATCATCTTTCTTAATAAGGTATTTTAGTTGTAGCTCTATATACTGGTTTACTTCGTCTAGTGGGCAATAATTTTTTGACTCAGCAACACCTTCCAATGGTTGTAAGGGATAAGAGTATAGCTTTACTGGATAATAGTTTTCAGTAAAGTTTGGAGGTAATTTTGTTATTTCACGAGCTGTATGAAAGTACGCCGTATCAATGCATCTATCCTTAGCATTTTTCTTTTGTGTTTCAATGCCACTTTTATATTCGCTGAAACTCGTCTTTTTGTAAGCTTTTACTTGATGAAGTGATATGCAGTTTTCTCCTTTAAAAATGGCAAAATCATCTTGACTTTCTAGCTGCAACTTAAAATCATGATGTTCATTTATGTTGTCTGACATTGTTTTAATGCAATGATATAAAGCTAATTTCCCTTGGTATACAAATCCACTCCATGTAGATATCGCCGTATGAGGAGCTTTAGTCTTTTGATCGGTCATCATCAATGCCTAGTGTTGTAGGTTTTTCAGATTTTTAAAGAACGATTTAATGACTTATTAGATGTGATGCAATATGTGTAATTAGCTAAAACATGAGCTGTTATTAATATTGCAATTGTATACCAAAAAAGCCCTCCCGGCATCGCCGGGAGGGCTTTTTCATGCGTCTTGCAGACTACGTTCACCGATGGGGTGATCTGCGGGGTTCTACTGAGATCAGACCGTTACATCGGGTGTTGCTCTTCTTCGTAGAGCTCGGCCTTGGCGTCGCGTAGGACATCTTCGCAGGCGCTGTGGTTGGCCAGTTGCAGCATCAGATTCTGGCTGAGGGCGAAGCCCTTGCCCAGGCAGGTGTCGACCTCTTCGCGGGTGAGCGCCGGGGTGACATTGCAGTCAATCTTCATCGTACGACTACCGCCATCAAAGCGGTCGGCGAGGGCGCGCAAGCGCCAGGCAAGCCGTGTTTTCCAGCGGGCGGTGGGGTCGGGGCCTTCCGTCACGTCGAGCGTGCAACGCCATTCAGGTTTGTAGACCTTCATGTGAACCTCCTCGGCTGGTCGTTTTCAATGATCGATCGTGATGTTCTGCTCCGCGTGCTGTGCTTGATGTCGTGCCTTGTTGCTCGTACCAGAAATGCGTTCCAGTCGTGCATATGACAGTCGTGCTCGAGGCTCGCGCGTCATCTTGATCGACGACAGGCCGAGCCTCTCTCTCACCATACGAGTTTTGGCGCCGAGATACATCAGTCTGAGTGTAAACGTTGCTTATCCTGATGTATCTGCAACAGCTGCTCCAGCGCCAGATGCAGCCAGTCGAAAGTATCAAGGGGCCTCACGACCCGCGCTGGCACGCCACTTTGTGCAGCGGTGGCGGGGCTGTCAGGCGGAGTGTGCTCACCCAGCAGCTCCGCCAGGCTCTCGATCTGGATGCCTTCGCGTAATGCGAATGTCTCAAGCTCGCCACTGGCCAGCCAGATCTCCTGAATCACCGTCGGCACCGCACTCATGGCACAGGCATAGTCGAGAATCTCGCCGCGCTCGCGTTCTGCTGTAATGCGCGCGGCATGCGCCAGCAGTTGGGCGCTCAAGGCCGGAAAGCGCGCCTTTGCAATGTGGGGCGGCAGGTGCGAGTCGCCAGGCCCGGGCGCTTGCCAGCGGCGCAGCGCAGGAGAGGGCTTGATTGAAGAGCCCGGCATTGAAGCGTCTGACGACGGGCAAGCAGACGGATGGTCAGTCTTGGAGGCCATGTGGATAAACTCCAGCGCGAAGGGCGGGCCGGCAGGCCGGTCGAGGGTTGAGGGCTAGGGGCTAGGGTCAGGGCGAGGCAGCAAAGGCGATAGCCGCTGATGAATCAGACAGCGAGAAAGGCAGAGTGTTGGATGGCGGGAGAGTCAGCGCCTCTTGCGCGGCAGTCACTGCTGCTGTTTTACCCAACAATGGCAGCTTGAGGGCGTTAGACCCTTCGATGCGGCAGGCGTTTGCGCCAAGGAGTCACGCGGCGGGGTTACGCTGCCAAGTGGTTAATTTTGCGAGAAAAATCATCGATCAATGCAACCAGGCAGCCACTTGGTGCGTACACAGCAACACGTGCCCGCTGCGTTGCAGCGCAGGCCCATTCCCCCTGGAGAGAATTGACATGACGAAGTACGCCGATCGAATCCGCATTTCCCTGTTGCTGCTGCGCCTCGGGGTCTTCCTCGTGATCACGATGTGGACACTGGACAAGTTCTTCAATCCTGGCCACGCCGCCGCCATCTTCGAAAAGTTCTATGCCATCGGTGGCATGGGCGAGGGCATCGTCATCGCGATTGCCGTCATCGAGATGGTGCTGTTGCTGCTGTTCGTCACCGGCGTGAAGAAGACCCTCACCTACGGTCTGGTGCTGTTGCTGCACGCCGGGTCTACCTTCTCTGCCTTCAAGCAGTATCTGGACCCGTTCGATCACCTGCTGTTCTTCGCTGCCTGGCCGATGCTGGCCGCCTGTGTCGCGCTGTTCATGCTGCGCGAGATCGATACCTGCTTCACCCTCGGTGGCAAGCAGGCGCGTCTTGAGGAAGAAGCGGCACGCTAAGTGACCGTGGGCGAGCTGGCTGAAAGGTTCGGCCACGGCTCTTGCTGAGATGACACACAAAAGCGCCGCTCGGGACATGCCCGGGCGGCGCTTTTGTGTGGGGAGGTATCGCCATCGTGCGTCTTCGTGTGGCCTTTCTTGCTTGCGCCGGGGAGAGTGGGGGCTCCAGCGTCGTTATGTTTTGTTTCTTGTTATGTTTGTCCAAAAGGTAATCAGTTGGCTTGTGTGCAGGTAGTAAAGCCCATGATTGTGTCTACTGTGCTCCATAATCGGCATTACGTAATCATCTGATGGCAAGGCCCACAGGCAGCACTGTGCTTGCTCAGGTCACGTCATGCCTTGCTACGCCATGCGGGACTTCTGCTGCAGGCCCAGTGAGTCACTCAGCACCTTGAGGGCGCTGGAGAAGTCCTCGGCTTCGCTCGCCTGTGCGAGGCTGTCCGCGCTGGCCTTCTCGCTGACGACACTGTTTGCGCTGGTCTTGTCGCTAGCGCTGGTCATTCCACTGCCGCTGACGCTTGCCATGCCGCGATCGCTGGCGATCACCTGACCGACGGAGTGAGCAGTGTCGCTGCCGAGTGCGTCGTCACTGGCGTTGCGCGCAATGATGGCGTGGAGGGCCGGCAGGCTGGCGTGGTTATGGAACTGCCAGACGCCGTAGATGCGGCCATCGAAGGAGGCTTCACTGCCCAGTGTCGGGTCGACGGCGAGACCGGCGCCCAGCCCGAACATGTAGAGGCCCGCAAGACGCTGGCCGTGGATGTCGCAGGGGTTGCCGTTGGCATCGGAATCCAGCCCGCCATTTACTTCACGCAACGTGATGGGCTGATGATGGGCGTCGCTGATGGTGGGCAGAATCGGCTGATAGCCGTTGCACTGCACCACGATGGGCGCGTCGGCGAGCACTTCGCTGGCCAGTTCCAGGCGTTGGGCACTGCCGGGGCCGGTCTGCACCAGCTGGATGTCCATCGCGCACTCTTCGATGCGGCCGGTGGCCAGAATTTCCTGACCGATGGTCAGCGCCCGGTAGCGCAGCCCGCCGGAACGGTTGATGCGACCGCTGATCGGGCACACATCGCGCTCGGCATCATAGTGATAGCCTGCGGCGCGCGCTTCTTCGGCGTTCTCGAAGAACAGCCGAATCGGCGAGCGATGCAGCAGGGTGATCTCCTTGACGCGGGTATTGCGCAGCGCGTCGGCCAGCACGTCGAGCATCGAGAAGGCGCTGTGCGAGCCACCCACCACACAGACGCGACCACCACGTCGCAGTCGCGGCAGCAGCAGGCTGCGCAGCTGCCCCGGCGGCATGCGCAACAGCTCATCGCCGCTGTAGATGCGTGCGCGCCGCGACGGTGTCAGTCCCTGACGGTGGAGGCTCTGGGTCAGTTGCTCCGGGCACTGCTGGCCGCCCAGATTGAGCACCAGGTTCTCGGTGCGCAGCCGCGACGTGCGCTGGGCCACTTCCGGTTCATGCGAGAGGGTCAGAATGCTGGTGCCGTCGAGGTACTGCAGCGTGTCCAGGCTGGTGCCGCACCACATCTCGACGCCCGGCAGGGCGGTGATGTGCGCCAATACCAGGGCACTGGCGGCTTCCAGCAGCTCGCCGATCTCATCGAGTCGCGGGGAGGAGTAGGGATCGGCGCGGATTCGCTCCAGACAGGGTTCGCCTTCGAGCGGGGCCAGCACGTCGACGAGTGCCGGGTCGCGCAGGCAGTCGAGGAACACATCGCCGACCGAGTTGGCGGTGATGCGATATTCGCCCAGCCGACCTGCGCCAAGCTTGCCGCTGGCGTGGGTGCCGCCGGCATCGAGAATCAACAGTCCGTGGCGGGCCAGTGTCGTGATCTGGCCTGTCTTGAGGGCATTGAACAGAAACCCCATGCCTGCCGGGCCGACACCGGCCACGATACATCCGTAGCCCGTGATTCTTGAGAGGTCCTTCATGTCGTCTTGCTCCCTGGGTCGTAGTGACATCTTGTGGCTGTTTCGGTAGAGAGGTGTGATCCCCTCTGACAGCTGGCGGCTTGAAGACTGCGCCGCTCTATTGCTGCTCCCCTGTTGTCGGGACAGCGGTGACCGTGGTGTTGCGGGTGGCAAAGATCGCCTGTCCGTGCGATATCATTTGCTCTTTGACGTGCTATTACAGCAACTTGCATGCACGTGGTGACATGCATTGTGGCGATGAAGCTGCAGGATTCACGTCAATGGTGTTTCCATGGTGTTGCCGGTTCTGAGTGCCGGCGACCTGTGCCTTGCGCCGGGCTTGATGACCGGTTTCATGACCAGCGTGATGACCGGCTTCGCACGAGCTGTCAGTACGCTTGCAACGATCCAATTCGGGAGACCACCCCGAGATCGAAAACGCCTGTGCGGCACGGACAGCATTTCGCTATCTGCAAGTCATTGATGTTCATGACATATATTCAGATGGAGCCTCTGGGCGCGCAGCGGCACCGCTGCGGTAGCCGAGCGGTATCCAGCAGCACATCACTGATGAGAGGTGGCATTCCTCATACCCGGTATGGGGGTGGGCTCATCTCGGTATGCGCCAATCCTGGTGTGTCATTGGCACTGATGGTCTGAGGCAGATAACAAGAACGTCTTGATGATTATCCCGTCACGAATGTCGGCGCCATTTTCGTGAAGTGCGCTGCAGGAAATGCACGGCGTGAAATATGCAGCGACTCGGCCACCGCCTGATATGGGATTTCGTGACATGCCAACTGACCGTTGGCCATTTTGTTTAATTAACGATAATTAATAAATGATATTTGGCGGGAATCGAATCCTGTCGTGACGAAAATCATGCTTTGAGTTGAGTCACATTCGAGCTGGCTCATACGGTGTGCTGAGAGGTGAGTCTGGCGGGCAAGAGAGGGCGTTGCTCAAAAAGGCTATCTCGCCTGGGGAGCCGGTATCAGGTGCTGGCATCCGTGGCAGGCGTTAGTGGCCACGCTCTGCTATGCTCTGCGCCCGCGCGTAAGCCCGTTCGGCTCGTGCCTGTTCATCGATTGAAGGAATGTCCCCGTGACTGACGCCACCGCCACCCCTGCCTTTGCCTCTCTGGCGCTGGCGCCCGAGCTGCTCGACAACCTCGCCACGCTCGAATATCACACCATGACGCCGATTCAGGCGCAGAGCCTGCCGCCGATGCTGCAAGGCCGCGATGTCATCGCCCAGGGCCAGACTGGCTCCGGCAAGACCGCTGCCTTCGGCCTGGGGCTGCTGTCACGCCTCAAGGTCTCGCGCTTCCGTGTGCAGTCACTGGTGCTGTGTCCGACGCGTGAGCTGGCCGATCAGGTCGCCGGCGAGATCCGTCGTCTGGCGCGCGGCCTGCACAACGTCAAGGTGCTGACCCTGTGCGGCGGCGCGCCCTTCGGCCCGCAGCTGGGCTCGCTGGAACACGGCGCGCATATCATCGTCGGCACGCCGGGGCGCGTGGATGAGCACCTGCGCAAGGGCAGCCTGAGCCTGGTCGAGCTCAATACCCTGGTGCTGGATGAAGCCGACCGCATGCTCGACATGGGCTTCGCCGAGGTGCTGGATGCCATCGTCGCCGAGACCCCGGAAGAGCGTCAGACGCTGCTGTTCAGCGCGACCTTCGCCGATGGCGTGCGCCCGATCGCCGAGCGCATGCTGCGTGATCCGGTCAGCATCGAGGTGGCCTCCACCCACGATGACAGCAGCATCCGTCAGCTGTTCCACCGTGTCGCTGATGACGAGGCGCGCTTCGAGGCGCTGCGTATCCTGCTGCTCAAGTACCGCCCGGAATCCAGCGTGGTGTTCTGCAACACCAAGCGTCAGGCGCAGGAAGTCAGCGACGCACTTAATGAGCACGGCTTCAGTGCCATGGCGCTGCACGGTGACCTCGAACAGCGCGAGCGCGACCAGACACTGGTGATGTTCGCCAACAAGAGCACCTCGATTCTGGTGGCCACCGATGTCGCGGCGCGCGGACTGGATATCGAAGCGCTGGATGCGGTGTTCAACTACGAGATCGCGCGTGATCTCGACGCCCACGTGCACCGTGTCGGGCGTACCGGCCGTGCCGGCAGCTCCGGCATCGCCTGCACGCTGTACACCGAGAAGGAAGACTATCGTCTGACCAAGCTGGGTGAATTCCTCGAGCAGACGCTGGAAGCCGAGCCGCTGCCCTCGAAAAGCATGCTGACGCGCGAGCCGTTCCATGCGCGCATGGCGACGCTGCAGATCGACGGTGGCAAGAAGGACAAGCTGCGCCCCGGCGATATCCTCGGCGCGCTGACCGGTGACGGCGGCCTGGAAGGCAGCAAGATCGGCAAGATCAAGGTGCTGGCGCGGACCACCTTCCTCGCCGTGGAGCGTGATGTCGCCAAGTCGGCACTCACCCAACTGATGAACGGCAAGCTCAAGGGGCGCTCCTTCCGCGCGCGTCGTCTCAAGAGCTGAGGCGGGCAGCGTCGGTGACGTGTCTGACCGGTATCGGCGAGAACCCTGAGAGGGACTGAACCAGTCTTTTCATCTGCCATGCGACCTTGATATCACCCCAAGCGATGCCCGCCACCACGGCGGGCATCGTGCTTTTTGAGCAGCAGATTGACGCTCGCAGCCGCTGCGGGCGGTGGCTAAGCTTGAGGTAACGTCCCTGACCATCAGGGCGCTGATTCGGTACCTCGTGATGACTGCCAACGCCGTCGATAATCTTCGCATTCGTGAAGAACGTCTCATTGATCATGAGCGCATCTACCGCATTCATGAATCCGTCTTTGCCGGCCATCGTGAAGCGCGCCTGGGTGACAGATTGCGTCGAGGCAATCTGGCGCAGATCTCGCTGGTGGCCGAGCGTGTCACCGACCCGGAGACCGGCCGCCACCTCAGTGAAGGCGAGGGCGGCCTGCTGGGGCATGTGATGGTGTCGCGCGTGGAGCTTTCCGGCTACCCGGACCGCGTGCTGATGGCGTTGGCGCCGCTGGCGGTGCTGCCCCAGTATCAGCGTCACGGCATCGGCAAGCGGCTGGTGATCTCGGCGGTCAAGCGCTGCCGGCTGCTGGGGGCGGGGGCCGTGGTGGCGGCAGGCCATGCGGATTTCTATACCCACCTGGGCTTTCATCCGGCGTGTCATTACGGGCTCTACTGCCATCATGACGACGTGCCGGGTTCCTTCGTCGCCTTCGAGCTGCTGCCGGACTATCTGGAGGGGCTGGGCGGTGAAGTGCAGTTTCCCGATACCTTCTCTGAGCTGGGTATCTGAGCAGCCTTGTGCGGTTGATCTGAGCAGTCCTGAGCGGTTGGTTTTGATCAGCAACAGGCAACTCGGCGTTGCGTGACCCTTGAAACGGCAAGGCTCCCGCTCCATGTCATGGGTAACACCACGTGGCAGCCTGAGTGTGATGGCAGCTGTCGCGTCATTCCGACCGATGATTCAAGGAGAGACATCATGAAGCTCAAGACTCTGGGTAGTTCGCTGATGATTGCCATGCTCGGTCTCGGTGGCCTGTCGCTCGCCGGTTGCGAGGACGAAGGCCCGATGGAGAAGGCTGGCGAGAAGATGGACAACGCCGTCGAGGAAGCCGGTGATAGCGTCGAGAACGCCACCGATAGCTGAGGCTCGGCTGCCAGCGCCGCGATGAATCGCCGCTGACCTGAGCTGTCGCCAGACACAAGAAGGCCCCGCCTCCCATGAGGCGGGGCCTTCTTGTGTCTGGCTCGGGGAGAAGGAAGTCCGCTTATGCCGAGGCGGGCTGCTGCTCGCTCTGCTGCTTGCGGTCCGCGACGGCGGCGTCGTAGGCGCGGCTTTCCTCGGCTTCAGTGGCGGCGCTGAAGCGCACCAGCAGCGCGAACAGCGAGATCACGATCACGCCCATGCCCAGGTACATCAGGCCTTCCTGGTAGGTCAGCTCTTCACTGCGGAACAGGAAGCCCGCGGCGACCGCGCCCGCGTTGCCGCCCGCGCCGACGATGCCGGCGACCGCGCCGAGTGCCTTGCGATTGACGAAGGGCACGATACCGAAGGTCGCGCCTTCCGCCATCTGCACGAAGAGGCTGAAGACCAGCATGATGCCGATGGCGACTGCGAGGGTTTCCATCTGGGCGAAGCCGACCAGCGCCACGCCTTCACACAGCAGCGCGATGAACAGCCAGCGCACGCGGCCCTTGAGGCCGGACTGGCGCGCGAACAGGTCGGAGAACACACCGCCCAGGGTGCGGGCGAACAGGTTCATCAGGCCGAACAGGCCCGCGATGAGACCGGCGGTGGCAAGATCGAGATCGAAGTGGTCGAAGAAGTAGATGGCGGCGACGTTGTTGATGGTCAGCTCGACCCCGAAACAGGCGCCATAGACGAGGAACAGGGCCCAGACGCGAATGTCGCGTGCCGCCGCGCCGAAGGTGGCGCGCATGCTGTATTCCTTCTCGGCCTTGGGCAGCTCACCACGCTCTCGCAGCTCGCTGAAGTTGCCGTCCGGCGCATCCTGGGTGAAGAAGTAGTAGGCGATACCGGTCAGGAACAGCACGATGCCCGGCACGACCATCGCCAGACGCCAGCCCAGGGTCTGCTCGACGCCCAGCATCAGCAGGCCGGCCATCACCAGCGGCATCAGCATCTGGGTGGTGCCGCCGCCCAGGTTGCCCCAGCCCGCGGTAGTGGCGTTGGCGGTGCCGACCACGTTGGGGCCGAACATCACGGAGGTGTGGTACTGGGTGATGACGAAGGAGGCGCCGATGGCACCGATGGCCAGACGGGCCAGGAAGAAGGATTCGAAGCTGTCGGCGAAGCCGATGCACATCACCGGCAGCGAGCCGAGGCACAGCAGCCAGGTGTAGGCCTTGCGTGGCCCGATGCGATCGCACAGCACGCCGATGGCGAGGCGCACGATCACCGTGATGGCGACGGAGGCAATGATGGTGTTGCCGATCTGGGTCTTGGTCAGGCCGAGGTCGTCACGCACCACGGCCATCAGCGGCGCGATGCCGAACCAGCCGAAGAAGCAGACGTGGAAGGCGAACCACGACATGTGGAAGGCGCGCATTTGCGGGGTGTTGAAGCTGAACAGCCGGATGCGGCTGGCCTTGTTGCGGATATCCATGAGTGGGCTCCTGATTCAGCGTCGGTGCCGGGCACGAAGTCAGGTGTGCTCGGCGAGTGGTCGAACGGCTGTGAATGAACGACAGCAAGGGCGCCTCGTCATTGAGGGGCCTGGTTCGACGCACTCGTACTCCGAAGAGCCTGGTCCACGTCATGGATAGCGATGGCAGCAGTCGGTGATGCCATGGTTGCCGGCAGCAGAGCGTCTGTGCGGCAAGTGACAGGAACAAAGCAAGTAGCGCGCCAGTTGCGGGGGTGTGGGCGGGACAAGTCCCAGAAGATCAATGGCTTGGCGAGGGCAGTAGGCTGGCACGCGCAGGCGGTGTCCCGGGCTGGAGGCGCGCTCGATGCGCGCTGGCGGTGCGTCATCGAGGCGCGAGGTACCAGTCTGGCGCACGCGACTGGCGCTGGGAGGGTCGGGCAGGCGCGTGCCTCATTGCAGTGCAGCGACGCTTTCGGCTCGGCCGCTCTGAAGGCCTTTGGCCGCAAGGTTGCACCAGATTGCGGCACGAATCCTGCTTGGGTGTACGGCAAGTCTCATGCCCGACCCAAGGAAACCTGACATGCCCGTGACCGTGCTGATCGTCGATGTCCGCAGTGAGCGCTCCGCCGCGCTGGAGCAGGCGCTATTGAGCGCCGGCTTCGAGGTGGCGCTGCGCGTTGACGAGCACGAGGACCTGCACGCGCTGGTCGAGCAGCATCAGCCCGATGCGGTGATCATCGACGCCGACCTGCCCAGCCGCGACACCCTGGAGCATCTCGGCCAGCTGGGGCGACGCTATCCCAAGCCGATGATCATGCTGGCCAGTGAAGATGCCCCGGACCTCGTGCGTGAGGCGGCCGGCGCCGGTGTCTCGGCCTATGTGGTGGACCACGTCATGCCAGCGATGGTGCGCAGCATGGTCGAGGTCGCCATCACCAGCTTCGAGGCGCACCGTGCGCTCAAGGGGGAGCTCAACCGTACCCAGACCACATTGGTGCAGCGGCGCAGCGTCGATCGTGCCAAGGCCGTGGTGATGGAGACGCGTGGGCTCAGTGAAGATGCCGCCTACCAATACCTGCGCAAGACCGCCATGAACCGGCGCCTGGCCCTGCATGAGCTGGCCGATGAGCTGCTCAAGGCCGCGCGTCGGCGCTGAGCCGGTCGCCGTACTGTCCTTCTCTCTCGATCGTTCAAGAGGTGTGCGTGATGCCCACAGATGTACCCCTGAATGGCCATCAGCTGACGCTGGGCCTGATGCCACTCAATGATGCCGCGCCCTTCGTGGTCGCTGAGCAGTTGGGGCTTTTCCGCGAGGAGGGGCTGGCGGTGACACTCAAGTGGCAACCCTCGTGGGCGGCGTTGCGTGATGACCTGCAGACCGGCGTGCTGCAGGGCGCGCAGATGCTGGCGCTGATGCCGCTGACCTCGACCCTGGGCCTGGATGGCCGCGCCACGCCGGTGATCAGCGCCATGACACTGAATCTGGGCGGCAACTCCATCACGCTGTCCCGCGCGCTGATGGCCACCCTCGGCGAGGACGGCCACGACCTCTCCAGCCCGTTGCAGGTCGCGAAGGCGCTGGCGGCGCATGTGCATGAGCGCAAGCAGCGCGGTGAGCCGCTGCTCAAGCTGGCCAGCGTGCACCCGTTCTCCTCGCATCGTTATCTGTTGCGCTACTGGCTGGCGGCGGGCGGCATCAACCCGGACCGCGACGTCGAGATGCGCGCCGTGGCGCCGCCGCTGATGGCGGCACAGCTGGCCAGCGGTGCGCTGGATGGCTTCTGTGTCGGTGAGCCCTGGAACAGTCTGGCGGCGGCGCAGGGCATGGGGCAGGTGGTGGCGGGCAGTCACGATATCTGGCGCTTCGGGCAGGAAAAGGTGCTGGGCGTGCGCGAGGACTGGGCGGAGCAGCATCCGCTGGCGCATCAGGCGCTGATTCGCGCGCTGCTCAATGCCTGCGCCTGGCTGGACCGCCCCGGCAATCGGGACAGGGCCGCCGAGTGGCTGCACGATGAGGGCATGCCGGAGGTGCCGATGAGCGTGGTGACACGCGGGTTGGAAGACGTCGATGTCGAGCAGTCGGTGGACGACTTCCAGCAGCACAATCCCGGCTGGACCATCTTCCATCGCTATGCGGCCAACTTCCCGTGGCGTTCCCAGACGCGCTGGTACATCGCCCAGATGCAGCGCTGGGGGCATCTGCAGGGCTTCAATGACGAGGATCTCGAGGCGACGCTGACACGTTGTGTGCGACCGGATCTTTACCGCACGGCGGCCCGCAAGCTGGGCATGGTGGTGCCGGTGGCGGATGAGCGCAGTGAAGGCACGCATCCGGCGCCCTGGTGGCTGAGCGGCGAGGCGGGCCAGGTGCCGATGCCGGCGGATGGTTTCATCGATGGCGCGGTCTTCGAATGATGTCGCAGGCGCGGTTCTTGCCGGTCCGCGCTGGCGCGGGATTGCACAGCACTTGCAGAGAAGTCGCCATCTCCTTTGCCGGATGACAGGGCAAACCTGACGGCTCAGACATGTTGGCAGTGCGGTTGTGATATTCTCATCGCACTGCCAGCACCGCGTCAGGGGATCGCATGACCACTCGCAAGTCTCAGATTCGCAAGGATAATGTCGGCCGCATCCTGCTCGCCGCCGAAAAGATCTTCGCTCTCAAGGGCTATGTCGGCGCCAGCATGGTCGATATTGCCGCCGAGGTAGAGCTGCCCAAGTCCAATCTGCATTACTACTTCAGCACCAAGGAAGCGCTGTATCGCGCGGTGCTCGATGGCCTGTTGGCGCTGTGGAAGGAAGATGCGCTGTGCTTCGAGGCCTACGACGACCCGCAGCTGGTGCTCTCCACCTACATTCGCGCCAAGATGATGCACTCGCGCCAGCGCCCCTATGGCTCCAAGGTGTGGGCCAGCGAGATCATGCAGGGCGCGCCGGTGTTGGGCGAAGAGCTGACGGTGTGGCTCGACGAGTGGGCCGAGATGAAGAAGTCACGCCTGCGCCAGTGGATCGGCGAGGGCCGCATCGACAACGTCGATGCCTCCGCCTACCTGTACATGATCTGGGCCAGCACCCAGCACTACGCCGACTTCGATCATCAGATCGCGGTGCTCAATCAGGGCAAGGCGCTGAGTGATCGGGAATTCGAGCAGGCGGTGCAGAACGTGACGCGGGTGCTGCTGAAGGGCGTCGGTTTGTCTGCCTGAGTCAGCAGGCGACTTCATGATTGCGTTATCCTTAAGCTAATCATGGTCATCGTTGATTGGTCATCAAACCAATCAAGAAGGGGCTGCCATTGCTGGCAGCCCCTTTTTTTGGTTCCCATCTATTGCTACCTGCGCCCCGCGATCAGAGGAGCACCAGACGATCAGGCCGCGCGATGCGGATTGCGCGGGTCCTCCATCCAGTTCATGTACGGCTTGCCGGTGTCCTGCACTTCCATGGTGATGCAGTCCTCGACCGGGCAGGTGATCTCGCACAGGTTGCAGCCCACGCAGTCGGCGTCCTTTACCTCATAGCGGGCGGTGCCGTTGTCCTTGGCCAGATGCATGATGGCCTGGTGTGAGGTGTCCTCGCAGGCGATATAGCAGCGTCCGCAGCCGATGCACTTGTCCTGATCGATGCGGGCGATCACCTGATAGTTCATGTCCAGCTGCTTCCAGTCGGTGGTGTTGGGCACCGCCGCGCGCGAGAACTCATCGATACGCTGATAGCCCTTGCTGTCCATCCAGCGCCCCAGGCCGTCCTTCATCTCCTCGACGATACGGAAGCCGTGCAGCATCGCCGCCGTGCACACCTGCACGCTGCCCGCGCCGAGGGCGATGAATTCCGCGGCATCCTCCCAGTTGGAGATGCCGCCGATGCCGGAGATCGGCAGGTTGGCGGTTTCCGGCGTGCGCGCGATCTCGGCCACCATGTTCAGCGCGATGGGCTTCACGGCGCTGCCGCAATAGCCGCCGTGGGTGCTGCGGTCGCCGACGATGGGATGCGCGACCATGCGGTCGAGATCCAGATGGGTGATGGAGTTGATGGTGTTGATCAGCGAGACGGCATCGGCGCCGCCACGCCAGGCGGCCTTGGCCGGTTCACGCACGTCGGTGATGTTGGGGGTCAGTTTGACGATCACCGGCAGCGAGCTGTAGGTCTTGCACCAGCGCGTGACCTGCTCGACATACTCCGGCACCTGGCCCACCGCCGCGCCCATGCCGCGTTCCGGCATGCCGTGGGGGCAGCCGAAGTTGAGTTCGATACCGTCACAGCCGGTGGCTTCGACCTGCGGCAGGATGGTCTTCCAGGCCTCTTCCTCGCACGGCACCATCAGCGAGACGATCAGCGCGCGGTCCGGCCAGTCCTTCTTGACCTGGGTGATCTCGCGCAGGTTGATCTCCAGCGAGCGGTCGGTGATCAGCTCGATGTTGTTGAAGCCGCTGACCTCGCCATTCGGGCCATAGTGCGCCGAGTAGCGGGAGGAGACGTTCACCGCGGCCGGGTCTTCGCCGAGGGTCTTCCAGACCACGCCACCCCAGCCGGCCTCGAAGGCGCGTACCACGTTGTAGGCCTTGTCGGTGGGCGGGGCGCTGGCCAGCCAGAAGGGGTTGGGGGCGCGGATGCCGGCGAAGTTGACCGACAGATCGGCCTTGTAGCTGGCGACGTGATCGCCGCTTGATCCAGCACTTGAGTCAGCACCTGCCGGGCGGGCGTTGTCATCATTGAGCGGGGTATGAATGGTCATCAGGCGGCCTCCACCTTGAGCATCAGATCGTGATGGATGGCCTCGGCGGCCAGCTTGCCGTGGGCGACGGCTTGAACGGTGAGGTCCTGCCCGCGGGCGATGCAGTCACCGCCGGCATAGACGCCGGGCAGGCTGGTGCGCAGCATCTCGTCCACCTCTATCCTGGCCCCTTCGCGGGCCAGCCCTGCGGCATGGGCGTCGCTCAGGCTCGCGTCATCGAAGCCCTGACCGATGGCGGTGAAGACCCCATCGCAGGCCAGCGTGAAGGTCTCGCCGGTATCGACGAGGCGGCCATCCTCGACCCGCGTGCGCGCGAACTGCATCGCGCTGAGCGCGGCGTCATCACCTTCTTCGCTTCTACCGCTATCGTTTGCCACATCGATCGCCAGCGGGCGCGCCCAGGTGTGGATCATCACGCCATTGGCGCGCGCGATTTCCTGCTCGTGATGGGTGGCGGACATCTGCTCCTCGCCACGCCGGTAGACCAGGTCCACCGTCTGCGCGCCGAGGCGCCTGGCCTGCACGGCGATATCGATGGCGGTGTTGCCGGCGCCGATCACCACGGCGTGTCTGGGCACCGCCAGGGCGTTCAGCTCGCCACTCTGACGCAGCACCTTGATGAAGTCGGTGGCCGCCATCAGGCCGCTGGCATCCTCGCCGGTCAGGCCGAGGGCGTGGCTGGTGCCAAGCCCGAGGCCCAGGAAGACGCTGTCGAATTCGCGTGTCAGGGAGGCCAGCGCCAGGTTGTCGCCGAGGCGCAGACCGTGGCGGATCTCGATGCCGCCGATCTCGAGCAGGAATTCGACTTCGCGGGCGGCGAAGTCATCGGTCAGCTTGTAGCGGGCGATGCCGTATTCGTTGAGGCCGCCGGCCTTTTCCTCGGCCTCGAAGATCACCACGTCGTGGCCGAAACGTGCCAGACGATGGGCGCAGGAAAGCCCGGCTGGCCCGGCGCCGACCACCGCGATGCGCCGACCGGTGCTGGCGCCACGCGTGAACGGATGGGCTTCGAACTGGGCGTTGTCCAGCGCATGACGTTGCAGCAGGCCGATCAGCACCGGCTGGCACTCATCGCCCTGATTGCGCACGCAGGACTGCTCGCAGAGGATCTCGGTGGGGCAGACGCGGGCGCAGCTGCCACCGAGGATATTGGCATCCAGAATCTCGCTGGCGGCGCCTTCGAGATTGTCATCGTGGATACGGCGAATGAAGGTCGGGATGTCGATGCTGGTCGGGCAGGCCTTGATGCAGGGTGCATCGTAGCAGTACAGACAGCGCGAGCTCTCGATGAAGGCCTGGCGCTTGCTGAGCGCCGGGTGCAGGTCTGTGAAACGCGCACTCAGCGCCTCTTCCGCGAGCCCGCTCGGGGCCCAGTGGGAAGGAGTGGAGGATGTGGTCACGGTGTGGCTCCTGCCCGCGCTCAGGCGCGGGGTCGTTGTTGTTGGTCTTGCAGGCGAGTCGGGTTGCGCTCAGGGATTGGCAGCGCGTCAGGTGCGCCGCCAGGCCGTCGTTCAGTCGTGCCGTACTGGTCTCAGGTGGGACGTTCGTCGTCCGTCAGCTGCGATCCACGGCACTGACGACGTTGCTCTCGGCGCGGGCCTTGAGCTGGTCGAACACGCTGGGGTAGGCCGGACGCTCGACATACTGGCCGTGGCCGCGCTTGGCATGCAGTTCGCCATCGCGCCATGCCCAGTCGCCGCGGCTGATGGTGTGACGCGGAATGCCCTTGACGGTGCGGCCTTCGAAGATGTTGAAGTCGATGTTCTGGTGGTGGGTCTTGGCCGAGATGGTGCGTTCGGCGTTGGGGTCCCAGACCACGATGTCGGCGTCGCTGCCGACGCGGATCGCACCCTTGCGCGGATAGAGATTGAAGATCTTGGCCGCATTGGTGGAGGTCAGGCCCACGAAGTCCTCGGCGGAGAAGCGCCCGGTGTTGACGCCTTCGTGCCACAGCATCGCCATGCGGTCCTCGACCCCGGCGGTGCCGTTGGGAATCTTCGAGAAGTCGTCCTTGCCCATCTCCTTCTGCTCGGCGCAGAAGCAGCAGTGATCGGTGGCGGTGGTCTGCAGATCACCGGACTGGATGCCGCCCCACAGCGCCTGGCGATGCTCCAGCGAACGGAACGGCGGGCTCATCACGTGGCCGGCCGCGAATTCCCAGCTCTTGTTCTGATAGACCTCTTCATCGATCAGCAGATGGCCTGCCAGCACCTCGCCGTAGACCGGCTGACCGTGCTCGCGGGCGTAGCGGATTTCCTCCAGCGCATCGGCGGTGGAGACGTGGACCAGATACACCGGCGTGCCCAGGGTGCCGGCGATGCGGATGGCGCGGCTGGCGGCCTCGCCCTCGACCTGCGGCGGGCGCGACAGCGGATGCGCCTCCGGGCCGGTGATGCCGTCGGCCAGCAGTTTCTGCTGCAGGTGGTAGACCAGCTCGCCGTTCTCGGCATGCACGGTGGGAATCGCGCCCAGCTCCAGGCAGCGCGCGAAGCTCGAGACCAGGGTGTCGTCCGGCGCCATGATGGCGTTCTTGTAGGCCATGAAGTGCTTGAAGCTGTTGACGCCGTAATCGGCGACCAGCGTCGCCATGTCCTGGCTGACACTCTCGTCCCACCAGGTGACGGCGACGTGGAAGCTGTAGTCGCAGCACGACTTCTCGGCCCATTCGCGCCAGGTGTGATAGGCCTCCATCAGCGGTTGCTGGGGGGAGGGGATCACGAAATCGATGATCATGGTGGTGCCACCGGCCAGCGCCGCGGCGGTGCCGGTCTGGAAGTCCTCGCTGGCCACGGTGCCCATGAAGGGCAACTGCATGTGGGTGTGCGGGTCGATGCCGCCGGGCATCACCAGACAGCCGCTGGCGTCGATCACTTCGCAGTCGTCCGGTACGTCCAGGTCGGTGCCGATGGCGGTGATGGTCTCGCCGTCACACAGCACATCGGCGGTGTAGCGCTCTTCGTGGGTCTGGATGCTGCCGCCCTTGATCAGGATTGCCATGAGTCTCTCCCGGCCGCATCGCGCGGCCTTGTCCGGCATTGAGTGTCAGGTCGTCTTGTTGTTGTCGTGCGGGTCGTCAGTCCGTCACTCGCCATCGGTGAGGCGGGTATAGGCATCGGGGCGACGGTCGCGGAAGAACTGCCAGTTGTTGCGCACCTCGCGCACCATCGACATGTCGAGGTCGTGGATCAGCAGCTCATCCTCGGTGGCGCTGGCCTGGGCTTCGATCTGGCCGCGCGGATTCACGAAGTAGGAGGAGCCGTAGAACTCGCCGATATCCCACGGCTGTTCATGGCCGACGCGGTTGATGGCGGCGATGTAGCAGCCATTGGCGGCGGCGGAGGCGGGCTGCTCCAGCTCCCACAGGTATTGGGAGAGGCCCGCGACGGTGGCGGAGGGATTGAAGATGATCTCGGCGCCGTTGAGCGCCAATGCGCGCCAGCCTTCCGGGAAGTGGCGGTCGTAGCAGATGTAGACGCCGATGCGCCCGTAGGCGGTGTCGAAGACCGGCCAGTCGGACTTGCCCGGCTTGAAGAAGAATTTCTCCCAGAAGCCCGCCACCTGCGGGATGTGGGTCTTGTGATACTTGCCCAGATAGCTGCCGTCGGCATCGATGACGGCGGCGGTGTTGTAGTACACCCCCGGCTGCACTTCCTCGTAGATGGGCACGATGATCACCATCTGATGCTTCTTCGCGTACTGCTGCATCAGGGTGACGGTGGGGCCGTCGGGCACGCGCTCGGCGGCGGCATACCACTTGGCATCCTGGCTCGGGCAGAAATAGGGCTGATTGAAGACTTCCTGGAAGCACAGGATCTTGACGCCTGCCTCACCGGCCTGGTCGATCAGCGGCAGGTGGGCTTCGTTCATGGCATCACGGATCTGCGCGGGCTCGAGGTCGGTGGAGACGTTGAGTCCCATCTGGATGACGGCGCAGCGCAGCTTGCCGGCATCTTCGGTATAGGAGATGCGGGAATCGTTCGACATGTCTTCCTCATCGGGCGCTTGGCGCCGGTTGTTGTTGTCTTCAATGAGTGCTGGTGGGCTGAGCGGGTGAGCAGGGATAGCGCGAAATGGCCCCAGGAAAAACACGCCGCCTGCCTGGCAAATCTGCATGCCGCTGGCAGGTATCGTGGGTCAGGAAAGGTCCGATTTAAATCCTGTCTCACCAGTCAGCTTAATGAACATTAGACAGTGTTCCCGCGTTCGGCAAGATGAAGTGTCAAATAAAGTCTTGTGGATTTATCTTGTTGTTATCAAAGAGTTTTTATCCCAGAAAAGGCCGTATTTCACCATTGTGGTGCCTGGAGAATCAGCGTGGTTCACGCGATTTTCAAAGGAAAAGGCGATGCACAACAGTGGCTTGTGATCGTTTGCGGGGACATTGCGCAAGACCGCCTTGCACCAGCTTGGAACCTGACCATACTGACAGTTGGCGCGAACACGGCTTGTCGCCACCTGACAGGCGTCATGCATGAAAATACGCGCCATTGCATCTCAAGTTGTCTTGCAAGACAGGTTTGATTTGTCGGCAATAATCCGGCCGGCGGCATGCGATTTGCCACAGGGTTTTCCACACGAACTGCGCAAGGTGTTTCTTCTACACGGCCTGCCACAGATTCGTCTGCCGCAGAATCTTCTGCATCAGAATCTTCTGCATGCAGTGCCGAATGAAGTGTGCCTGATGAAGTGTGCCGAACGGGGAGGAGCGAAGAGGAGTCAGGAAAGCGACGGAGAAGACGAGGAAGACAAGAAACGACAAGTGACACAAGGCAAGCGCAGTGCATCACCCTCAACAATAACAACAGCTGAACAGGTGAGGACTCATGGCCCCGACACAGACGCGCTCGCACATGGTGCGCAGCAATGAGGAAATGATCGAGCTGGTGGTGGCACAGGATGTCGCCCGCAGCCCGCGTTACAACGAGGATATCGCGCCGACCAAGAGTGCCGAACGCACCTGGTCGCGCTGGAACATCGCCGCACTGTGGGTCGGCATGTCGATCTGCGTGCCGACCTACACCCTGGGTGGCGTCCTGACCGCCTACTTCGGCCTGAGCGTCGGCGAGGCGCTGTTCACGATTCTGGTCGCCAACCTGGTGGTGCTGATTCCGCTGACCCTCAACGCCTTCCCCGGCACGCGCTTCGGGATTCCCTTCCCGGTGGTGCTGCGCTCCTCCTTCGGCATCATCGGCTCCAACGTGCCATGCATGATTCGCGCGGTGGTCGCCTGTGGCTGGTTCGGTATCCAGACGATGTTCGGCGGGCTGGCGATCCACCTGCTGCTGTCGAGCCTCTCGGCCGACTGGAAGGCGCTGGGCGGGGTAGGCGAGGTCATCGGCTTCTTCGTGTTCTGGGCGCTCAACCTGTTCGTGGTGATTCGCGGCGCGGAATCCATCAAGTGGCTGGAGACGCTGTCCGCGCCCTTGCTGCTGGCGGTGGGTGTCGGCCTGATGGTGTGGGCGCTGCCGCATACCTCGATCAGCGAGCTGTTGGCCCAGCCGCCGAATCGTCCCGAGGGCGATGGCGTGGCCAGCTACTTCATGGCGGGCCTGACCGCGATGGTCGGCTTCTGGGCGACGCTGTCGCTGAACATTCCTGACTTCAGTCGTTACGCGAAGAGCCAGAAGGACCAGATCGTCGGTCAGATCATCGGTCTGCCGCTGACGATGTTCTTCTTCGCGGCGCTCGGCGTGGTGCTGACCGCGGCGTCCAGCTCGCTGGTGGGCGAGACCATCTCCGACCCGGTCAACCTGATCGGCCGCATCGACAGCCCCGGCTGGGTCGCCATCGCCATGGTGCTGATCATCATCGCGACGCTCTCCACCAATACCGCGGCCAACATCGTCTCGCCGACCAATGACTTCCAGAACATCGCGCCGAAGTTGATCAACCAGACGCGCGGCGTGCTGCTGACCGGGCTGGTCGGGGTGCTGCTGATGGGCTTCGAGCTGATCAAGAAGATGGGCTGGATCGTCTCGGACGTGAGTCTCGAGAGCCTCTATTCCAACTGGCTGCTGGGCTATTCGAGTCTGCTGGGGCCGATCGCGGGGATCATGATCGTCGACTACTTCGTGATCCGTCGTCAGTCCTTTGATCTGCCGGCACTCTATCTGGATGGCAGCACCTATCCGGCCTTCAATCCGGCGGGCTTCATCGCCTTCTTCGTGCCGGTGGGGCTGACGGTGATCAGCTTCTCGCAGCCCGGACTTTCCTGGTTCTACGACTACGGCTGGTTCACCGGCTCGCTGCTGGGGGCGCTGGTCTACTTCGTGGCCAGCAAGTTGCTGGTCAAGGCACCGCCGGTGCATCTGCCGGAGGCAGTGCCGGGCAGCGGGGCGCAGCGCGCCTGACACCGTTGATGAACATGGTGAATGCAATGACAGACGGGCTGCCGATTGGCAGCCCGTCTGTCATTCGTCGGCTCATCAGCTTATCCGCTTATCCGCTCATCAACTTATTCGCTCATCAATTCGGCAGCTCATCCGCGGCGGCGCATCATGCGTCAAGTCCTGGGATGCCGCCCTCGAAGCGCTCGACCATGAAGTCGACGAACTGGCGCACCTTGGGCGAGAGGTGGCGGTGGCGGGGATAGACGATCCATACCCCGGTATCGCGCACCTGGTACTCATCCAGCACCGAGATCAGCTTGCCGCTGGCGAGATGGGGCGCGACGTAATAGTCGGGAATCTGGGCAAGGCCAAGGCCCTTGAGCGTGGCGTCCAACAGCGCCGGGCCGGAGTTGGCCTGCCAGCTGCCGGTGATGCGCACCTCACGGCGCTGACCCTCGACCTCGAACAGCCACTCGCGCTTGGAACCGGCCAGGCAGCGGTGACTGGAGAGCTCGGCCAGGGTGTGCGGGCGCGGCGCCTGCTGGAAGTAGTCATGCGAGGCGACGACGAATTCGCGGCGGTCCACCAGCCGTCTTGCGATCAGCGAGGAATCCTTGAGCACGCCCATGCGGATGGCGACGTCGAAGCCCTCGTCGATCAGTTCCACCGGGCGGTTGGTGAAGTGCATCTGCACTTCCAGTTGCGGGTGCAGCAGCTGGAAGTCGTTGACCAGCGGCGCGACGTAGCGCTCGCCGAAGGTGGTGGCGCTGGTCAGCTTGAGCACGCCGCTGGGGCGGGCGTGGAAGTCACCGATGGCCTGTTCGGCGGCGCGGAAGCCATCGAAGAGGTGATGGCAGTGCTCGAAATACACCTGTCCGGCATCGGTGAGACGCGTCTGACGGGTGGTGCGGTAGAGCAACTGGGTGTCGAGCTGGGCTTCCAGCTGGCTGATCAGACGACTGACATGTGAGCTGGACACCCCGAGGTGACGGGCGGCACCGGAAAATGAGCCGATTCTGACGACTTCCACGAAGGCTTCGATACGGTCCCAGCGCTGCATGCTGGCTCCTCTTTCATTGTTGTTGAGTGGCAATAATCATCTGAGTGCCGACGGCTTAATCCCACCCGCATGACTGCGTAGACTGTGCTCCATGCCAAGCCCGCGAGGATGAACCGCAAGGACGAGCCCAGTGCCTGTCGCGTGGGGAGTCCCTCGGGCGACTCATCCATGCAACCTGTCAGGTGCTGCTACCTTTCAGGGTGGCCTCCGTGGTGATCGTCACCACACCAGGGGGCATGAGATTGGCAGCCAGTTTACCGCTATTGATGCTCACTAGGAGAGATTCATGAAATCACGTGCTGCGATTGCGCTGGAAGCCGGCAAGCCGCTGGAACTGGTCGAGATCGATGTCGAAGGGCCGAAGGCCGGTGAGGTGCTGGTTCGCATCGTCAATACCGCCGTCTGTCACACCGATGCGTTCACCTTGTCCGGCGCAGACCCGGAAGGCCTGTTCCCGTCCGTGCTGGGCCACGAAGGCGCCGGTGTCGTCGAGGAAGTGGGCGAGGGCGTGACTGGCCTGGTACCGGGCGACCACGTCATTCCGCTCTATACCGCCGAATGCGGCAAGTGCAAGTTCTGCCTCTCCGGCAAGACCAACCTGTGCAGCGCCGTGCGTGCCACCCAGGGTCGCGGCCTGATGCCGGACGGCACCTCGCGCTTCTCCCTCGATGGCAAGATGCTGCACCACTACATGGGCACCTCCACCTTCTCCGAATACACCGTGGTGCCGGAAGTCTCGCTGGCCAAGGTGTCCAAGGAAGCGCCGCTGGACAAGATCTGCCTGCTGGGCTGTGGCGTCACCACCGGTATCGGCGCGGTGATGAACACCGCCAAGGTCGAGCCGGGCTCTACCGTCGCCATCTTCGGCCTCGGTGCCATCGGTCTGGCCGCCATCCAGGGCGCGGTGATGGCCAAGGCGTCGCGCATCATCGCCATCGACATCAATGAAGACAAGTTCGACCTGGCCCGCAAGTTCGGCGCCACTGACTTCGTCAACCCGAGCAAGCTGTCCGTGCCGGTCCAGGAAGCCATCGTCGACATGACCGACGGCGGCGTCGACTACTCCTTCGAGTGCATCGGCAACGTCAATGTCATGCGTGCGGCGCTTGAGTGCGCGCACAAGGGCTGGGGCGAATCCATCATCATCGGCGTCGCCGGTGCCGGTGAAGAGATCGCCACCCGTCCGTTCCAGCTGGTGACCGGGCGCGTCTGGAAAGGCTCCGCCTTCGGTGGCGTCAAGGGCCGTACCGAACTGCCGGGCTACGTCGAGCGTTACATGGACGGCGCGATCAATCTGGACGACTTCATCACTCATCAGATGCCGTTCGAGAAGATCAACGAATCCTTCGATCTGCTGCACGAAGGCAAGTCGATCCGTACCGTGCTGAGCTTCTGATCCGAGGCTGAACTGCCGCCGGGCAACAGGGAAACACCTGTTACCCGGTGAGGTCTGGAACGCGAAACGGCGTCGGCTTGCCGACGCCGTTTTCATGGGCGATATCACAAGGGAGAGCATGATGACCGCGACCGAACAACTCGAGCTGGTCAACGCCAACAAGGTGCATGGCGGCTGGCTCAAGCGTTACCGTCACCGCAGCGGCAGCCTGGATTGCGACATGGTGTTCGCCATCTATCTGCCACCCCAGGCCGAACAGGGCCCGGTGCCGATGCTGTGGTGGCTGTCGGGGCTGACCTGCACCGACGAGAACTTCATGCAGAAGGCCGGCGCGCAGAAGAAGGCGGCGGAGCTGGGCATCGCCCTGATCTGCCCGGACACCAGCCCGCGCGGCGTCAATCTGGTCGGCGAAGACGACAGCTACGACTTCGGCAGTGGCGCAGGCTTCTACGTCAATGCCACCCGCGAGCCGTGGGCGCGTCATTACCGCATGTATGACTACGTCACCGAGGAGCTGCCGGCGCTCGTCAAGCGGCACTTCCCGGTGGATGGCGAGCGTGAGTCCATCTCCGGTCACTCCATGGGCGGTCACGGCGCTCTGATCTGTGCGCTGAAGAATCCGGGCCGCTATCGTTCGGTCTCGGCCTTCGCGCCGATCGTCAATCCGATGGCCTGCCCGTGGGGCGAGAAAGCCTTCAGCGGCTATCTCGGTGATGACCGCACCCAGTGGGCGCAGTGGGACACCTGCGAACTGGTCAAGCAGGCGAGCAAGAGCGGCGCCGCGCGTCAGGAGCTGTTCGTCGAGCAGGGCGAGAGTGATCAGTTCCTCGAGGAGCAGCTCAAGCCGGAGCGTCTGGAAGCGGTCTGCGCCGAACTGGATCACCCGCTGGTCCTGCGTCGTCAGCCCGGTTACGACCACAGCTACTTCTTCATGGCCAGCTTCATCGATGAGCATCTTGCCTACCACGCGAAACACCTCCTTTGAGGTGTGAGTGTGGTAGCCGGTAGAAATGAAAAGGCACGCGAAGCACCTGCTTTGAGGTGAGCCTCAGGCGTTGAGGTGTGAAAGTGCCAATCGCAGCTGATCGCTCGCCGAGCAGAGATGCTGCGTGAAAGACAGAAACGACAGTCCCGCTATCGATTGATGGATAGCGGGACTGTCGTTTTTTCGTCATGAGAAGCGGCGTTTTTCAGAACCTCAAGGCATGAAAGCCCGATTTGGTGGCGTTTGCTTATGCTGCGTCAGTGGTAGCCAACTCAGGCGTTATTCTGTGCCGTACGGCAACGATGATTTGCTGCATAGCGGCGATAAAGTCACTGCGCCATGCAGGCGCGATGGTTTACTGTCGAGAGGTGGACAACGCACGACGTCCAGGCAGTGAATCACGACATCCCTGACGCTATCGGAATTGCAGAGGTCGCTTATTGACCTTCCCCTGATGGGGCCGATCGCCGATGTCGTCGCTGCTGGAGCCGACCCCTCAAGGTTCGCTCCCTGCTGAGACCCAATAACGATAATACTGCGGACCCCCGCCGGCCTCATCAGGCCACGGGAGAGGGCACCACGAGGCCCCGGTCTGCCACTCAAGCAGATATAGAGAAGGACTCCCCTCATGGCATTGACCAGTGGCCGTTTCGCCCGCCCGTACGAAGCTCACTCATCCGCTGCAGGAATGGCCGGCGAGACGCGCCAGCCGCAGACCATCGGCTTCCTGCTGCTCGACAGCTTCACGCTCATCTCGCTGGCCTCGGCGGTGGAACCGCTGCGCATGGCCAATCAGCTGGCCGGACGCGAGCTGTACCGCTGGTATACCGTGACGCTGGAAGGCGCCCCCGTGCGCGCCAGCGATGGCCTGCAGGTCACGCCCGATACCTCCACCGAGGCCTGCCCGCCGCTGGATATCGTCATCGTGTGCGGCGGCGTCGGCATCCAGCGCTCCGTGCATCGCCCGCATGTCAGCTGGCTGCAGGCCCAGGCACGTGCCGGCCGCAAGCTGGGCGCCGTCTGCACCGGCAGCTGGGCGCTGGCTCAGGCGGGGCTGCTCGAAGGCCATGAGACCAGCATCCACTGGGAGTGTCTGGCCGCGATGCAGGAAGCCTTCCCGCGCGTGCCGCTGACCACACGACTGTTCTCCATCGATCAGGACCGCGCCACGGCCTCCGGCGGTACCGCGCCGATGGACATGATGCTGACCATGATCGGTCGCGAGCATGGCCGCGAGCTGGCGGCGGGGATCTCCGAGATGTTCATCTGCGATCGCGTACGTGGCGAGCAGGACCAGCAGCGCGTGCCGCTCAAGCATGTGCTGGGCACCACCCAGCCCAAGCTTCTGGAAATCGTCGCGCTGATGGAGGCCAATCTGGAAGAGCCCATCGGCCTGGACGAGCTGGCGCACTATGTCGATGTCTCGCGCCGTCAGCTGGAGCGGCTGTTCCAGCGGTATCTGCACTGCTCGCCGTCGCGCTACTACCTCAAGCTGCGCCTGACCCGCGCGCGTCAGCTGCTCAAGCAGACGGCGCTGTCGATCATCGAGGTGGCCTCGGCCTGTGGCTTCGTGTCCACGCCGCACTTCTCCAAGTGCTACCGCGAGTACTTCGGCATGCCGCCGCGTGACGAGCGCATCGGGGGCGAGCGCAGTGTCAGCGTGCTGGAGGTGCCGTGTCGCGCCGATGGCGATCATCAGCTGACCGGTGTCGCCAGTCTGGAAGGGCTGCTGCACCAGTCGATCGGCCAGAGCATGGTCGGCAATGCGCCCCTGCAACCGGCCAGCGAGTCCCCCGTCTCCTCGGCGATTCTGGCACTGGCCAATGCGCGCGGTGAGCCGACCTACGCCAGCGTGCGCCTGCAAGGCTGATGCCTGCCGACTGACACCAGACTTCCGCAACATCCAACGCCTCTGCCGCTCCGGCAGGGGCGTTGTCGTTTTCACAGGAGCCACCGGCACGCTCTGGTACACTCGAAGGCACCAGGAAGCAGTGGCTGACACGACAATGGCTCGGCGGCGGAATGACGAGCCACGACACGCACGACAGGGGACGGCAAGGGATGGCACGAGGACAGCAACGCAGGCAGGAAGGCACGGAGCGTGTGGCGGGTGCTCGGCGCGGGGCGACACGCCGCCCGGCGCCGCGTGCCGGCATGCGCCCGATGGAGCGTCTGCGCTGGCTGGCGGTGTGGACATTCAAGGTCATCGCCTGCTGGATGGTGGCCTGCATCGGCCTGGTGGTATTGCTGCGCTTCGTGCCGCTGCCGGTGTCGATGGTGATGCTCGAGAAGTGGGGCTATGGCCTGGTCACCGGCGAGCCGATGGCGCTGCAGCATGACTGGGTGCCGATGGAGCAGATTTCCAACAATGCCCGTCTGGCGGTGATCGCCTCGGAAGACCAGAAATTCCCCGATCACTACGGCTTCGATGTCGATCAGATCGTCAAGGCCATCGATGCGCGGCTGGCCGGTGAGCGTCTGCGCGGCGCCAGTACCATCAGCCAGCAGACCGCCAAGAATGTCTTCCTGTGGAACGGGCGCAGCTGGGTGCGCAAGGGGCTGGAGGTCTGGTTCACCATCCTGATCGAGATGATCTGGCCCAAGGAGCGCATTCTCGAGGTCTACCTGAACGTCGCCGAATGGGGGCCGGGCGTCTTCGGCGTCGAGGCCGCGGCCGAGCATCACTTCAATACCGATGCCGCCAGCCTTTCCGCCTACCAGGCCAGTCTGCTGGCGGCGGTATTGCCCAACCCGATCCGCTTCAATGCCGGCAAGCCCTCGGCCTATATCCAGCGCCGCGCCAGCTGGACGCGCCGTCAGATGAACAATCTCGGCATGGGCTACTTGAAGCGTCTGGAACAGCCGCGTGGCTGGTTGAGCTGGGACCTGCTGCCTTCGCTCAAGGAGCTGTCCCCCGCGCATTGACCGGCTTGACGCTACACCATCGGCTGTCCCACGACGCCCCGGCTCTCTCGAGTCGGGGCGTCGTCGTTTCAGAAACGACAGCCCTGACGCGATTCGATAGCCACGGGTCGCATCTGGCGTCAGAGGGGAAAGAGGGCAGGACTATGCTGGCACAGCCTGCTGGAGATCGTGTTCCGGCAGGCCCTGTCCGCCGGGTACGGGCAGTGACCTGACTTCCAGAGCCGCCTGCCCAGCGCCGGAGCGACATGATGTCCGAATTCTCCTCCTCCTTCGGTGGGTCCGATGCGGCCCGCGCCCTGCACGATGACAGCATCGTCATCGATGGTCTGGTGATCGCCAAGTGGCAGCGCGAGCTGTTCGAGGACATGCGCAAGGGCGGTCTGACCGCTGCCAACTGCACTGTCTCGGTCTGGGAAGGCTTCCAGGCGACCGTCAACAACATCGTCAAGAGCAACCAGCTGATCGCCGAGAGCAGTGATCTGGTCTGCGTGGCGCGCACGGCCGCCGACATCCGCGCCGCCAAGGCCGCCGGCAAGACCGGCATCATCTATGGCTTCCAGAATGCCAACGCCTATGAAGACCAGATCGGCTATGTCGATGTCTTCAAGCAGCTCGGCGTGGGCATCGTGCAGATGTGCTACAACACCCAGAATCTGGTCGGCACCGGCTGCTACGAGCGCGACGGCGGCCTGTCCGGCTTCGGGCGCGAGATGGTCGCCGAGATGAACCGCGTCGGCGTGATGTGTGATCTCTCCCACGTCGGCTCGAAGACCTCCGAGGAAGTCATCCTCGAATCCAAGGTACCTGTCTGCTATTCCCACTGCGCGCCGGCCGGTCTCAAGGACCACCCGCGCAACAAGTCCGATGCCGAGCTGCGCTTCATCGCCGAACACGGCGGTTTCGT
Organism: Cobetia sp. 1AS1; assembly: GCF_029846435.1. NCBI lineage: Bacteria > Pseudomonadati > Pseudomonadota > Gammaproteobacteria > Oceanospirillales > Halomonadaceae > Cobetia > Cobetia sp. 1AS1. The sequence goes on from NZ_JARWKU010000005.1 coordinate 278,489, forward strand.
CGGCGTCACCATGTTCACCCCCTTCCTCAAGGCCGGCGTCAACGCCACCGTCGACGACTACGTCGAGGCCATCGAATACGTGATGAACCTGGTCGGCGAGGATGCCATCGGCATCGGCACCGATTTCACCCAGGGCCACGGTCAGGACTTCTTCGAGTGGCTGACCCACGACAAGGGCTACGCCCGTCGTCTCACCAACTTCGGCAAGATCGTCAATCCGGAAGGCATCCGCACCATCGGCGAGTTCCCCAATTTGACCGAGGCGCTGCTGCGTCGCGGCATGAGCGAGCATCAGGTACGCAAGATCATGGGCGAGAACTGGCTGCGCACGCTGGAAAATGTCTGGGGCGGCTGAGTCTGGCTGCCCGTGCCCTTTATTGATCGCTCTTACTTGATCTCTCTTTCCTGATCTCTCTTTTGCAATTCCCTCAAGCCCCCTTTGGAGGACACCGACATGAGCAAGATGGCCCCTGAACTGCCGATCGAAGTGGATAGCGAGACTGGCGTCTGGACGTCCGATGCGCTGCCGATGCTGTACGTGCCGCGCCACTTCTTCATCAACAACCATGTCGCGGTGGAAGAGGCGCTGGGCGTGGAGAAATACGCCGAGATTCTCTATCACGCCGGCTACAAGAGCGCCTGGCACTGGTGCGAGAAGGAAGCCGAGCTGCATGGCCTGGTCGGCGTCGAAGTCTTCGAGCACTACATGAAGCGCCTGTCGCAGCGCGGCTGGGGTCTGTTCATCACCGAGGAGATCGATCTGGAGCGCGGTACCTGCAAGGTGCGCCTAGAACACTCCTGCTTCGTCTATCAGCAGGGCAAGACAGGTACCAAGCTCGAGTACATGTTCACCGGCTGGTTCGCCGGCGCGATGGACCAGATTCTGGCTGCGCGTGGCAGCGAGCTGCGCACCGTCGCCGTCCAGACCCAGAGCGGCGGTGAGGAAGGCTGTGACGTGGGGTATTTCGAGGTCGCTC
>NZ_JARWKU010000006.1:0-238002 GCF_029846435.1 Cobetia sp. 1AS1
GTTTACAATCCCCGCCATTCGCTGTCATTCGGCTGCGCTGCGCCACTTCCTCGCTGTGCTTCGCGCGGGGCCGCAGCCACCTCGCACCCAAGCAGGCTCTCCAACATGCACTGTCCCTTCTGTGGAACTCATGAAACCAAGGTCACGGATTCCCGACTGGTGGTCGAGGGTGACCAGGTGCGGCGGCGTCGCCAGTGCGCGGCCTGCGGTGAGCGTTTCACGACCTACGAAACGGCGGAGCTGGTCATGCCGCGCGTGGTCAAGGGTGACGGCTCGCGTGAGAGCTTCGATGAGCACAAGCTGCGTGCCGGCATGCTGCGCGCGCTGGAAAAGCGCCCGGTATCCTCCGAGCTGATCGAGGCCGCGGTGGAGCGCATTCGTCAGCGTCTGCGTGCCACCGGCGAGCGTGAGATCGAGGCGCGGCGCATCGGCGATGAGGTCATGCAGCAGCTCAAGCGGCTGGATCAGGTCGCCTATATCCGCTTCGCTTCGGTCTATCGTCGCTTCCAGGATCTTGATGAGTTCCGCGCCGAGATCGACCGTCTCGCCCAGGAGCCCAGCTTCCTGCCGGGCGAGGAAGACGCGCGGCCCTGATGTCTCGACACCGGCATCTTTACTGATGACCTCGAGGCCTGCGCCTGCTGGCGCTGTCGCGTCACGCTGCGTGGCTCAAACCTCGGGGTATTGGCCGCCGCCTGGGCTACGCCTGACCTTCTCTCGTTTCACGCCAAGGTATCGCATGTCTCTTTCTCCTCATGCTTCTCATGCTCCCCGTGACAGCCACTCTCACGAACGCAGTGCTCCCTCGGCGCGTGATGCGCGCCACATGGCCCACGCCCTGCGCCTGGCGCGACTGGGCAGCTACACGACGCAGCCCAATCCGCGTGTCGGCTGTGTGCTGGTAGAGGCCGAGACCGATGAGGTGATCGCGAGCGGCTTTCACGTGCGTGCCGGGGAAGGGCATGCCGAGGTCAATGCGCTGGCAGAGGCGGGTGAGCGCGCGCTGGGCTGCGTGGCCTATGTAACGCTGGAGCCCTGCTCCCACACCGGGCGTACCGGCCCTTGCTCGCTGGCGCTGATCGCGGCGGGCGTCTCGCGGGTGGTGATCGCGATGCGTGATCCGAATCCGCAGGTCGCTGGGCGCGGCATCGCGCTGCTGCAGGGCGCAGGCATCGCGGTGACGGTCGGGGTGATGGAGCAGGAGGCGCGAGCGCTCAATCCCGGCTTCCTGTCACGCATGGAGCGCGGTCGGCCCTTCGTGCGCCTCAAGCAGGCCATGAGTCTGGACGGGCGCACGGCGATGGCTTCCGGCGAATCCCAGTGGATCACCGGCCCCGAAGCGCGCAGCGCCGTGCAGCGTCTGCGTGCGCGCTCCAGCGTGGTGATGAGCGGCATCGAGTCGGTCATCTTCGATGATTCGCGCCTCAATGTGCGCGCCGACCAGCTCGGGCTCGAAGACCATCCGCTGGGGCTCGAGGCGCTGGTGGCACGTCAGCCGTTGCGCGTGGTGGTGGACAGCCATCTGCGTCTGCCGCTGGCGGCGCGCATTCTGGCGCAATCCGGTCGTACGCTGCTGGTATGTGTCGCGGATGAGACAGCGGCGCTGGCTGAGCGACGTACCTTGTTGGAGGCGGCCGGTGCCGAGGTGCTGGCGCTGCCGGCTGGCGCGGATGGCCGCGTGGACCTCGAGGCCCTGCTGCGCTATCTGGCCGAGCACGAGCAGGCCAACGAAGTGCTGCTGGAAACCGGTGCGGTACTGGCCGGGGCCATGATCCAGGCGGGGCTGGTCGATGAGATGCAGCTCTTCATGGCCCCGACGCTGCTGGGCGGCGAGGCTCGCCCGCTGCTGGCGCTGCCGGGGCTGGATCACATGGCGCAGCAGCGCCGGGTCGAGATTCGCGATATCCGGGCGGTGGGGCGTGATTGGCGCATCACCGCAGTGCCGTTGGCATCGCCAGACCCGCAGGAGAGCGGCGACTGATTTCTTCTTGTCACGCAAGCACTTGCCGCCGTCTGGCGACAGCGGCGTTGCTGGGTGCTGGCGCAAAACGGGGTGGCGGGGTACCCTGACGCCCGACTTTTTGATAATACGCGTGGGTCCAGCATGGGCCGGCGCAGCCCGTAAAGTGGAGCAAGCATGGCGCTATCAGGCATCGCAGCACTCGTCGAGGATATCCGGCAAGGCAAGATGGTCATCCTCATGGATGACGAGGATCGTGAGAATGAAGGCGACATCATCATCGCCGCGGAAGCCGTGACAGCCGAGCACATCAACTTCATGGCACGCCACGCGCGTGGCTTGATCTGCATGCCGATGTCGCGTGAGCATTGCGAACAGCTCCAGCTGCCACTGATGGTTCAGGCCAACGGTTCCGGCTTCGGCACCAAGTTCACGCTCTCCATCGAGGCCACCGAAGGCGTCACCACCGGCATCTCGGCGGCTGACCGCGCCCGTACCGTGCAGGCTGCCGCCGCGCGCAATGCGCGCCCGCAGGACATCGTCCAGCCGGGGCACATCTTCCCGCTGATGGCGGAACCGGGTGGCGTGCTGCGTCGCGCTGGCCATACCGAGGCGGCCTGTGACCTGGCGTCCATGGCGGGCTTTGGCGCAACCGGCGTGATCTGTGAGGTCATGAACGACGACGGCAGCATGGCGCGTCGTGAAGAGCTCGAGCGCTTCGCCGCCGAGCATGACCTCAAGGTCGGCACCATTGCGGACCTGATCGAATATCGCATCCACAATGAGCAGACCGTTGAAGTACTGGACAGCGAGCAGGTCGAGACCGCCTTCGGCGAGCTGACGCTGCACTGCTTCAGCGATCGCATCCAGGGCCGTCACCACCTGGCGCTGGTCAAGGGCACGCCGGACGCCGAGTCTCTGACCACCGTGCGCGTGCACGTGCAGGACCCGATGCGTGACCTGCTGACCCTGCGTCAGCCGGGCAGCAGCAGCTGGGCGCTCAATGATGCGCTCGCCGAAGTCGCCGCCGCCGATGCCGGCGTGCTGGTACTGCTGGACACCGGCAGCGACGCGATGGATTACAAGGATCGTCTCGATGTCTTCCTCGGACGACGTCGTACGCCGCGCACCAACGAATCCGATGGTGCAGGCAATTATCTGACCACCGGTACCGGTGCCCAGATCCTTCGGGATCTCGGTGTCGGCCGGATGCGTCTGCTCAGCTCGCCGTGGAAATTCTCTGCCCTGTCCGGGTTTGGCCTCGAAGTGGTCGAACTGGTCGGCAGTGATGACACGGCAGGCGAGACAGGCGCAGACGCCGCAGGCGCGTAAGCGCTTCGGCACCCCAAATGGCGGGGGAGGTCGCGCACTTCTGGCGGCCTTCCCCGGTATGATTGATATCCCCGCCCCGGTTCTCCGGGGCGCTAGCATTGTGGACTGACCATGCAACCGATTGCTCAACTCGAAGGCACTTTCACCAATGTCGATGGCCGTTACGTCATCGTCGTCGGGCGTTTCAACCACCATGTCGTCGACAGCCTGGTGGAAGGCGCGGTCGATTCTCTCGTACGCCACGGCGTCGATGAGGAAAACATCGACCTGATCCACGTGCCGGGTGCCTGGGAAATTCCGCTGGCCGTCAAGGCCGTGCTGGCCAAGGTCAAGCCGCACGCCGTCATCACGCTGGGTGCGGTGATCCGCGGTGGTACGCCGCACTTCGAATACGTCGCTGGTGAGTGCAATTCCGCGCTGTCGCGTCTGCAGCTCGAATTCGACACCCCGGTCGCCAATGGCGTGCTGACGGTGAATTCCATCGAGCAGGCCATCGAGCGTGCCGGCACCAAGGCTGGCAACAAGGGTACCGAAGCGGCCATGGCGGCGATGGAAATGGTCTCCCTGCTCAAGGCCATGGGAGGTGACGCGTGAGCGAACGCAAGGAACGTACCGAGCGCGAGCCGTCCAAGCAGCAGCAGGCGCGTCGCGCCGCTCGCGAGCTGGCCGTGCAGGGCATCTACCAGTGGCAGATGACCGGCAAGAACATGACCACCATCGAAGCCGAGTTCCGTGGTCAAAAGGTCGACGATGACGTCGAGCTGCACGAAAACTGGGTCGAGGTGATGCGCATCGCCGACCAGGCCCTGTTCCACGAACTGCTGCACAACGTGCCGCGCTTCCAGAAAGAACTGGATGCCAGCATCAGCCCGCTGCTCGACCGTCGCCTGCAGGATCTCGACGAGATCGAGCTGGCCATCCTGCGTCTGGGCGCTTACGAGCTGTCCAAGCGCATGGAAGTGCCGTATCGCGTGGCGATCAACGAAGGGGTCGAACTGGCCAAGACCTTCGGTGCCACCGACGGGCACAAGTACGTCAACGGGATCCTCGACAAGCTGGCAGTCAAGCTGCGCAGTGCCGAGGTGACCCAGGCCCGCCTGCGCTGACATGCCAGGTGAATTCGAGCTGATTGCCCGCTACTTCCAGCGCGATCTGTCCGGGGCACCGGGCGTGTTGCTGGGGCCGGGTGACGACTGTGCACTTCTTGCCGCCAGTGATGGCATGCAGATGGCGGTCAGTGTCGATACCTCGGTGGCGGGGGTGCACTTCCCGCCGGATGCGCCTGCGGCGTCCATTGGCCATCGCGCCCTGGCCGTCAATCTGTCTGATCTGGCGGCGATGGGCGCGACCCCGCGCTGGGCGTTGCTGGCCCTGACGTTGCCGGATGTGGATGAAGACTGGCTGCATGGTTTTGCAGCCGGTTTCCACGCGCTGGCGGATCGCTACGGTATCGCGCTGGTAGGCGGCGACGTCACGCGCGGCCCGCTCTCCATCACGATCACCGTGCATGGCGAGCTGCCGTGCGTGCTCGAGCCTGCCCAGCAGGCCGACAGCGTGACCCGCCCGATTCTGCGGCGTGACGGCGCCCGTGAGGGGGACCTCATCGCGGTCACCGGCCTGCCGGGGTTGGCGCATGCTGGCCTCAAGGCCTGGCAGGATGGCGTACGCGATGTGCTGAATCCTTGCCTGGCGGCCTACCTGCGACCAGAACCGCGGGTCGATGCGGGGCTGGCGCTGCGTGAGCTGGCCAGTGCGGGCTTGGATGTCTCCGATGGCGTGATGGGCGACCTGGCACACATCTGTCGTGCCAGTCAGCTGTCGGCGGCGCTGGAGCTTGGCGAACTGCCGCTGGCGCCGGAGCTGGTCACGGCGCTGGGCGAGCAGGGCGCCCGCGAGGCGGTCCTCAATGGCGGCGACGATTACGAGCTGTTGCTCACGCTGCCCGCAGAGAACCTCGAGACGGCCAGGCTTGCCCTGCGCTCACTCAACCTGTCCTTGAATGTCATCGGTCGCATGCAGGCGGCGGGCAGCGATGCGCCGCGCGTGATGCTGATGGACAAGGGCGTTGAACAGGCAGCGACAGGCCAGAGCTGGCAGCATTTCTCTGCCTCGCAGGCTTCTGTCTCACAGGGCTCTGACACACAGGTCTCTGCCACGCAGGCCTCTGGGCCAGACGGCTCCTGCGGCGATGCGTCGCCACGCAACGCGAACGGGGTGGCACCATGAATCGCGCTCCCGCCAGTGTCTGGCGGCGCCCCGTGCACTTCCTGGCCTTCGGGCTGGGCAGTGGTACCGCGCCCTTTGCACCGGGCACCTTCGGTACTCTCGCGGCCATCCCGTTCTACTGGCTGATGACCAACCTCACGCTGTGGCCGTATCTGGCCATCGTGCTGGTCGCGTCGCTGGTCGGGATCTGGATCTGTGATCGCACCTCGCGCGATCTCGGTGTGCATGATCACTCCGGGATCGTCTGGGACGAATTCGTCGGCTATTGGATCACGATGGCCGCCGTGCCATTCTCTTGGCAGGCAGCGCTATGGGGCTTCGTGGTCTTCCGGGTCTTCGATATTCTCAAGCCATGGCCGATTCGCTGGGCCGACCGCCGGGTTGCCGGTGGCTTCGGCATCATGCTGGATGACGTCTTCGCCGGTATCTATGCCTGGTCGACGATGCATCTGTGGCTGTGGTTGCACTGACGCTTCGCTGCCTTGGCGGCGAGGCTCACGCACGTGTTTCACTGATGGAAGCAGATGCGACAAGAGGCACCGCGCAGACGGTGTGATGCTCCAATAACGGACAAGGGTTAATGCGATGGGCAAGGGACTGGTAACCGCGACGGCAGTGGTCGTCATCGGGGCAGCCGGCTATGTCGGCGGCGTGGCTTACTCAAGCCAGCGCTTTGAAGATGAGATGGCCCGCATGGTGGCAGAGCTCGACAGGAGCTCCGACATCAAGGCGACCCGTGAGGATGTCGACAGCGGCTGGTTCGGCTCCACGGGCCGGGTAGAGATGGAACTCGCCACCGGGGACGGCGAAGGTCCCATGCGCATCGTATTGCCCTATGAAGCCGGCCACGGCCTGCTGTCGACCACCATGCAGGGCAACGTCAAGGTGCTGTACGGTACGCCGTCACGCGACGTCTTCGCCGAAGTGCTCGGCGATGGCAAGGCGATCGCCTTCGATGGCAGCGTCGACAACTTCAGCGGTGCCAGCGACACCACCCTGACCTTGCCGGCCTTTGACTGGCAGGATCCGGAGAGCGGCACGCGCATCGACTTCCAGGGCGGCGAGCTGCTGGCCTCCCACGATGGTGGTGATACCCCGGAAATCACCGTGGATGGCGAGATCACGCCGTTCGATATCACCAATGGCGCCGAGAAGGTCAGCGTCGGCACCCTGAGCCTCAACGGCATCTATCGTGGGGCGGACAATGACTTCCGCCAGGACGACAAGATCGTGCTGGACACCCTGACCATCGACAACGGCACCGGTCAGCCGCCGGTGGTCGCCAGCGATATCCGTTACAGCGGCGAAACGCGTCTGGACCCGACCGAGCTGCGCTATCTGATGAAGCTGTCGGTGCAGGATGTCAGCGCAGGTGATCAGCAGATGGCCAGCGGCGACGTGTCCATCTCGATCGATCGTCTGCAGGGCGCAGCCGTCTATGACTTCATTACCCAGCTGCAGGGCTTGCTGGAAGAAGCGGGCAAGCCGTTCGAGGAGCTGAGTGAAGAGCAGCAGGTCGCCATCCTCGAGAAGGTCGAAGCGCCGCTGTTCACCATGCTGAGCACCTCTCCGCGCATGACGCTGGAATCGCTGAATGCCAAGAGCGATGCCTTCGGCGTCGACATGCAGGGCGATGGCCAGATGATTCTCGATGGTGCCGACATCACCGACCTGACCATCCAGGAGTTGCAGACCGTGCCGGGTCAGCAGGCCTTCCTGAATCGTCTGAGCGGGCGCTTCGAGTTCCGCAACGTACCGCCGATGATGGCCATGATGGCGGGTGTCTCTCCGCAGGCCGCCGACCGCAACCTCGTGGTCGAGATCGACGGTGACAGCGTGAAGATCAACGGCACCCCGATCTACTGAGCGCCGCGCAGTATGCTGGAAACGACAATGCCCGCCTCATGGCGGGCATTGTCGTTTCCAGGGGGCGCATCAGGTGCCACCCTGAACACGCAGTGTTGCGCCCCCGGTGCGGCAAGCCTGCCTTGATAAAGTGGCTCACTGGCCGCATTGGGGGAGATGATCGCCTCAACCGAGGCCTGGTTTCATGAGGGTTGCATGCCACGTCACGAAGAGATTTCCGATAACGACGATATTCTTGCCGGCTTCGAGGATGACAGCCAGTCACAAGAGCCTTCTTCTTCCGCCTCGGGTGGGCTGGTGCCGAGTGGCGACCAGCTGCCGGAGCGCATCTACCTGCTGCCGATTCACAATCGCCCGTTCTTCCCGGCCCAGGTCCAGCCGCTGGTGATCAACAAGCAGCGTTGGGCCGAGACCATGCAGCTGGTCGGCAATACGCCGCATCATGCTGTCGGTCTGGCCTTCGTCGGCGATGTCGAGGTCGATGAGCTGGGGGTCGAGCACTTCCCCGAGATCGGCTCCGCCGTGCGCGTCCACAAGCCCGAAGATGGCGATGACCAGGTGCAGTTCATCGCCCAGGGGCTGCGCCGCTTCCGTATCACGCGCTGGCTGTCGCGCAAGCCTCCCTATCTGGTCGAGGTCACCTATCCGCGCGAGCCGGTCGATGCCGAGAGCGATGAGGCGCGCGCCTACGCGATGGCGATGATCAACGGCATCAAGGAACTGCTGCCGATCAACCCGCTGTACGGCGAGGAGCTCAAGCAGTACCTCAACCGTTTCAGCCCGCATGAACCGGGTCCGCTGACTGACTTCGCCGCCGCCATCACCTCGGCCAAGGGCGCTGAGCTTCAGGAGGTGCTGGAGTCGCTGCCGGTGATGGAGCGCATGCAGAAGGTGCTGCCCCTGCTGCGCAAGGAAATCGAGGTCGCACAGCTGCAGACCGAGATCTCCCAGCAGGTCAATGCGCAGATGGAGAAGCATCAGCGTGAATTCTTCCTGCGCGAACAGCTCAAGGTCATCCAGCGTGAACTGGGCATCTCCAAGGATGATCGCGAGAACGACGTCGATACCTTCCGCGCGCGTCTCGACGAGCTCAAGGTGCCGGAGCGGGTCCAGTCGCGCATCGATGATGAGCTCGACAAGCTGTCGGTGCTGGAGACCGGCTCGCCGGAATACGGCACCACGCGCAACTATCTTGACTGGCTGACCTCGCTGCCGTGGGGCATCACCTCCACCGATCAGCTCAATCTGGCGCATGCGCGCACCGTGCTCAATCGCGATCACGATGGGCTGGATGATGTGAAGTCACGCATCGTCGAGTTTCTGGCCGAGGGCACCTTCAAGGGCGATGTCGGCGGCTCGATCCTGCTGCTGGTCGGCCCGCCCGGCGTGGGCAAGACCTCCATCGGGCGCTCCATCGCCCAGGCGCTGGGACGCGAGTTCTATCGCTTCTCGATCGGCGGCATGCGCGATGAGTCCGAGATCAAGGGTCATCGCCGCACCTACGTGGGTGCCATGCCCGGCAAGCTGGTGCAGGCGCTCAAGGAGGTCAAGGTCGAGAATCCGGTGATCATGCTCGATGAGATCGACAAGCTGGGGCAGTCCTTCCAGGGCGACCCGGCCTCGGCGCTGCTCGAGGTGCTGGACCCGGAGCAGAACGTCGACTTCCTCGATCATTACCTCGATGTGCGCCTCGATCTCTCCAAGGTGCTGTTCGTGTGTACCGCTAATACGCTGGACAGCATCCCCGGCCCGCTGCTGGACCGCATGGAGCAGATTCGCCTCTCCGGCTACATCGCCGAGGAGAAGATGGCGATCGCCAAGCACCACCTGTGGCCGAAGCTGCTGACCCGCGACAACATCCCCAAGAAGCGCATCAATCTGAGTGATGCCGCGCTGCGTCAGGTCATCGAGGGCTATGCGCGTGAGGCCGGCGTGCGCCAGCTGGAGAAACAGCTGCACCGTATCGTGCGCAAGGCGGCGGTGAAGTTGCTGGAAGAGGAGCTGCCGACCGTGAAGGTCTCGGTCAAGAACCTCGAGGAATTCCTCGGTGCGCCGATATTCCGTCGCGAGAAGGTCCTGGCCGGCGAGGGCGTGGTGACCGGGCTTGCCTGGACCAACATGGGCGGTGCGACCCTGCCCATCGAAGCCACCCGGGTGCATGGCCTGACGCGTGGTTTGAAGCTGACCGGCAAGCTGGGCGACGTGATGCAGGAATCGGCCAACATCGCCTACTCCTACACCTTGGCCAATCTCGAGGCCTACGATGCCGAGGCGGATTTCTTCAACGAGTCCTTCATTCACCTGCACGTGCCTGAAGGCGCGACGCCCAAGGACGGCCCCAGCGCCGGCGTGACCATGACCACGGCGCTGATGTCGTTGGCCAAGCATCAGGCGCCGCGCAAGGGGCTGGCGATGACCGGTGAGCTGACCTTGACCGGTCAGGTGCTGCCGGTGGGCGGTATCCGCGAGAAGGTGATCGCGGCGCGGCGCAGTGATATCTACGAGCTGATTCTGCCGCAGGCCAACCAGCGCGATTACGATGAGCTGCCGGAATACCTGAAGGAAGGCATGATCGTGCACTTCGCGGCGCGCTACGCGGATGTCTCGCGTGTGGTCTTCGACAGTGACAGCGCCCAGCGTCATTGAGTGGTGTGTGATCAGCGGCGAGGCGTGAGTGACAAGCGCTGATTGCCTGGCCCTGAGCGCCAGATGCTGAGCGCCAGATGTTGAGCTCAACCAGCGCCGAAATCAGCCGCAAGACGACAGAGGCCCCGCCAATTGGCGGGGCCTCTGTCGTTGCTGTGCTTTCTTCTTGCTGTGCTTTCTTCTTCCTTGGCTTGGGTCTGTCGATTCCGGGAGAGTCTGGGAGAGCGATTGGAAGGGCGATTGGAAGAGTGATTGGGAGAGTGATCGAGAAAGGGACTGGGCTGGCTAGCTCGTGCTCAGGCGGTGTCGAGTTGCTCGAGGACGGCCGCCTCGGCGGCATTGCGACCGACGCTGGCGATGCCGTTGTCGCGCCCGGATTCCGACTTGTACATCTGACTGCGACCGATCTGCTGGCTGTTGGCGGCCAGCAAGGTGAAATAGAAACGTCCGTCCTTGGCGACTTCCCGAGTGAAGCGTTTTTCCTCGACGGCATTCTTGCGCACGGATTCCACGCCGTTCAGGCAGCCGCGCTTGTCGGCATAGCCCTGACTCTGCAGGATCTTCTCGCCGTTGCCTGCCTTCAGCGCAAAGTAGAACTTGCTGTCCTTGCCCCGAGTGATGACGAATTTTCCGGCCATGGGTGACTCCTGTTCCTTGTGGGGTGTCTGGCATTGCCTGATGTGTCGTCCTTCAGTGTAATCAGCGCCTCCCGCCGCAGGCCCACGCTAGAGGCCGCTTCATTCAACGCTTTCGGCGCTTGTCGGCATCTTTCGGGGCTGCTGGTGGCGTGGGCGGCGCTATCTGGTAGGCAAGCGGGGCCGGTACATGACAGAATTGACCCTAGGCAGACAGCGTTGACCCATGAGGCACGCGTCTCCTCTGGACACCAGGCGTGCGTACCCCGAGCGGGACGCCGCCTGACCAAAACAGAAGCCGCTCCCGTGCGGAGTGATTCTGCAGCGGATTGCGCAGAAGGGTGGCGTCAGTTTCCTGATCTTGCCAGGCGCAATTCCATGAATCAGTCCCTCTTCGCACAGGAGAGCGGCCAAGCATTGAATGAGGTTTACCATGCCAGAGTATCGCTCCCGTACGACCACCGCAGGTCGTAACATGGCCGGCGCTCGCGCCCTGTGGCGCGCCACCGGCATGAAAGATGGCGACTTCCAGAAGCCGATCATCGCCGTTGCCAACTCCTTCACCCAGTTCGTGCCGGGCCACGTCCACCTCAAGGACATGGGGCAGCTGGTCGCGCGCGAGATCGAGAAGGCCGGCGGCGTCGCCAAGGAATTCAACACCATCGCGGTCGATGATGGCATCGCCATGGGCCACGACGGCATGCTGTATTCGTTGCCGTCGCGTGACCTGATCGCCGATAGCGTCGAATACATGGTGAATGCCCACTGTGCGGATGCGCTGGTGTGCATCTCCAACTGTGACAAGATCACCCCGGGGATGTTGATGGCCGCCATGCGCCTCAACATCCCGGTCATCTTCGTCTCCGGCGGCCCGATGGAAGCCGGCAAGACCAAGCTGCTGGATCACGGCCTCGATCTGGTCGATGCCATGGTCATCGCCGCCGATGACAGCGTCGACGACGAGACGGTCGCCGAGATCGAGCGCAGCGCCTGCCCGACCTGTGGCAGCTGCTCGGGCATGTTCACGGCCAACTCCATGAACTGCCTGATGGAAGCACTGGGTCTGGCATTGCCGGGCAACGGCACCGTACTGGCCACGCACTCCGATCGACGTCGTCTGTTCGAGAACGCCGGGCATCGCATCGTCGAGCTGGCGCGCCGTTACTACGAAGGCAACGAAGAGCACCTGTTGCCGCGTGCCATCGGCTCCCGCGCCGCCTTCGCCAACGCGATGACGCTGGATATCGCCATGGGTGGCTCGACCAACACCATCCTGCACCTGCTGGCCGCCGCTCAGGAAGCAGGTGTCGACTTCACCATGTCCGACATCGACAAGCTGTCCCACAGCGTGCCGCAGATGTGCAAGGTGGCGCCGAACACCCAGAAATATCACATCGAGGATGTCCATCGTGCCGGCGGCATCATGGGGATCCTGGGCGAGCTGGATCGTGCCGGCGTGCTGGATACCTCCGTGCCGACCGTCTACGGCGACTCGCTGTCTGCGGCGCTGGAAGAGTGGGATATCATGCGTTCGCCCACTGATGAAGTCGTCGAGTTCTATCGCGCCGGCCCGGGCGGTATCCCGACCCAGACCGCCTTCTCGCAGAGCGCGCGCTGGCCGAGCCTGGATGGTGATCGCGCCCAGGGCTGTATCCGCGATTACGACCATTGCTTCTCCACCCAGGGCGGCCTGGCCGTGCTGTACGGCAACATCGCACTGGATGGTTGCGTGGTGAAGACCGCTGGCGTCGATGACTCCATCCTCGTCTTCGAAGGCCGTGCCTACGTCTGTGAGTCCCAGGATCAGGCGGTGGAAGACATCCTGGCCGACAAGGTCAAGGAAGGCGACGTCGTGATCATCCGCTACGAAGGGCCGAAGGGCGGTCCGGGCATGCAGGAAATGCTCTACCCGACGTCCTATCTCAAGTCCAAGGGGCTGGGCAAGGCGTGTGCGCTGCTCACCGACGGTCGTTTCTCCGGCGGTACCTCGGGCCTGTCCATCGGTCACGCGTCTCCGGAAGCTGCGGCGGGCGGTGCCATCGGCCTGGTCGAGCATGGCGACACCATCCTGATCGACATCCCGAATCGCACCATCAACGTCAAGCTGAGCGACAGCGAGCTGCATGAGCGCCGTGAAGCGATGGATGCCCGCGGCAAGGATGCCTGGAAGCCAAGCATCCAGCGCAACCGTCGTGTCTCCGCCGCGCTCAAGGCCTATGCCTTGCTGGCGACTTCCGCTGACAAGGGCGCCGTGCGCGACCTGAGCAAGCTGGACTGAGAATCGGCTTCAGATATCTGACCCGGTCTCTGAGCAGGCCTCTGCGCTGAAACACCGCGCAAGCCTGTGTGACTCCTGTATGTCTCCTTTGTGAGTACTGAGTGAGTGCTGAGTGAGTCAAACGACAACGGCCACCCTTCGGGGTGGCCGTTGTCGTTGATGGGGATGTGTCTGAAGGGCATCCGTGGCAGGTCGCACACACGAAAGACCGCACTCAGGGCAGATCGGGCGAGGGGAAGCCGCTCGGGGCCTGGGGGCTTGCGAAGGTGTCCGTCGGGATGACCGGCTCAAGCTCCAGGAAGCGCACGCGATTGCGTCCCTGGCGTTTGGCCTTCTTGAGTGCGTGCTGGGCGCGCTCGCAAAGCTCGAGCCGGTTGGCCAGCGTGAGCGTATCGGGCGCCGGGTGATAGCAGGTCAGCCCGATGCTGCAGGTGACCGGCCCATCGAGTCCATGCAGTTCTGCCGTGGCATGACGGACGCGCTCGGCGAGGATGATGGCGCCGCTGGAATCGGTCTGGCCCAGCACCGCAATCAGCGAGCCATCATCACGCTGGCTGAGCAGGTCGCTCTTGCGTGTCGCGTTGCGCAGGATGGTGGAGACCTGCTGCAGAGCGCGGTCTCCTGCGGCGCGGCCGTACTGGCGATTGAAGTCGGTAAGGGCATCCACGTTGAGCAGCAGGATCGACAGTGGCTGCCCGTGGCGTGCACTGCGCGCGATCTCGCCATCCAGCTGTTGATCGAAGATCTCCGTGGGCAACAGCTTGTCCAGCACCGACGGCACGGCCGGGCCCGGGGGCGCCATGCTGGCCAGCTTGTGCCGCATGCGGGCCAGGCTCTCCTCGTGGGAGCGTCGCTCGCTGAGGTCCTGGTGCTGGCTGAGAATGACGCCGGAGTGGCTGTCGATCACATCCAGATGCAGCATGACTTCGATGATCTGCCCCTGTCTGCCCAGATAGCGATGCGGCTGCTCGAAGTGGGTGATCTCGCCGGCCTGCATGGCCAGAAGCGCCTCCTGACAGGCCTGCATGTCAGCCGGGTGGGAGACATCCTCCAGCGCGCCACGCTGCAGTTCACTCCTCTCCGTCCCCAGCAGTTGGGCCAGCGCCGGATTGAGACGTGTCCAATGGCCATGGAAGTCCATGATCGCCATCGGGAGCTGGCAGCGCGAGAACAGCAGCTCCATCTCCTGGTAGGCGAGGCGCAGGTTGCTCAGTTCACTGGTCAGCCGCTTGCGCGCATTCTCGCGATCGATCAAGCCTCCCAGCAGGCTGGCCAGTGTCTCGACCAGTGCACGATCGCTGGCGCTGAAATCTGCCGCGCGCGGTGAATTGTCGCCGAAGCAGACGGTGCCGGTCAGACGGCCTTCGGTCCACACCGGGGCGGCGATATAGCTCTGGAAGGGCATCGACTTGAGGGCCGGATGAGCCTCGAGTGCTGGCGTGGTCGCGATATTGGCGTAGGCGATGCAGCCTGCCTGCTCAACGACTTCATTGCAGAAGGTCTCGTTCAACGGTGCGATCGCGCCCTCGACCTTGCCTGGCGGCGGATTGACCGCCGCCATGATTTCATAGCGATTGGCCTCAGCGTGGCCGAGGATGCCGGTGGTCATCCCCAGCAGGCGGCAAGCGGTCACCAGGTACTCTCTGAGCCGTTCGCTGAAGGTTCCCGCAGGCGCGAGTGTCAGGGCAAACAGCGCTTGCAGCTGGGCGGGTCCGAGATTCTCATTGAGGAAGACAGTCGCGGCGGCGGCTTGTGGCGAGAGCTCTGAAGTATCAACTGGACTCGAACGTCCCGAGGAGGGTGGTCGCGCGGGCGGGGTAGGCAGCATGTGACATCCTTATCTTGCATGTTGCGGGGAGAGGGAATGACCAAAACACGAGTATGGTGGCTGGAAGCGATGAACGGGCGTTTTACTGGGGCAGAAAATCAACTGTTCATATACGTAAGACTGACGGGGCCTTTCGAGGTGCGACTGGATTGGAGACGCGCTAGGCCATGACTCTGGTGGTGGTACAAAAGAAACGGGGAGGCCGGTCGATGGCTGATCGACGGCCTCCCCGACAAGTTCTTTCTCTGCCCACCATGATGCGTCGTCATGCGTGGCAGAGTCTGTGTGCCGCTTGTCCTGTCATCCGTGTCCTGTGTCGTTTCACACCTGGTGTCACTGGTGGGGCTGGCAGGATCCCGCTGTTGTCATGCGTATCGTTGTTGGCTCAGGCGGCTTCGGCCAGCTGAGGTTCCGCTGTCGCTTCCATATCGATGGCTTCCAACGCCAGTTCGATCGAGAACCAGTTGTCGTTCAGCCACAATTCCATTGCTTCATTGCTCATGCACATCGTCAAGTCTCCCCGAGAGTAGTGGCAAGCGCGTGTGTGTCATGGTGTGCTGCCGGTAAGCAGCAAATATCAGTATGGCGTCTCCTTGCCGAGAGCGAATGAAGTTTGCGCGACGATATGATGTCAGCAGCCTCGGATAGCGAAAGCAGGACATCACCCATGGTCAAATGACCATGGGTGATGTCCTGCTTTTCGTGAAGGATGAGTCTCTCAGTCTCGAGTGCTTGCTTGCCGGGATAGCCTTTCCTTGCCAAGGAGCGCTTCAGGCTGTTGACGAGGCGTCAGGCTGTTGGCGTGGCGTCAGGCTGTTGGCGTGGTATCAGACTGGAGGGAGCGAGCCTCAGCGGCGAGTGAAGGAGCGCAGCAGACTGCGAATCAGCGTCCGTCCCAGTTGCGATCCCAGGGCGCGCATCACGGACTTGAGCAGGGTCTCCATGACACCCTGACGCTGCCTGCCACCGGAGCGTGGGGCGCTTTCTGCCACCGGACTTGTTTGCTCGGAGTCGCGGCTGGCAGCGGCTTGAGCGCTTCCATCCCGTTCTGTGGCAGGCGGCGTGGTGTCAGGCGTAGCCGCTGGTGTCTCCTGCGGCCGAACCTGGGCCGTCGCCGAGCTCGTCAGTAGCGCCTCGAGACGCTCGTGAGCCGATTCACGATCTATCACCTCATCATAGCGACCGGCCAGTGATGAGCTTGCCAGCAGCGCTGTGCGCTCGCTGTCACTCAACGGGCCGATCCGCCCACGCGGCGGCGCGATCAAGGTGCGCTCCACCTGGGTGGGCGTGCCCTTGCTGTCGAGCACCGAGACCAGTGCCTCGCCCACGCCCAGCTCCGTGATCACCTGAGCCGTATCGAGGGCCGGGTTGGGGCGGAAGGTCTCGGCAGCGGTCTTGACGGCCTTCTGGTCGCGCGGAGTGAAGGCGCGCAGGGCATGCTGGATCCGGTTGCCCAGCTGGCCGAGCACGTCATCGGGGATGTCGGCGGGGGATTGGGTCACGAAGTAGACGCCGACCCCCTTGGAGCGAATCAGGCGCACCGTCTGCTCGAGGCGCTCAAGCAATGCCTTGGGAGCGGCGTCGAACAGCAGGTGGGCCTCGTCGAAGAAGAACACCAGCACCGGGCGGTCGGCATCGCCGCGTTCGGGGAGGGTGCGAAAGAGCGTCGACAAGAACCACAGCAGGAAAGTGGTATAGAGGCGTGGACTCTGCATCAACTCACGCCCATCGAGCAGATTGATGAAGCCGCGTGTCTGGTCTCCCTCGCCCGTGGTCGCCAGCATGTCATTGATGTCGAGCGCCGGTTCGGCGAAGAAGCGCTCGCCGCCCTGGGTGGCCAGCACATGCACCCGGCGCAGCATGGCGCCGAGACTCTGGGGGCTGACACTGCCATAGCGCTCCTCGAAGCCTTCGCGTTCACGCTCGATATGCTTGAGCAGGCTGATCAGGTCCTTGAGGTCGATCAGCTCCAGCCCTTCACGCTCGGCATGATCGAAGGCCAGGTGCATCAGGCCACTCTGGGTGTCGTTCAATTCCAGCAGGGTCGACATCAGCTCAGGCCCCATGGAAGCCACGCTGGCGCGCACTGCATGCCCGCTCTTGCCGAACAGATCCCACAGCCTGACGGGCGCGGCCTGAGGCTGCCAGTCATTGATGCCGAGGCTGGCGAGACGTTCATCGACGCGCGGATGCGGGGCACCCGCCGCGGCGATACCGGAGAGGTCACCCTTGACGTCGGCGGTGAACACCGGCACTCCCATGCGCGAAAACTCTTCAGCCAGCACCTGCAGCGTGACGGTCTTGCCGGTACCTGTCGCACCGGCGACCAGGCCGTGACGATTGGCCAGTGCCCCGGCTAGCGTGATGTGGCCCTTGGGTCCCTGTCCTGCGAGTCCCCCGATCAGCACGTCTGGCATGTGAGTCTCCTGTCATTCAGGTGATGGCGGTGCTTGCAGAGGGAGGTGTGGCGACCACTGCCGATGACCGCAGAGATGGGCGATGTCGTGGAGTCATAGGGTTACAAAATGTTTCGTTGAGTAAAATACTGCAAGCCATCTTGCGCCACTTGACGCATGGCGTCAGGCAACCGACGCGCGGCAAGCCGCCTGATGAGCGGCCAGCAGCCCATATGGGCGCTAATTAAACGCGAGCCGATATCTCACTCTTGTATAGGAAATCTGGAAGAAAGATATTTTTCTTTCCCTTCTCTGCTTGAAAGTCTGGCCCTGTAGTTCCATATCTTTAGGCATCAGGGCGCATGTGACGCAACACGCCTCGGCAGATTGGCGCTTTCGTCAAGAATGACACCAGCAGGTTCGGGTACAACTCTGGTGACGTTTTTTGAAGAATGCCTCGACAAGCAGCCGACGCGCTAGAGAGTGTTCGAGACATGCGCCGCAAAGATTTGACGCAGTACCACAAGACGTCGTTGAGATAGGTAGGAGCGTCTTGTGGAGCCTGGAACCCGAGACATCCAGTCTCGGGGTTCTTGAAGGCTTACCGGCAACGGCCGAGCGAATCATCTGCTCGTCTCTTGCAACAGACCGCTACTGGAGGATGGATCATGAAGAAGCTGACTGCTGCACTTTTCGCGACTGCCCTGGCACTGCCGACCACTGCTGCCTTTGCCGAGCACCACGAATCCAGCAACACCGGTTCCGCCAACACTGGCGCCCACTCCACCAAGGTAGAGGGCGGTACTGCTGCGGGTCATGAAGATGGCAAGGTGCATGACGACGCCGAACGCAACACCGAGAGTGGTTCTGCCAACACCAAGAAGGATTCCATGATGGTGGAAGGTGGCACGGCCCAGTCCGAGTCCGCCAAGCACGGCAAGGTCATGGACAAGGGCGAAGACCACATGGGCGTCAGCCCGGAATCCGGTTCGTCCAACACCGCTGATGGCAGCATGAAGACCGAATGATCGTGTCTTGACGGTCTGGCCTCAGGCCAGACCCGCAATGGATCTTGCGGTGCCTGAACGAGTCGCCAGCACGACCCGCTTGAGCGCATCGCGAGTGAAACGACAAGCCCCCGCCATTGGCGGGGGCTTGTCGTCGTATGGAAGCACGTAAAGCAGGGGGTGAGGGGCAGGGAAGAGGGGGCTGGCCCCTCAGGTGCTTGTCATCGGTGCTTGCCACCAAGCCCCTACCACCAGCGAGGGCTGTAGGTATCTTCCCCGGCCAGCAGGCGTTCGCGTGCCATGAACAGTGCCGCGATCGCGCGCGCCTCGTGGAAATCCTCACGCGCCAGCAGCGCCGGCAGCTCATCGAGGCGGTGGCGCTCGACGACCAGCGGTTCCGGCTCATCCCCCGGCAGGCGCTTTTCGAACAGATCGCGCGCCAGCATCACGTTCATGCGGTGATCCATGTAGTTGGGCGCCAGGCTCAGTTCGGCCAGTGGCTCGATGTTGTGCGCGCCATAACCGCATTCTTCCATCAATTCGCGATTGGCGGCGGTCACCGGGTCCTCGCCCGGGTCGATCAGTCCCTTGGGCAGGGTCAGCACATATTGCTCAGGGCCAGCGGCATATTCGCGAATCAGCAGCACGTGGTCGGGGTCGGGCATGGCGACGATCATCACCGCGCCGTGACCGCCGCTCTTGAGGCGTTCGAAGCTGCGGGTGGCGCCATTGGAGAAGGTCAATTCCAGCGCTTCGACGGCGAACAGGCGCGAGCGTGCGACCTCGCGGCGTGAGTCGATCCGCGGTGGCGTCAGCGTGTGGCTGGTGTCTGAATGACTCATGGTCGGGTGAACGGTATCTGGCGCATCATCCATCGCAAGTCCTCGCGAGGCAGTATGAGAAGAGAGAACACTGTCGCTCATCGTGGCAGGCCGCTGCGAGCGGGGCAATCACAAGCCGTCATCACCCCTAGTTGCACATGCGCGCCCGTGGGCCATGCTTTACACTATGAGGCCAAATTTCCCTCTGGCTGACAGAATCCGATGCTTGACTGGAACACTATCGACACCGTGCTGTTGGACATGGACGGCACTCTGCTTGACCTTCACTTCGACAGCCACTTCTGGCTCGAACACCTGCCCAGGCGCTACTGCGAGCTGCACCGCCTCGATGAGGCGCTGCAGGCCGATCTCAAGGCGCGCATCATCAGCGAGTCCGGCACGCTCAACTGGTACAGCCTCGATTACTGGAGCCGTGAGCTCGAGCTCGACGTCGTCGCCCTGAAGCGTGAAGTGCAGCATCTGATCGGCTATCGCCATGAGGCCGAGGACTTCCTCGCCTGGCTGCGCGATCAGCCGCAACGCGTGGTGCTGGCGACCAACGCCGACCGTCATGGCATCGATCTCAAGTTCGCGCTGACCGGCATGGGCGACTACTTCGACGCCGTGGTGTCGTCCGCGGATCTGGGCCACGCCAAGGAAGAGCAGGCCTTCTGGCACAAGCTCAACGAGATCGAGCCCTTCGATCCGGCGCGTACCCTGTTCATCGATGACAATCCCCAGGTGCTGGAAAGTGCCCACACCTATGGCATTGCCCACCTGCTGGGCGTGCGTCAGCCGGACTCGAAGCGCCCTGCGCGTGATTTCGAGCGTGTGCACGGCCTGGACGGCTTTGCAGTGCTGATGCAAGGCGCGGGTCCCGAGGTGGCCAATGCCGGAGTCTCGAGCGACGGGGAGGGCAAGGAGGCGTCATGAGCGATCAGGTACGTATCGACAAGTGGTTGTGGGCGGCGCGCTTCTTCAAGACGCGTGGCATGGCCAAGAAGGCCATCGAAGGCGGCAAGATCCAGTACAACGGCGGCAAGGTGAAAACCTCCAAGACCGTCGAGGTCGGCGCCCTGGTCGAGGTGCCGCAGGGCTGGGATCGCCTCGTGGTCGAGGTGCTGGCCCTCAGCGACCAGCGCCGTGGCGCGCCCGAGGCTCAGAAGCTCTATCAGGAGACGCAGGAGTCCCGCGAGCGCCGTGAGCGTGAGGCCGAGACGCGTCGCCTCGGCAATCAGGGCATGACGCCGCCTCCCGGTCGTCCTGACAAGAAACAGCGTCGCAACATCCATCGCTTCCAGCGCCAGGATGCCGATAGCTGAGCCAGCGCGAGTCACCGCCGGGTGCCTTGGCACCGACCGGCACAATTTCCATACCGATGTGTGTCAGCACATCGTTGTTGGCGGCCTGACATGGGGGCGCTTGTGCGCTCTCCCTTCACGCCTGCCTTGAGGTCCCTCAATGAGCGAACACGACATGCAAGATTCCCATTCCACTGACGATGCGGCCGCGCCGAGCTTCGATCAGATCCAGCGCTTCCTGTTCGATGCCACCAACGTGCGTGGCGAGATCGTCACACTCGACAAGGCCTACGCCGAGGTGCTCGATCGTCACTCCTACCCGCAGGCCATCTCGCGCCAGCTGGGCGAGATGCTGGCGGCCGTGGCGCTGCTGACCGAGACCATCAAGCTCGATGGCACCATGACGCTGGAAGTGCGCGGTACCGGTATCGTGCGCCAGCTGATGGCCGAGTCGAACCCCGGCGGCGAGCTGCGCGCCATCGCACGCCTCAGCGATGAAGCGGTGTTGCCGACGGAAGAGTCCAGCCTGCAGGAGCTGGTCGGCCAGGGTCAGATCGTGATCACCCTCGACCCGCGAGAAGGCAAGCGCTATCAGGGCATCGTGGCCATCGATCAGGACAGCCTCGCCGGCTGCCTGGAGAGCTACTTCAGCCAGTCAGAGCAGCTGCCGACCCGCCTGTGGCTGATGGCCGATGGCAAGCGCACCGGCGGCGTGATGCTGCAGCAGCTGCCCAACGATGACGCCAACAAGGACCCGGATGCCTGGGAGCGCGTCGTTCACCTGGCCGAGACCCTCAAGGCCGAGGAGCTGCTGACGCTGGACCAGCAGGAAGTGCTGCATCGTCTCTATCACGAAGAAACCGTGCGCATCTATGAGCCCAAGGCGCTGCGTTTCGGTTGCACCTGTTCGCGCGAGCGTCTGGGCGCTGCCCTGCACAGCATCGCGGCCGACGAGCTGCGTCAGATCGTCGCCGAGCAGGGCGAGCTGGCCACCCAGTGTCACTTCTGCCATACCCGCTATTCCTTCAGTGCCGCGGAAGTGGAAGCGATCATCGAAGATCCTGACGCCGAAAGCCCCGTCGTGCATTGAGCATTTCCCGACGCGCCGGCGGCTGGCCACGGGGATGATGATTGTCTGACATATCGTCGTCCATCAGGCGACGGCGACTGCGCCAAAGTGTTGCAACAATGGGCGTTTCCGCCCGACACCCTTTTTGCCATAATGCCTTGCCAGCACAGGGCCGGATGCCCTGTGCTGGTGGTATCGACGGTGTCATGGCATGCCGTCATGCGCGATCGGGCAGCAACGATCGATCACAAAATAAGCCTGTGGCATGTACCTCGGGCATCTGGCTTCAGCCATCAAGAGAGAGGGCGGCCCTGAGCCGCGGAGACGCGAATGAGCAAGCATCAAGACAGTGCGGTGACCACTCACACCAATCTCAGCAGCGCAGAGCTGATCGAGCTGGCAGTGGCTCGCGGCGAAGGACGTCTGGCCGACAACGGCGCGCTGGTCGTGGAGACGGGCGCCCGTAGCGGACGCTCCCCGAACGACCGCTTCATCGTCGACGAGCCGTCCACCTCGGACGCCATCGACTGGGGCAGCGTCAATCGCCCGTTCAGCCCGGAGCGTTTCGACGCCCTGTGGGAGCGCGTCGAGGACTACCTCGGCGAGCGCGACAGCTTCGTCTCCGAGCTGCATGTCGGCGCTGACCTCGAGCACTACCTGCCGATCCGCGTGACCACCGAGACGGCCTGGCACAACCTGTTCGCGCGTACCATGTTCGTGCGTCCGGACAGCTTCAATGCCAAGGACAAGAGTGAGTGGACCATCCTCAACGCGCCGCACTTCACCTGCGAGCCACAGCGTGATGGCACCAACTCGGACGGCGTCGTGCTGATCAACTTCGCGCGTCGCCGCGTCCTGCTGGCGGGCATGCGTTACGCCGGTGAGATGAAGAAGGCCATGTTCTCGGTGCAGAACTTCCTGCTGCCGGAAAAGGACGTGCTGCCGATGCACTGCTCTGCCAACGTCGGTGACGACGGCGAGACCACGCTGTTCTTCGGCCTGTCCGGCACCGGCAAGACCACCCTGTCCGCCGACCCGGCGCGTTACCTGATCGGTGATGACGAGCATGGCTGGGGTGAAGGCACCGTCTTCAACATCGAAGGCGGCTGCTACGCCAAGTGCATCGACCTGTCCCAGAAGAACGAGCCGGTGATCTGGAACGCGATCAAGTTCGGTGCCGTGCTGGAAAACGTGGTGCTGGATGACCGTCGTGGCGCGGATTACGGTGATGACCGTCTGAGCCAGAACTCGCGTGCCGCCTACCCGCTGGAGCACATCGAGAAGCGCGTGCCGGAAAACCGTGCCGGCGAGCCGAATGCCATCGTCTTCCTGACCTGCGACATGTCCGGCGTGCTGCCGCCGGTGTCCGTGCTCAGCAAGCAGGCCGCTGCCTATCACTTCCTGTCCGGCTACACCGCCAAGGTCGGCTCCACCGAGATGGGCTCCACCGCCGGTCTCGAAGCCACCTTCTCCACCTGCTTCGGCGCGCCGTTCTTCCCGCGTCCGGCACGTGAATACGCCGACCTGCTGATCAAGCGCATCGATGCCTTCGGCTCACGCGTCTACCTGGTCAACACCGGCTGGACCGGTGGCTCCTACGGTGAGGGCGGCTCACGCTTCTCCATCCCGACCACGCGCGGCATCATCAGCGCGATCCAGAACGGTGCGCTGGCGGACATCGAGACGCGTCACATCGACGTGCTCAACCTGGATGTGCCGGTGCGCGTGCCGGGCGTCGACACCAGCCTGCTCGACCCGCGTGAGACCTGGGAAGACCGTGCTGCCTACGACAGCAAGGCGCGTGACCTGTCAGCCAAGTTCGTCGAGAACTTCAAGAAGTTCGCCGGCGTGGATGAGGCGATCATCGCGGCAGGCCCGACCCTGGTCTGACGATCAGCGGGATTGATCGCAAGCGGTAAGCAAAAAGCCTCGCCCGGAGTTCCGGGCGAGGCTTTTTCGTGTCTGCTGCTTTTCTCGTCAACAGCTGCTGTCATCACCTGCTGTCGGGTCTGTCAGGCGCTGTCGGGCCTGTCAGGGACTGCCGCCGGCGGCCAGCGAGCGGTTGGCAGGGCCATCGAAGGTGTCCTCGGCGGCGAGCGGGTGCTGGCCTTGCGCAGCGCCGGTGTGCTGCTCGATACCCTCACCTTGCTCAACACCACTTTGCTCGAGGCCGTGGCGTGGCTCGGACTGGCCGGGCTCAGTGCTGTTGGTCTCGGCGCGTCGTGACGCGTCTTCGTCGGCGGTGTCGACAAGGCCTTCGGGCGTGCGTTCGGCGACGAAGGGCGCCGGCGCCTGATACCACCAGCGGGTGGTCCAGGCGCGCATCACCCGCTCCGGGTACCAGGTCTTGCCGAGGCTGCCGTTGTAGCGCGCCAGCGCATCGGTGATGTCGCCTTTCTCGCGCTTGAGGTAGTGGGCAAGGATAGTGGCGCCGTAACGCAGGCTGGTGTCCTGATCGAGCAGGTTGTCGTCGGGCTCGCCGATCTCACGCTTCCAGAACGGCATGACCTGCATCAGGCCGCGGGCACCGGCGTGGGAGACCGCGGTGGGTTTGAAGGCGCTCTCGACCTGGATGACAGACAGGATCAACTCCGGTGCCAGGCCTGTGCGCGTCGCTTCGCGGCGCACCTTGCGCAGCAGGTCGATGCGCGCGGCGCGGTCGGGCATGTAGCGCTCCAGGCGCTGCTGCATGCTCAATACCCAGTGCAGGGCATCGATGGGGTCCTCGAAGGCCTCGGGCTCGGCCAAGGCCTCGCGCAGGCTGTCACGCAGCCCCGGCGACAGCCCATGCTCGGGGATCGCGGCGGCGGCCTGCACCGGGGGGCTTGTCAATCCGGTAGACGCGGCGCTCAACGTCAGCAGGACAGCGGCCAGCCACGGGCGCAGGCGGCGATGTGGGGTGTCGCCTGCAGCGCCTTTTACGGGCGGCGCTGAAGGGGAAATCGATGAGATGGTCATGCGCAGTCCCTGCGTATCAGTCATGGCGCCATTATGCCGTTACCGCGGCGTTGACGGTAATGGGATGTTCAAGGAAGACAGATAACGAGACAGCCCGCCCCTCGAGAAGAGGAGCGGGCTGTCTTGGGGACTGCGATAGCGTCAGCCATGAGCGAGTAGCTCAGGCTGCTCGAGTTCAGCTCGCGCTGCGCTCGGCCAGGAAGTCCAGCAGGCTGTCGACGGCGATCATGGTCGCTTCGCCATCGGTGCGACCCTTGTACTCGTACTCGCCATTGTCGAGACCGCGATCACCGATCACCAGACGATGCGGAATGCCCAGCAGCTCGCCGTCGGCGAACTTGTTGCCCGGGCGCAGATCACGATCATCCAGCAGCACGTCGTAACCGGCGGCGGTCAGCTCCTGATAGACGCGCTCGGCGGTCTCGCTGACGCGCACGGACTTGTGGGCGTTCATCGGCACGATGGCGACCTGGAAGGGCGCGATGGCTTCCGGCAGCACGATGCCGCCCTTGTCGTTGCCCTGCTCGATGGCAGCGGCGACCACGCGGGTCACGCCGATGCCGTAGCAGCCCATGGACAGCGGCTGCGCCTTGCCGTTCTCGTCGAGCACGGTGGCGTTCATGGCTTCGGAGTACTTGGTGCCGAGCTGGAAGATGTGACCCACCTCGATACCGCGTGCGATGTCGATCACGCCCTGGCCGTCCGGTGACGGATCACCGGCGACGACGTTGCGGATATCGGCGATTTCCGGCAGCGGCAGATCGCGCTCCCAGTTGAGGCCGAAGTGGTGCTTGCCTTCGATGTTGGCACCGGCGCCGAAATCGCTCATCAGCGCGACACTGCGATCGATGATGATCGGCATCTCGAGGCCGACCGGACCGAGGGAGCCGAAACCGGCACCGACGGCGGCGCGCACTTCCTCGTCGCTGGCCATGGTCAGCGGCTCGGCGACCTGCGGCAGGTGCTCGGCCTTGATCTCGTTCAGCTCGTGGTCGCCACGCACCATCAGCGCGATCAGACCACCTTCGACGCCTTCGGCCGCCTTGACGATCAGCGTCTTGACAGTCTTCTTGATGTCCAGACCGTGCTGCTCGACCAGCGCGGCGATGGTCTTGGCGTTCGGCGTGTCGACCAGCTGCATCTCCTGGGTCGGTGCCGCGCGCTCAGGCGTCTCGCCCAGCGGTGCCGGCAGCGCTTCACACTTCTCGATGTTGGCGGCGAAATCGGAGCCGGTGGAGAAGGCGATGGCGTCTTCACCGGAGGCGGCCAGCACGTGGAATTCGTGGGAGCCGGTGCCACCGATGGAGCCGTTGTCGGCGATGACGGGACGGAAGTCGAGACCCAGACGCGTGAAGATGCGCACGTAGGTGTCGTACATCACCTGATAGGTCTCTTTCAGGGATTCTTCGCCCAGGTGGAAGGAGTAACCATCCTTCATCACGAACTCGCGCGAGCGCATCACACCGAAGCGCGGACGAATCTCGTCGCGGAACTTGGTCTGGACCTGGTAGAAGTTGGCCGGCAGCTGCTTGTAGCTGTTCAGCTCACGACGCGCGAGGTCGGTGATGACTTCCTCGTGGGTCGGGCCGACACAGTAGTCGCGCTGGTGACGGTCAACGACGCGCAGCAGCTCGGGGCCGTACTGCTCCCAGCGACCGGACTCCTGCCACAGCTCGGCTGGCTGCACGGCTGGCATCAGCAGTTCCTGGGCGCCGGAGCGGTCCATCTCTTCACGCACGATGCGCTCGACCTTGCGCAGTGTGCGCAGGCCCAGTGGCATCCAGGTGTAGAGGCCGGAGGTCAGGCGACGGATGAAACCGGCCCGCAGCATCAGCTGGTGGCTGACGACTTCGGCGTCGGACGGGGTTTCCTTGAGAGTGGAAATCAGCAGTTGACTGGCACGCATGGGCTCAGCGATCCCTCGACTTGTCGCTTTGATCGGTACGCTTCGCAGTCGCGAAGCATGAACAGGCAGGTCTTCGGCACGCCTTTTACAGGCGTATCAACGAAGCAGACTGAGCGCATTGTACTGCCGCGAGCCTTGGAGGGGCAAAGTGCATGGCCAGACTGGAAAAATCCGCGCCAGCCTGCCGATACTGGTGACACGGGATTTCCCTTTGGAGAGAGCCGTGAACGGCTTTCTCGGGGAGGTCTGACAAGGAGACAAGGATATGTCGTCACTCGATCAGCGCATGGGATACGCGCGCGCCAGACATCGCTGGCCCTTGAAGGCGGGGCTTGTGTTGCTCGCACTGGGGGCGTGCCTGAGCGTCTCCCTGTGGCTGGTGAGCCTTCGCCTGCCGATCCCTTTCGTCGATGAGGGAGTGCATTTCGCGCAGATTCGCCAGTTTCTCGCCGGTGACTGGAGTCAGCACCCCAAGCTGACCACCCTGACGCTATATCACGCCACCATGGCGGTGACGCTGATGACACTCCAGACGCTGGGGGAGTGGCTCAATCTTCCCCTCGCGGCTGACACCCTGGCCGGGCGCTGGCCTGAGATGCCCTCGGTGAACTGGGTGCGGGGCCTGTCGCTGCTCGGTTTCAGTGTCATGGCGTGCATGGTCTGGCGGGCGCTGCCGAGCGTCTATCGGCGCCTGGACCCCATGCTCGATGAGAGCGGTGCCCAGCAACAGGCGAATCGCCAGAGCTGGCAGTGGTTATGGCTGCCGATCATCTTTCCCTATCTGGCGCTGGTGTATACCGACCCGTGGATCATCGTGCTGGTCGCGCTGCAGCTCGTCGCGCTGGTGCGTGAGCGGCGTCTGCTGTTGCTGGTGCTGATCCTGGCCGGCCTCGGCTTGCGACAGGACAGCATCGTGCTGCTCGGGCTGTGGGGCGGTCTGTTGCTGTTCATGACGCATGCGCAGGCAGGGGCTCGGTCGCAGGCTGTCGGCATGGCGCCACCGCTGCGCTCGCCGTTGCGTCAGCTTTCCGTCTGGTGGGGCCTGATCGTGCGCTGGTGGTGGGTGGCCGTGATTCCGGTGGGCGCCTTCATCGGGTTTGTCGTCTGGAACGACGGCATTGCCATGGGCGATACCACGCGCCATCAGGCCGGTTGGCACACCGGCAATCTCGGCTATTGCCTGGGCGTGATCGGCGTGGTGTTTCTGCCGTTGTGGTTGGCCGACTTGCCGCGTCAGTGGCATCTGCTGTGGCGTCTGTGCACCCGGGGTACCTGGCCATGGCGGGGTATTCTGCTGCTGGGGGCGCTGGCGGGTGTGTGGGTCATGCTGGTGATGAGCTTTGAGGTGACGCATGACTACAATTTCCAGCGCTGGACGATCCGCAATAGCTGGCTGTTATGGCTCAATGAGCACCCGGTGGGGCTGTGGGCCACCATGTTGCTGACCACCAGCATGGCGCTCTGGTGGCTGAGGGCTCCGCTGCGGCTCGGCCATGGTGGTCTGCTGTTGGTGATGCTCGCCTTGATGATCTGCACGCGGGAGCTGATCGAGACGCGCTACATGCTGCCCTTGATCACGGTCTTCCAGCTGCTGCGCTGTACAGAGCGTCCGCAAGTGGAGCGCGCAATGACGCTCTGGGCGATGGCGATGGGGGCGCTGCTGCTGGCGGGATTGGTGCTGACGCGCACCCTGCCATGAGGCGGTGGCAGGGCGCTTTGGAGGCTCATTCGATGGCGGGTGCTTCAGGCCTGTTGGCGTTTCGCAGCCGGGGTCTGGGCATCACGGCCGGCGGGGGCTTTATTGGCACCAGCACCGATGCCAGAGCCACCACGCGGTGGCTCGGCGACCCAGGCATAGGCAGCCTCGCGCTCGTCGGGCGAGAAGTGGCGCACCTCGATGGAACGCACCAGATGCTTGCTGAACTCGGTGACATGGCGCAGCCAGTCGGCCTTGCTGATGATGGCTTCGCGCTCGAAGTCTCCCAGGTGGCGCAGGGCATAGCCGATGTCATTGAGCAGGGCGGCGGGTGTGATCAGGCCAAAGCGCTCGATTTCCACCAGCAACGAGATTCGCTCATGGCGCGCCAGGCGTTCGTCGCATTCCTTGATGATGGGGGCGAGCGAGGCCTGATCGATATGTCCTGCGAGATGCAGGGCGACAACGTGATCGGCGGGACTCTTGAGCAGTGTCAGCATGTTTGGCTCCTGCACTGATGCATGTTGGCTGGGCGAGCCGTGCTGGAAGCCAGCGCTGGCGTCGCTACCTCTTCAGTGTAGTCGCATGTAAGCAGCTTGCTGGCGTCTGGCCAGGTGATTGTCGGTACTGTTCGTGTCGAGGAGCTGCCAGCAACGGTTACCTCTCTCGACGTCTGGCCGCGCGAGGCATGACGAGCGGAGCAGTGTTCAGGTTTGAAAAGTGACAGGCTTGAAAATTATCAGACATGAAAAAGCGCCGCCCCTCGTGAGAGGAGCGGCGCTCTTGAATTCAGTATGGTGCTTGCTTGATCTGGTACGGCCAGCCGGACTCGAACCGGCACGCCCGAAGGCAGGAGATTTTAAGTCTCCGGTGTCTACCGATTCCACCATGGCCGCGCAGACTGGCGCATAACTTATCATATTTCAGATCAAGGTCAACTTTAATGGCGATGACACTCTACTGAATGCGTGATTTAACTGACTGTTATGCAATGAAATTGCGACGGTCTGTGGTTATCGTGAGCGGTGACATTGAGGAGGGAAAGCAGAGCGCTTTTCACCCGGCATGATCGCGGCATGCGACGCGAAAAGGCGCGCGGTGGAGAGGGGCGGGGAAACAGATAGTCAGTACCAAGCGCGAAGGCGCACAGGGGAAGTCACTGACGGATGCCGGAACACTGTCAGAATCACGGACAGATGAAAACAGAGAAATGATGTGGCAAGGCAATGGCTTGGCAAGGCGTAGATCAGACGATAACCAAGCGAAAAAGCGTCAGGGTTGCAGCAATGTAAATCGAAACAAGCAAGGGAAGTGTGACGACCCGAAGGGGGTGGGTGTCATATCCATTCCAGAGGGAAACAGGGGATGTTTCGGTATCTGAAATGGAGGCTGGAGTCGGAATCGAACCGGCGTACACGGAGTTGCAGTCCGCTGCATGACCACTCTGCCATCCAGCCTCAATGATCGAGATGTCAGTCGAAACTGATGTCTGATCCGAGGAGTATCCACTGATGCTGCTGCAGATACATGAGTCAGTAAATCAGGTGAATGTTGCGCTACCTGTGTTACTGGAGCGGGAAACGAGATTCGAACTCGCGACCCCAACCTTGGCAAGGTTGTGCTCTACCACTGAGCTATTCCCGCTGAACTCGAGGTCGAATTATACGGATAATTCCCATGCTGTCAAACAGTTAATGAAAAATTGTCTCGCGAGTCAGGTCACTGGAAACGAAAACGCCCACCGGCCACAGGGACGGTGGGCGTTGAGGCATTCGCAGCATCTCGTGGCTGAACGGGGTGTCAGACCGAGCGCACCAGTTCCGGCCAGGCGGCGCGCAGATAGCTGATCATCGACCACAGCGTCAGCGCTGCCGAGATATACAGCAGGGCCAGGCCGGCATCCCCCCCGACACTGCCCGGAGCGAAGAACAGCAGCATGAACAGTGCCAGCATCTGGGCGGCCGTCTTCAGCTTGCCGACCCAGGACACCGCGACGCTGCCGCGCTTGCCGATCTCGGCCATCCACTCACGCAGCGCCGAGATGACGATCTCGCGACCGATGATGACCAGGCTCGGGATGGTCATCCACAGGCTGTCGTAGCGTTCGATCAGCAGGCCCAGTGCCACCGCGACCATCAACTTGTCGGCGACGGGGTCCAGGAAGGCGCCGAAGGGCGTGGTCTGATTCCACAGGCGGGCCAGATAGCCATCGAACCAGTCGGTGATGGCGGCCAGTGCGAAGAGCAGCGCCGTCAGCGGCAGGCTCCATGCATAAGGCAGATAGAAACATACCACCAGCAGCGGAATGAACAGGATGCGGATCAGAGTCAGGATATTGGGGATGCTCATCGTGACGGCACGAGTCCTTGCATGAAGCGTAGGTGGCTGGGCGCAATCGAGGGCGAGTCGAGACCCTGAAGAAAGCCGATCGATTGGCGCCGCACAAGTCGTCTATTCTAGCCTGCCGGCGGCGCATTCAGCCATGCCAAACGGCAGGTTATTCAAGCCAACGCTCTGTCACTCTTCCTTGAGCGTTGAGTCGATGGTGCCAGAGGCAGCCATGTCGTGCACGGGGGCAGCCATGCAGCGTCTGGTGGATCAGCCATGCAGCGCCTGATGGATCAGCTCGGCGAGCGATTCGCTGATGCCGGGCACGCGCGCCAGTTCCGGCTTGGAGGCCTGCTTCACCCCCTGCAGGCCGCCGAAGAACTTGAGCAGCTCGCGGCGGCGCTTGGGGCCGACTCCCGCGATGCCCTCCAGGCTTGAGGTGCGCCGCGCCTTGTCACGCTTGGAGCGGTGACCGGCGATGGCGAAGCGGTGCGATTCATCGCGCACATGCTGGATCAAGTGCAGCGCCGGCGAGTGGCTGTCGAGGTCCAGGGTGTCATGCACCGTCTCGATGAACAGCGTCTCGAGCCCTGCCTTGCGCGTGGTGCCCTTGGCCACCCCGAGCAGGATGATGTCGGTCACGCCGAGTGACTCGAACACCCCGCGCGCCATGTTGAGCTGCCCCTTGCCGCCATCGACCAGCAGGATGTCCGGGCGCTTGCCTTCGCCTTCCTGCAGGCGCTTGAAGCGCCGCGTCAGTGCCTGTTGCATGGCGGCGTAGTCATCGCCGGCCGTCACGCCTTCGATATTGAAGCGGCGGTAATCCGACTTGATCGGACCGTCATGATCGAAGACCACGCAGCTGGCCACGGTCGCCTCGCCATGGCTGTGGGAAATGTCGAAGCATTCCAGGCGCTTGGGCACCTCATCGAGTCCCAGCGCATCGCGCAGCGACAGGAAGCGGTTGGACAGCTGCTGGCGGCTGGCCAGCTGGGTGGCCAGATGTTGCTCGGCGTTAGTCTGCGCCAGTGTCAGCCACTGGGCGCGATGGCCACGCACCTGATGCGCGACCCGTACCCGACGTTCGGCCTTCTCGCTCAAGGCGCCTTCCAGCAGGTTGGCATCATCGAGGGCCAGTGAGGTCAGTACCTCATCGGGCATCTCCCTGTCCTGGCCGAGATAGTACTGGCTGACGAAGCTGGTCAGCAGCTCGCTACTGGTCAGGTCCAGGCCATTGCCGGGCGAGAAGTGGCGCGCGCCGAGCATGCGACCCTGACGGACCGAGACCACACTGATGCAGAGCCCGCCGGGGCGCTCGGCCAGCGCCAGGATGTCGGCGTTGCCGGTGCCGGTGTCGACGTATTGCTTCTCCTGCATGCGGCGCAGCTGGGCGACCTGATCACGCAGTCGGGCCGCTTCCTCGAATTCCAGCCGCATGGCCGCGTCTTCCATCGCCTGGCTGAGCTCGTCGGTGACCTTGTCGCTCTGGCCGTTCAGGCACATCACCGCATGTTCCATGTCGCGGCGATAATCCTGCTTGCTGATGTAGTCGACACACGGCGCGGTGCAGCGGTTGATCTGATATTGCAGGCACGGGCGCTCGCGGTGGGCGAACACCGAATCCTCGCAATTGCGCAGGCGGAAGATCTTCTGCATCAGCGTCAGTGATTCGCGCACCGCGACGCTGCTCGGGTAGGGGCCGAAGTAGCGTCCGTCATTGCGCTTGTGGCGCACGCGCTTGAACTCCAGCGCCGGATAGTCGTGATGCTGGCTGATGAAGACGTAAGGGTAGGATTTGTCGTCGCGCAGCAGGATGTTGTAGGGCGGGCGCAGCTCCTTGATCAGGGTCTGCTCCAGCAGCAGGGCCTCGGTCTCGCTGCGCGTGATGGTGACCTGCACATCGGCGATGCGCCCGACCAGCGCCTGGGTCTTGGCATTCAGGCCGGTATTGCGAAAATAGCTGGAGAGGCGCGCCTTGAGGCGCTTGGCCTTGCCCACGTACAGCACGTCACCGGCGCTATCCAGCATGCGATAGATGCCGGGCGCATCGCTGACATGCTTGAGGAAATGGCGGGCATCGAAGCCGGTCGCCTCGCTGCCCTGCAGCAGATCACTGCTCGCGTCGCTGGTGATCAGGCGACTGGAGACACGCGCGGCGTCGCTGCGTGCGCGGCTGTCAGCCTGCGCACTCGCTGAGGACGCAGGTTGGGCATCAGGCTGGCTGGCGGTGTCTGCCGGCTCCTCATTCTCGGGCGACTGAGAAGTGGTGTCCGTCATCGTGGGATCAGTGTGCTGCTTGGCCATGAGGTTCCTCGTCCAGAGATGCCTCGAGTCTATCAAACAAGGGCGATTGCTCGCAGGCATGGGGGCAACAGGGCCATGCTGCAATGCCTGCTGTCATGACCGGCGCTGGTCAGGACGTGCCATTCACGAACGTCTCAGACAGAAACGCCTCATACGACAACGCCACCCGGGGAAGGTGGCGTTGTCGTATGAGGCGTTGTCGGCGCTGCTCGGGAGTGTCACGAGCAGCGCGGGCCTGCAGTGTGTGACGGGCTGGCAAGGTGTGCTTGTTCAGGCCTCGTCAGGACGGTCCAGCACGTAGTCATCCAGCAACTGGTGACGCATGGCCAGATGCGTCATCTCCACGTCGCTGGTCACACCAAGCTTGTCGAAGATGCGGTAACGGTAGGTGTTGACCGTCTTCGGGCTCAGGTGCAGGCGGTCCGAGATCTCGCTGACGCGATGGCAATTGACGATCATCGTCGCCACCTGCAGTTCTCGGCTCGACAGCTGATCGAAGGGATTGCTGCGCTGGGTGTCCATGCCCGAGAACACCAGGCGCTGGGCGATTTCCGGGGACAGATAGCGTTCGCCAGCGGCCACCTGATGGATGGCGCGAATCATCTCGTCAAAGGGCGTGCCCTTGGAGATGAAGCCGAAGGCTCCCGCTTCCAGCAGGCGTTTGGCGAAGGACTCTTCCAGATAGGCGGTCAGCACGATGACTCTGACGTCGGGCAGGCTGCGCACGATCTTCTGCGTGGCTTCCAGGCCATCGACGCCGGGCATGCGAATGTCCATGAGCACGATATCCGGGCTGTGCTCACGGCAGAGTTTGATCGCGGTTTCGCCATCCGAGGCTTCTGCAATCACCTTGAGCCCATCCTCTAGCTCAATGGTACGGACGATGCTGGTACGCACCAGGTGGTGGTCGTCAGCGACAAGAACCTTGATCAAGGCGGCTCCAGTAAAGATGTCAATAAGCAGTGAAGTGAATGCGGGATCCAATGTACCCATTGGACAAGGGCTTGTCGATGCCCTGTCATCCAGTGCGTCGCGTTCAGGATAACCACTACTGATATAGTGCTAGCGTGATTCCTGCTCCTTGCCGTCGGCCGTGAGTCCGTGAGCGAGCCCCTTAGGGAAACCGTGCCTCGCTATGCGATCCGCAGACTTCGCGCGCTCCACAAAGCGCAGCAAAAATAAGAGGTTGACGACGTATTCGTCGCTCTGTAACATGCGCTCCATCGTGAAGACGGGGCCTTAGCTCAGCTGGGAGAGCGCAACACTGGCAGTGTTGAGGTCAGCGGTTCGATCCCGCTAGGCTCCACCATGATTCACGACAAGCCTGTCCAGATTTCATGTGCCTCTTGCCTGCAAGTGACATGCGAAATGACAGTCTGATTCGGGGCCTTAGCTCAGCTGGGAGAGCGCAACACTGGCAGTGTTGAGGTCAGCGGTTCGATCCCGCTAGGCTCCACCAGAATTCTTGAAAAAGCGGTCATCCTTCGGGGTGGCCGCTTTTTTTGTGCCCGGCTTTCAGCTCGGCCCTGTCAGCATGCCCCTGTCTGCAGCTCGACCCTGTCTGCTTCACATTTATAGCCGCCAGTGACCGGGTCTGCCAATACTGAGAGGGATGGGCGATAAATCTCACCCGGGTTCGTGATTGGCTGAAATTGAC
Organism: Cobetia sp. 1AS1; assembly: GCF_029846435.1. Lineage (NCBI taxonomy): Bacteria > Pseudomonadati > Pseudomonadota > Gammaproteobacteria > Oceanospirillales > Halomonadaceae > Cobetia > Cobetia sp. 1AS1. Next base: position 34,215 of record NZ_JARWKU010000006.1, read on the forward strand.
TTCAATCGTTGCCTTATCGTCTCAAGTTGTTGATGAGAGGCAGGCCTGGCGCTAGATTGGCGACATGAGCAGACAAGAGATCACACGACTCGTGGCGAGCCTCGCCCACGAGGAAGGCATTCGAGAGACCGCAGTGAAGGGCGTGCAGCTCTTTCGCATGACGGAGCCCGTGCGTTGCGCGCCGGTCATCTATGAACCCGCCGTGGTGGTGATCGTCAGCGGTGCCAAGGAGGCGATACTGGACGGCGAGCGGCATGTCTACGACAGTTGCCAGTATCTGTGCTGTCCCATCTCGATGCCGGTCGAGGCGGGCGCCCCCACGGCCTCGCCAAAAAACCCGCTGCTGGGTGTCTACCTCTCGCTGGATACGCGGGTGATGACGGAGCTTGCCATCGAGATGGAAAGCGCCGCGGGCCTCGTGCGCAAGCCGGCCCGCGGCCCGCTGCCGCCGGGGCTTGCCCTGGCGCATTGGGACGCCGCCTTCAGCGATGCCTTGTTGCGACTGCTGCAGGTGGCGCAGAGCCCCGCCGATGCGGCGATATTGGGAGAAGGGCGGCTGCGGGAGCTTTATTACGCCGTCCTGAAGGGCGAGGCGGGTGAGTCGGTGCGACGTGCCTTCGGTGTGGGCAACGAGATCGCGCGGACAATCGATTACCTCTCCAGCCGACTGGATGAGCCGGTCAGCATTGAAGACATGGCCGGGCGGGTCGGCATGAGTCGCGCCGTCTTCCACCGCAAGTTCAAGCAGGCGACCACGATGTCGCCGATCCAGTTCGTGAAGTCCATGCGCCTCAATACCGCCGCCATGCAGATCGCCAATGGCAAGACCGTCAGCGAGGCGGCCATGGCCGTGGGCTATGTGAGCTCCTCGCAATTCAGTCGCGAATTCAAGCGTCTGTACGGGCAGTCGCCCAAGCAATGGAGTCAGTTCAAATAGCGGTACGCCACCAGCGGGACATGAAAAAACGGCCATCCGAAAGGAGGCCGTTTTTTCATGGCTGGCGATCATCCTGCGCGTAGGCGCTAGAGCGCCGCTTCACTCTCCTCGACACGCTCGAAGAGGATCAGGTGATCGGCCTGGATACGCAGCATGACCTGCTCACCGGGCTGATAGTCGTGATGGCTGTTGAAGGCCGCCTCGACTTCCCGCCCGGAAGGCAGCGCCAGCCGGTAGAGGGTGCTGGTACCGGCGAAGGTCGCGCTGAGTACGCGCGCCTTGAGGTCGGTGGCTTCCGAGTCCCCTTCGGCCAGCACCAGGTCATCCGGGCGCAGCAGCACATCCACCGGCGTGCCGGGTGCATATGGATAGGCACGGTTGCCGCGAATCACGCCCAGCTCCGTGCTCACGCATTCGTTGTCCTTCAGCGTGCCGGGGATGAAATAGCCCTGGCCGATGAAGTTGGCGACGAAGCGCGTGGCGGGTTCGTGATACAGATTGAACGGCGTGTCCCACTGCTGCAGATGGCCGCCGTGGATCACGCCGATCTGGTCGGCCATCGCGAAGGCCTCATTCTGATCATGCGTGACCAGCACCGCGCTGATGCCGAGGTGCTTGAGAATCCGCCGCACCTCCTGACTCAGCTGACGACGCAGCTCCACGTCCAGATTCGAGAACGGCTCATCGAGAAGCAGAATGCGCGGCTCCGGCGCCAGCGCGCGGGCCAGGGCCACGCGCTGCTGCTGGCCACCGGACAGCTCATGCGGGAAACGCGCCCCGAGATGGGCGAGGCCGACCAGCGTCAGCAGCTCCGTCACCTTGTCATTGCGCGCTTCACGCGTCATGCGGCGCACGCCGAAGGCCACGTTGTCCGCCACGCTCAGGTGGGGGAACAGCGCGTAATCCTGAAAGACCATGCCGACATGGCGCTGCTCCGGCGCGGTCAGATGAGTCGCGCTGGACAGCACCTCGCCTTCGAGACGAATCTCGCCCATCGCTACCGGTTCGAAGCCGGCAATCGCGCGCAGCAGCGTGGTCTTGCCGCAGCCGGAGGGGCCGAGCAGGCAGGCGATGTCACCCTTGTTGAGGGAGAAATTGATGTCACGGGTCACGACGGTGGTGTCGTAGCGACATTCCAGCGAATCGATCTGAAGGAGCGGTTGCATGATGGCAGGTCAGTCCGGATGGAGATGAAGGCAGCGGATCAGAGTAGTGTCCGTCTCGCTTGAGCATACGCGAGCGCCGCCTGCGTGGATGCAGGCGGCGGCAGGGCACCCCTTCGGCTTGCTGGGCGGCGGCTCAGCCTTGAGGCTCAGTCCTGGCGACCCAGCATCAGGAACTCGAGCAGTGCCTTCTGGGCGTGCAGGCGATTGCCCGCTTCCTGCCAGACGACGGCGCGCGGGTCATCCAGCAGACCCATGCTGATCTCTTCGCCGCGGTGTGCCGGCAGGCAGTGCAGGAAGATGACATCGTCGGCGGCCTTGTCGAGCATGGCTTCATCGACCTGGAAACCGGCGAAGTCGGCCTCACGCTTGAGCTGCTCTTCTTCCTGGCCCATGGAGGCCCAGACATCGGTGGTCACCAGGTCCGCGCCCTGCACGGCTTGCTGCGGATCACGATGGATGCTGACGCGCTGGCCAGCCGCCGCGACGATCTCGCTGTCCGGCTCGTAGCCTTCCGGGCAGCAGATGCGCAGATTGAAATCGAACTGACGCGCGGCGTTGATCCAGGAATGGCACATGTTGTTGCCATCGCCGATCCAGACCGCTGTCTTGCCCTTCACGGAGCCACGGCATTCGGTCCAGGTCATCACGTCGGCCAGCAGCTGGCACGGATGATAGTCGTCGGTCAGCGCATTGATGACCGGCACGCTGGAGGCGTCGGCGAAGGCTTCAATATCGGAGTGGGCGAAGGTGCGGATCATCACGCCATCGACCATCTCGGACAGCACGCGGGCGGTGTCGCCGATCGGCTCGCCACGGCCCAGCTGGGTGTCGCGCGGCGACAGGAACAGCGCATGGCCACCGAATTGCGCCATGGCCGTCTCGAAGGACACGCGGGTACGCGTGGAGGACTTCTCGAAGATCATCGCCAGGGTGCGGTTGGCGAACGGCGTATAGACCGGACCTTCCTTCTTCAGCCCATCCTTGATGGTGATGGCGCGCTGGATGAGGTAGTCGAGTTCTTCCGGAGAAAGGTCAAGCAGGGTCAGAAAGTGCCGGGTGGCCATCGAGCGGGCTCCTGTCAGGGTCTCGGGCAGCACCATCGAAAAGGGCGCCATGCGTCGGAGGGAAGGAAGTCGCCGACGATCACGGCGCCCGGATGGCGCTGCCTGTCAAAAGAGCCATCCTAGCCAGCTCGGCCCGAGCGTGCAACGCTCACGCCGTTATCAGCGCGGCCATGACGCGCGCTGCAGGGCCGATGCGCGCTGCTGCAGACAGCAATCCACAACTCGGGCACTATCGGGGGCTGAATTCATGGCTTACCCCCAGTAGAATGAGGGAATGACACTCACGGGCCTTGCGCCCACCGTCCGAGGATTGCACATGAGCACTACCATCGAATCGATCGAAAAGCAGATTGGCGAGAACCCGATCCTCCTGTACATGAAGGGCACCCCGCAGCTGCCGCAGTGTGGTTTCTCTGCGCAGACCGTGCAGGCCGTCATGTCCTGCGGCGAGCGTTTCGCCTTCGTCAACATTCTCGACAACCCGGACATCCGCGCCGAGCTGCCGAAATACGCCAACTGGCCGACCTTCCCGCAGCTGTGGGTCAACGGCGAGCTGGTCGGCGGTTGCGACATCGTGGTCGAGATGTACCAGAGCGGCGAGCTGGAGCCGCTGATCAAGCAGGCTGCTCAGGAAGCGTCTGCCGAGTGATCGGCACCTTCTGATCGGCGTCTTCTGATAGGAGTCGCTCTGATCAGGCACGCTCTGACCCGAGCAGTGCCGAGCAGAAAAAACGCCCCCGCAGCCAGGCTGCGGGGGCGTTTTCATGTCTGGCTCTCAAAGAGTCTGTCAGCCGGAGAAGCTGTCAAAAGCTCTGCCAGTCAGGGCGCGGGCGCGTCGAGCGAGGCCGGTACCTCGTCATTCATGCCCTGTTCCTTCATCGCCAGGTCCCAGCCGCCCAGGTCCTTGAAGCGGTTGACCATCGCGCAGAACAGCTCCGCGGTGCGTTCGGTGTCATAACGCGCCGAGTGGGCGGAGGCGTTGTCGAACTCGATGCCGGCGGCGCGGCAGGCGCGCGCCAGCACTGTCTGGCCATAGACCAGACCCGCCAGCGAAGCGGTATCGAAGCACGAGAACGGGTGGAACGGATTGCGCTTGATACCGCAACGCTCGACCGCCGCGTTCAGGAAGCCCTGATCGAAGGCCGCATTGTGGCCGACCAGCACCGCACGCGTGCAGCCGTGCGCCTTGATGGCCTTGCGCACCGGGCTGAAGATCTCGCCCAGCGCCTGATTCTCGGCCACCGCGACCTGCTTGCGCACCGGGTTGTCGAGATCGATACCGGTGAAATCCAGTGCCGACTGTTCGATGTTGGCGCCCTCGAAGGGGGCCACGTGGAAGGCATAGGTCGCATCCGGCACCATGTTGCCATCGTCGTCCATGGTCAGCGTGACGGCAGCGATCTCGAGCAGTGCATCACCGGCGGCATTGAAACCACCCGTCTCGAGGTCGACCACCACTGGCAGAAAGCCACGGAAGCGCTGTGCCATCTGCGTGCGCTCGCTCGCCTGGGTCATCAAGATCTCCAATCCCGTCATAGCATCTCGTGCTGCGTCGTGCGTATTGCCGACGCTCAAGGTGGCCAATTGTAGCAGGGCGAAAAGGGCGCGTCGCGGCGCTGGCCGCGTGCCGGGGTGTCTCTGGCCCTCCTGGCAGTATCGGTGAGGTGCCAGCCTCGCTATAATCGGCGTCACATCGTGATTCGGGTAGATGAGCGGCTGCGCTTGCGCGGCCTTCGCTCGTCTGGACCGGGCGATCCAACCCCACCTGCGGCCACGGCGTTCATCAGTGGTACGCGGGAACTACAAGCATCAACTCAGGAGTCAAGCATGTCCGACGTGCAAAAGGTCGTTCTCGCCTACTCCGGCGGCCTGGACACTTCAGTCATCGTCAAGTGGCTGCAGGAAACCTACAACTGTGAAGTCGTGACTTTCACAGCTGACCTCGGTCAGGGCGAGGAAGTCGAGCCGGCGCGTGCCAAGGCAGAAGCCCTCGGCGTGAAGGAGATCTACATCGAAGACCTGCGCGAGACCTTCGTCCGCGATTACGTCTTCCCGATGTTCCGTGCCAACGCCATCTATGAAGGCGAGTACCTGCTGGGCACCTCCATCGCACGTCCGCTGATCGCGCGTCGTCTGGTCGAGATCGCCAACGAGACCGGCGCCGACGCCATCTCTCACGGTGCGACCGGCAAGGGCAACGACCAGGTGCGTTTCGAGCTGGGCGCCTACGCGCTGAAGCCGGGCATCCAGGTCATCGCGCCGTGGCGTGAGTGGGACCTGAACTCCCGCGAGAAGTTGATGGAATACTGCGAGCAACACGGTATCGAAGTCGACTACGCCAAGAACAAGAAGAAGTCTCCGTACTCCATGGACGCGAACCTTCTGCACATCTCCTATGAAGGTGGCGTGCTGGAAGACCCGTGGACCGAGTGCGAAGAAGAGATGTGGCGCTGGAGCGTCAGCCCGGAGCAGGCGCCGAATGACGCGACCTACATCGATCTGACCTACACCAAGGGCGACATCACTGCCATCGACGGCAAGGAAATGGCCGCTCACGAAGTGCTCGAGTACCTGAACAAGGTCGGCGGCGCCAACGGCATCGGCCGTCTCGACATCGTCGAGAACCGTTACGTCGGCATGAAGTCGCGTGGCTGCTACGAAACACCGGGCGGCACCATCATGATGCGTGCTCACCGTGCCATCGAATCCATCACTCTGGACCGCGAAGCGGCCCACCTGAAGGACGAGATGATGCCCAAGTACGCCGAGCTGGTGTACAACGGCTACTGGTGGAGCCCGGAGCGTCGCATGCTGCAGGCGGCCATCGATGAGTCCCAGAAGGTCGTCAACGGCGTCGTGCGTCTCAAGCTCTACAAGGGCAACGTGATCGTCGTCGGCCGTCAGTCCGAAGACTCGCTGTTCGATGCGTCCATCGCGACCTTCGAAGACGATGCGGGCGCCTACGACCAGAAAGATGCTGCCGGCTTCATCAAGCTGAACTCCCTGCGCCTGCGTATCGCGGCCAGCAAGGGACGTGGCATCGAGTAATCTCTGATCCGATAGCCTGATCTCGGAACACCATGACGCCGGCCCCCTGCTGCAGCCATTCGCTGCCATAGGGGTCGGCGTCGTGCTATCCGGCTGTCGGTGCCACGTTATCCGGCTGTCGTATCGCGCTTTAGGCGGCCAGAGTCGGCTACCAGAGCCAGGCGCGCTTTCGTCTGATGAGGTGCTGCTCATCCAAGGCACGCATGGCGCTCAGGGGCGTTGCTGAGCGCTTTTCTCCCCCGTGGGTGCATGCGATGCTGACAGAAGCCCCTTTTCATTGTCATTTCTGCACGTAGATAGCCGGCGACCGTCATGGCGGCCGGCCAAGGAAGATGTCTCATGCTGGGTATGCTGAAGAAACTGTTTGCCGCAGGCGAGCCTGCGCCGGTCAAGGAACCGGAAGCCACCGAATACAAGGGCTATCTGATCGTGGCGATGCCGCAGAAGCACGATGGTCAATACCGGGTGTCGGGGGTGATCCGCAAGCCGGTGGAAGGTGGCGAGATGCTGGAGCACCGCTTCGAGCGCTCCGACACCGTGCCGGGCGAAGAGGGCGCCGTGGAGCTGACCCTGCTCAAGGCGAAGCGCACCATCGATGACCTGGGTGACAGCATCTTCGAACGCTGATCGCCCCCGGAGCTGACCGCTGCGCACTTGCCCCCACCCTCAGGAGCACGCCCATGATCACGGTTCACCATCTGGAAAACTCGCGCTCGCAGCGCATCCTGTGGCTGCTGGAAGAGTTGAATCTTGAATACCGCCTGCAGACCTATGCCCGCGACAGCAACAGCATGCGTGCGCCCAAGGCGCTGAAGGAGATTCACCCGCTGGGCAAGGCGCCGATCATCACCGACACCACGCTGGCGGGAGAGAATGCCGAGCCGGTGGTGGTCGCCGAGTCCGGTGCGATCATCGAATACCTGATCGATCTGTACGCCGGCCAGGGCAGCGGCAGCACTGCCCATCTGCGCCCGCCCGCCGGCAGCCAGGCCGAGCGTGACTACCGCTTCTGGCTGCACTTCGCCGAGGGCTCCGCGATGCTGCCGCTGATGCTCAGACTGGTGTTCTCGCGCCTCGACAAGCCGCCGGTGCCGTGGCTGGTGCGCCCGATCGCGCGCAAGCTGGCCAAGGGGGTGAATGACAGCTTCATCAGCCCGGAGATCAAGGCGCATCTCGCCTACATGGATACCTGTCTCGAGCATCGCCAGTGGCTTGCCGGGGACTCGCTGACCGGTGCCGATATCCAGATGAGCTTCCCGATCCAGGCGCTCGATGCGCGCCAGGGGCTCAAGAATCACCCGAATATCCAGGAATGGCTGGCCCGCATCCGTCAGCGCGAGGCCTTTCAGCGTGCCGTGGCCAAGGGTGGCGAGCTGGCGCTCTGACGCGCTGATGCTTTTGCGCTCTGAGGTGCTGATGCTTTTGCGCTCTGAGGTGCTGATGCGCTGATGCTCGGGCGCGCTGCGCAAACATCATATGGCTTGCGCATTTTTGCGCTATTGATGTGATTGAGACTTTCGTCGGGATTCTTTCGGCATTCGGGCTGTCACATCTGGACGTTATATCGATAGGTTCTGTTTTAGGTATCTAAGCTACAGTTAGTGCTTATTGACCTCAGTCGGGTGACAACCGCCCAGTCACCGGGCTGGGCGGCGAAGCGCCAAGGACGCCAGGCACGACAGGCGGAAAGCGCCGCAAGACAGAACATCAAGACAGAATGTCAAGACAGAACGTCAAGACAGAACGTCAAGACAGAACGTCAAGGCAGAGCGGCATGGCATAACAACAAGACAGAACACAAGACCGTGAGCGATGCATCGGCAAGCGAGTGGGGAGTCCGCCGTGGTGTCGATGGATAAACAGGATGCAGGACAAGGAGTCGACCGGGGGCCTGGCATGGCACGCAAGAGTCTGCGTGAACAATCACTGGAACAAGCACTCCAGCAGATGGAACGCGACAAGGCTCGCCTTGAACGCCGACTAGCGGGGCTGGAAGAGAAACTGTCGACGACGCTTGACGGTACCGGCCTGCGCCTCTGGCAGCTCGAAGTGCCCAGCGGCAAGCTCACCATCTTCAACTATCGCTGGGGGCGCATGCTGGGCTATCAGCCCGGCGAGCTGAACGCCCATTTCGATGTCTGGCGTGAGCACCTGCACCCGGAAGACCGCGACGAAGTACTCGCCAATCTCAATGATCACCTTGAGGGGCGCACCGAGGTCTATCAGGTCGTGCATCGCATGCTGGCCCGCGACGGCAGCATCACCTGGGTCGCCGACCGCGGGAGGGTGGTCGAACGCGATGAGCACGGCAATGCCCTGCGTCTGCTGGGCACGCATACCGACATCAGTCATGAGAAGGACTACGAATCGCGCCTCAATGCGCTGGCCAGCACCGATGCCCTGACGGGCCTTGCCAATCGCCAGGCCATCAACAGCTGGCATCAGCGACCGCTGGCCGACGACAGTGCCTTGATCTTCATCGACCTCGACGGCTTCAAGCAGGTCAATGACCAGTTCGGCCATCGTGCCGGCGACGAAGTGCTGGTGCTGGTCGCGCATGGCCTGAACGATGAGCTGCATCGACTGGGCATCCATCATCATCTCTCGGCGCGTTTCGGCGGCGATGAATTCCTCTTTCAGCTGCCCCGCATGTCACTGCCGCGTGTCGAACATATTGCCCGTCGCTGGCTGGAGCGCTTCGCGCATCCCCTCGAGATCAGCGGTGGCCTCGGCCGTATCGGTCTGAGCATCGGCATCTGCTTCGGGTGCGATGCCGACAATCGCTTCGGGCTGGCGCTTGAACGGGCCGATCAGGCGATGTACCGGGTCAAGCACCACGGTAAGCACGATTTCAGGGTGCACACGCCGGTGGAGTGCTCTGCCAGCGCATACCAGGCCTGCGATTTCCAGGCCTCGAATCTGGAAGCCCCCGCCAGTCGCCTGCCTTCCTGGTTGCACCCGGGACCCGCGCCAGCCTCCCAGTCGCCGCCGAGGCAGCAGGCAGCTTCTACCGGTACCGAGTTTGCCGATACAGAGTCTGCCGGTACCAAGCCTGTCGATACCAAGCCTGCCGATACCGAGCGTGGCGATAGCGTGTCTGCTGATTCCGAGTCTGCCGAGGCCAGGGCCAAGGAGGAAAGGTGACTCGCATGACAAGCAAGCCCGCTTCCCGCTGGCTCCCGACATTCCAAGCCCCCCGCACGCGCAGGCGTCGGGGGGCTTTTGTCTTTCAGGCCGCTCGACTGATGGGCGTGGCGCAACGCTGCAGCGCGAATGCCATCATTTTCTGATATGACTATTGCATCCGGCAAAGTCGCGAACGACGCTGGGGGGAACGGCAAGGCAGGATGAGTCGAGGCCCCCGAGCGTCAGGGAAGCGTCGTGGCACAAGACAGGCATGAACGGCGGCCTCAAGTGCCGCCTTTATCAGCAGGGCGAGTGTCCTCAAGGAGAGAAGGATGAGTAGCAGCGAGTCTGGCCGACAGTTCATCAATCAGCCACGCCAGGTCGTCGGCGAGGCGCTGGAAGGCTGCGCACGACTGCGCCACCCGGATGGCAGTGGCGTGCGGCTGTCAGACCCCGCCAGTGGCATGCGCCTGGTGGTACGCGATGACTGGGCGCGTGATCAGGTCGCGCTGATATCCGGTGGCGGCTCGGGGCATGAACCCGCGCATGCAGGTTTCGTCGGCGCGGGCATGCTGACGGCTGCCGTGTGTGGTGAGCTGTTCGCCTCGCCGACGGTGGACGCCGTGCTGGCGGCGATCCGCGAAGTGACCGGTGAGGCCGGGGCCTTGCTGATCGTCAAGAACTACACCGGCGATCGCCTCAACTTCGGGCTGGCGGCCGAGCGGGCGCGTCAGGAAGGCTTCAAGGTCGAGATGGTCATCGTCGCTGATGATGTGGCGCTGCCCGACAACCCGCAGCCGCGCGGGCTGGCCGGCACACTGCTGGTGCACAAGGTCACCGGTGCGCTGGCGGCACGTGGGGCGGGCCTCAAGGAAATCACCGCCGTCGCACGGCGCGTCGCCGACAGTTGCTCGACCCTTGGGGTGGCCTTCAATGTCGGCCGCCATCCCGGCAAGCCGCGTGAGCAGCGCGCACCGGAACTGGGGCTGGGCATTCACGGCGAGCCGGGCGCCATGGCGCTCGAGCTTGGCAGCGACTCGGACACCCACGGCGTGCATGCGATCATGGATACCGTGGTCACGGCGCTGGTGCAGGGTCATTCGCGCAAGGATGTCGGCGGCGACCTGCCGGCCAGCGGCCATCTGCTGTTGATCAATGATCTGGGCGGTTGCTCGGCGCTGGAGCGCAGCCTGCTGCTGGAAGAGGCGCTGACCCATCCGTCGCTGCAGGCGCTGGGCATCCATGCCGTGGTCGGCCCGCAACCGCTGATGACCTCGCTGGACATGCACGGCTTCTCGCTGACGCTGCTGCCGCTGGATAGCCTGCTGGAAGAGGCGCTCAGCGCCAGCTGCGCACCGGTGGCCTGGCCGGGCGTGCAGCCGGTGACGCCACTGACGCACTTCACGCCGAGTCAGGACGCCGTCAGAACCGCCAGTGATGAGGCCTCGGATGCTAGACGTGCCCAGGCCAAGGCCGACTGCCAGGAGCGTGCCGCCCGTGGCGTGAAATCGCGTGCCGGCCTGCCGGGCGATCCGCAGGTCGAGCAACGCCTGCGCGCGGCACTGGAAATCCTGCTTGCCAGCGAGGCGGATCTTGACCGCCTCGATGCCATCAGCGGTGACGGCGATACCGGCAGCACCTTCGCCAGCGGTGCGCGCGCGGTGATCGAGGCGCTGGAAGACTGCGAGCTGGCGTGTGGCGATTCCGGTGAGCTGATGACCACCATCGGCAAGCAGCTGGCCCACGGCATGGGCGGCTCCAGTGGTGTGCTGCTCTCGACGCTGTTTACCGCCGCCGCCACCCGCTGGAAGGAGCAGTCGGACGCGCATGGCCAGGCACCGCTGGGCCAGCGCTGGCACGACGCCCTGAGTCACGGTGTCGCCCGCATGCAGCATTACGGCGGCGCCTCACGCGGCGACCGCAGCCTGCTGGATGCGCTGTTGCCGGCACTGGAGGCGTTGCAGGAATCGGTGCAGTCTGAAAAGCAGGAATCGGTGCAGGGTGGTCAGTCAGCCTCGCCGGCCGAGAGCAGGCAGGAGATGCGCGCCGGGCGGGTCGACTGGGCCGCGATGGCGCGCGCCGCCCGTCAGGGCGCGGATGCCACCGCCGAGATGGCCAAGGCGCGGGCCGGGCGCTCCGCCTACGTGCCTTCCGCCCATCTGGTCGGCAACAGCGATCCGGGTGCGGAAGCCGTGGCGCGTGTCTTCGAAGCGTTGGCCGATGCCGCCGAGGAAGCGGCGGGTTGATGTGATTGACCGGCTGAGCTGGTTGACCCGAATGACTGGCGCCTGAGCGCTCAGCCCCACAAGGCAAAAGGCTCACAAACCCAAAGCTCTTGAACCAAAAGGCCCACCCATGAACCTCGTGTTCAGGGGTGGGCCTTTTTGCATCATGCGGCAAGCGGTCAGGCGACTTTCTGACGTGTCGGCAGGCGAATCAGACGGGTGGCGATGGCGGTGCCCAGCAGAGTGATGCCCATCCCGGTGAGGATGCGCGCATCGATCACCTCATCGAGCAGCATGTTGCCCCACAGCAGCGCGCTGACCGGTACCAGGAAGGTCACCGAGGTGGTCGCGGTGGCGCCGGCGCTGGCCAACAGGCGGAAGAAGATCAGGAAGGCGAGGCTGGTGCTGAGCACCGCCAGCGCGATGGCGCTGCCCCAGGCTTCCAGGCTGACGCTGGCCGTCGGCCACATCCACAGGCCCGGAATCAGCAACAGCAGGGATGACATCAGCGAGCTGCCCGCGGCCAGTACCGGCGCCGGCAGGTGATTCAGGCGCTGGCGCGAGAAGTTGGAGGCGAAGCCGTAGCAGAAGGTCGCGCCGAGGGCGGCGAGAATGAACCAGCCATCGCCGCCGAGCTGGAAATCGAGGCGATCGCTCGACAGCACATAGACACCGCTGAAGGCCACGGCCAGGCCGAGATACTGCTGCTTCTGGATCGGCGTGGCGAACAGCGCCATGCCCAGCAGCGCGGTGAACAACGGCGTGGTGGCATTGATCAGCGAGGTGAAGCCGGCCTCCAGCTGGGTGGTGGCCAGCGCCAGCAGGCAGAAGGGCAGTGCCTGACTGGTCAGCCCCAGCACCGCAAGCGGGCCCTTGTGCTCCCACAGCATCCTCAGGCGTCCCGCGCCCAGCAGCAGCGGGGCGAGTACCAGCGCACCGATGCCCATGCGCAGCAGTATCAGCGTGGTCGGGCCGAATTCCGGCGCGGCCACGCGCATGAAGATGAAAGACATGCCCCACAGGGTGGACAGCAGGACAAGACGCAAGGCATCGCTGGCGGACATGGTGTTCTCGACGTGGCGTGTGAAAGGCAGTCCGCTAGGCTAGCCCCTCATGCGCGTCACGGGAAGCACGACCTTGTACCTGTCGCTCTTCTTTCCCAGCCCCAGCTCCAGCTCCAGCACGCTGGCCTCAGGCGGAGGGTATCGCGCCGCGCTGGATGGCGGCGATATCGCGCGCGGCACGCTCGAGTGCCGGCAGATGCTTGAGCATGTCCTCGCGCGACTGGCGCATCACCGGCGCCTGGATCGCCACGCCGATGTTGGAAGGCCCATCGGGATTGGGCGCCAGCACCGCGATGCACACCAGACCGGGCAGGAATTCCTCGTCATCCAGCGCGAAGCCCTGCTGGCGGACCTGCTCGATCTCGGCCTCGACGGACTCGATGTCGGTCAGGGTGTTGCGCGTCATCGCGTTCAGCGGCGTGCCGGTCAGCAGGCGGCGGCGCTGGGCGGGCGGCATCTGGGCCAGAAACAGCTTGCCGCTGGCGGAGCAATGCACCGGCACCCGGGAACCGGGGTGCAGATAGAAGCGCAGCGGGGCCTGGGTCTCGACGCGGTCCAGATACAGCACCTCGCTGCCGGACAGTGCCGTGATGTTGCAGCTCTCGCCGACCTCTTCCATCAGCCGGTTGAGCACGCCGTGGCGGGCGCCCTGCACGGTGTCGTTGAGCAGTAGGTTCTCCGCCAGACGGCGCAGGCGGCTGCCCTTGCTGTAATGGCGGTTGTCCGCCTCGCGCTGCAGCATGCCGCTGCCTTCCAGCTGCTGCAGCATGCGGTGCAGCGTCGGCTTGGGCAGGCCGGTCTCTTCCACCAGTCCCTGCAGGGTGAAGAACTGGTCCTTGGCGGCGATCACCTCCAGCAGCGCCAGCAGACGCTGGGCGGGCGTATCGCCTTCTATCTTGCTGCCTTCCTTGCCGGTGTCCCTGTCAGCATCCTTGCGATCACGCGGCAGGCTCGCCTGGGGCTGGGTGGCACTGTTCATGGGCTATTCCCTCCTTCAATCCGTGCGCTGGGCAGTGTGGCGCCGAAACGCTCGGCCCGTCAGTGCCTTGCGTTGCTGTGCCTACTTTAACAGTACTCCATTCACCGGGAGAAGTTTCTAAAAAAGGAGTGTTTTTGATCATTTTCCGAAATCGGGCTTGACGGGCCGCGCGGCGAGGGCTAATTTTGGTCACATGTTTCGGTAATCGGAACTAAATGTATCAATAAACATAAAATTTATAGTTGGAGACGCCATGAGCACTCAAGACAGCGCAGACAATCGCAAGGTCGTGCAGGGCAAGCAGAAGATGACCCCTTCCGAGGCCTTCGTGGAAACCATGGTCGCCAATGGCGTCACCGACATGTTCGGCATCATGGGCTCCGCCTTCATGGATGCGATGGACATCTTCGCCCCGGCCGGCATTCGCCTCATTCCGGTGGTGCATGAGCAGGGCGCTGCCCACATGGCCGACGGCTATGCTCGCGTTTCCGGCCGTCACGGCATGGTCATCGGCCAGAACGGTCCGGGCATCTCCAACTGCGTCACCGGCATCGCGGCGGCTTACTGGGCGCACAGCCCGGTGGTCATCGTCACGCCGGAAGCCGGCACCACCGGCATCGGCCTGGGCGGCTTCCAGGAATGCAAGCAGCTGCCGATGTTCCAGGAATTCACCAAATACCAGGGTCACGTGACCCACCCGTCGCGCATGGCGGAATACACCGGTCGTTGCTTCGACCGCGCCATGTCCGAGATGGGCCCGACCCAGCTCAACATTCCGCGTGACTACTTCTACGGCGAGATCGAATGCGAGATTCCGCTGCCGGCACGTGTCGACCGCGGCCCGGGTGGCAGCAAGAGCCTGGATGAGGCAGCCGAGCTGCTGGCCAGCGCCAAGTTCCCGGTCATCGTTTCCGGTGGCGGTGTGGTGATGGCCGATGGCGTCGAGGAGTGCAAGGCACTGGCAGAGCGTCTCGGCGCGCCGGTGGTCAACAGCTACCAGCACAACGATTCCTTCCCGGCCAGCCACCCGCTGTGGTGTGGTCCGCTCGGTTATCAGGGCTCCAAGGCGGGCATGAAGCTGATCTCCCAGGCCGATGTCGTCATCGCGCTGGGCACGCGCCTCGGGCCGTTCGGCACCCTGCCGCAGCACGGCATGGACTACTGGCCGAAGGACGCGAAGATCATCCAGATCGACGCCGATCACAAGATGCTGGGCCTGGTGAAGAAGATCTCCGTCGGCATCTGCGGCGATGCGCGTGAAGCGGCCATCGCCCTGACCGAGCGTCTGTCCGGTCGCAATCTGGAATGCGATGCCTCCAAGGATTCGCGTCTGACCCAGATCCGTGAAGAGAAGGCCGCCTGGGAAGCCGAGCTGGATGCCTGGACCCACGAGAAGGACGCCTTCAGCCTCGACGCCATCGAAGAAGCCAAGGACGAGAAGCCGTTCTCCGGCGGCGAATACCTGCACCCGCGTCAGGTACTGCGCGAGCTGGAAAAGGCCATGCCGGAAGATGTCATGGTGTCCACTGACATCGGCAACATCAATTCCGTGGCCCACAGCTACCTGCGCTTCGATCGTCCGCGCAGCTTCTTCGCCCCGATGAGCTTCGGCAACTGCGGCTACGCGCTGCCGACCATCATGGGTGCCAAGACTGCCGCGCCGGAACGTCCGGCCATCGCCTACGCCGGTGACGGCGCCTGGGGCATGAGCCTGATGGAAATCATGACCGCCGTGCGTCACGACATTCCGGTCACGGCCGTCGTCTTCCACAACCGTCAGTGGGGCGCCGAGAAGAAGAACCAGGTCGAGTTCTACAACCGTCGCTTCGTCGCCGGTGAGCTGGACAACGAGAGCTTCGCCGAGATCGCGCGCTCCATGGGGGCCGAAGGCATCACCGTCGACCGTCTGGAAGACGTGGGCCCGGCCCTCAAGAAGGCCATCGACATGCAGATGAACGAAGGCAAGACCTGCGTCATCGAGGTGATGTGTACTCGCGAACTGGGCGACCCGTTCCGCCGCGACGCCCTCAAGAAGCCGGTGCGTCTGCTCGAGAAGTATCAGGATTACGTGTAACGCCCATCGCTGATCGCGCTGTGCAGGTCATGGATGGCAGCGCGATGAAGCGGGTGTAGCGCGACGCGCAAGCAGGACTGGAACTCTCCCTTGCCCCGGCCATTTCAGATGTCCGGGGCTTTTTGGATGTGTCGGCTGCCTGCAAGGGCAGCGAGGAGACAGACATGAAGGCACTCAACAACATTCTGGCGCGGGCCAAGGCAGACCCGCGCCGTATCGTGCTCTGCGAAGGGCAGGACATGCGGGTGGTGCAGGCGGCGGTCAGCGCGGCGGAGCAGGGCCTGGCACAGGTGATGGTGGTGGGTGACCCCATCGTCATCGCCGCCACCGCCAGAGAAGCCGGGCTTGAGGATCAGGCGTTGGCAAGGCTCGAGCTGATCGACCCCGTCACCTCCGAGCACACCGCCAGGCTTGCCGAGGCGCTGCACGCGCATCGCGCGGCCAAGGGCATGACGGCGGAGCAGGCCGCCGAGAAGATTCGTGATCCGCTGACGTTCGCCAACATGCTGGTGCGCGAAGGGTTGGCGGATGGCTCGGTGGCCGGCGCCGTGCTCACCACTGCCGATGTGGTGCGTACCGCCATTCAACTGCTGGGGCTGGCGCCGGACAGCAAGCTGGTCTCCAGCTTCTTTCTGATGATGCTGTGCAAGCCGTTCCACAATCTGAAGGGCGGCATGATCTTCTCGGACTGCGGGCTGGTGATCGACCCCGACGCCGAGGAGCTGTCGCAGATCGCGCTGGCCGCCGCCGACAGTGCCCAGGCTCTGCTTGGGGAAGACCCACGGGTGGCGATGCTGTCGTTTTCCACCAATGGCAGCGCGCATCACGCCTCGGTGGACAAGGTGGTGCAGGCCGCGCATCGGGTACGCGAGCAACGCCCGGATATCGCCATCGATGAAGACGTGCAGCTCGACGCCGCCATCGTGGCGGAAATCGCCGAGCGCAAGCTGCCCACCTCGCGCGTCAAAGGTACCTCCAACGTGCTGGTGTTCCCCAATCTGGAAGCCGGCAATATCGGCTACAAGCTCGCCGAACGCATCGGCGGTGCAGAAGCCATCGGCCCGCTGCTCCAGGGCCTCGCCAAACCCGCCAACGACCTCTCGCGTGGCTGCTCCACCGCCGACATCCTCAATGTCATTGCGGTGACTGTTGTTCAGGCACAGCAGCGCACCCCGCAAGACTGATTTCTCCTTCTTTTCCTTCTGTTAGCCGCTCACGGCGGATTGGGCAGGCGAAAGCCTGCCTCTAAGTAGTATTTTGCATCGCAATACTCCACTGGAATGCTATCTTCCTAATGTAGTGTCCCTAGCGTCTATGGAGGTCTTGTGAATAATCATTTTGTAGAATATTTGGATTATTATCTGTCAGTCGATAAGCCGGGATATGCAGTGTTAGTGACAGGTGAATGGGGGGCGGGTAAAACTTACCAAGTCTTAAATTCTATACCCTCGCGTAAAAGATACTATGTAAGCCTTTTTGGTGTCCAGGATATAGAGCAATTGAACTCTGAGGTAATAGCAGCTGCATCTCCTAGTCTTGCTAAAATCCACGGCCCTTTAAGTGAAGTGAGTACGATGGTGGCGACAAGAACAGGATGGAGTGAACTAGGGAATCTAGCGCCCAGTGTTCTAAATGCTTTGTGTAGAAGGAATGTTAAGAATGATCGGGTTTTGATATTTGATGATATTGAGCGTAGTAATATAGAATTGAAGGACTTGCTTGGGGTGGTTAACTTGTATGTAGAGCAGCGTGGGTTCAATGTTGTGATAATTGCTCACGATACTAAAATAATTGATGATTTTTCTGATGTTAAGGAAAAAGTTGTTGGTCAAAGTATCCGTGTAGAGCCTGATGTTGATGCTGCTTTTAGGCATTTTTCTCTAATGATGCCCTCGCAAAAATCTAAAGATTTTCTGCATAAATATGAAGATGTAGTCAAGCAGGTGTTTATTGTTTCGAAAGTTAAGTCGCTCAGAATATTACGTCATGTTCTGGAGGATGTTTGTAGACTTTTTACATGCCTATCAGAACGACATGTCGAAAATAATGATGCAATCACTGAAACTTTGCAATTGCATGTTGCCATAAATATCGAAGTGCGTTCGTCTAGAATAAACCCTGAAATTCTTATCAATAGAAGAAAGGCTTTTGAGACTGTTAATACAACCGAGCGAACTGATAACGCCATAGACTATTCTAGTATTTTAGCTTCGAATATACGATATCCTGCTATTGATCTCAGTAGTCTTATTTTAAGTGATGAAGTGCTAAGAGATATGTTCGTAGATGGAAGATACTCTAGTGATGATATAGGTAAAGATATTAGTAGCTCTATACACTTCATGGATCAGGAGTCTGTTGCGCCATGGAAAATATTAATTAATTTTGATGAGTTAGAGGACGAGGTTGTTTTAGATTCTTTGAATGAAATTAATAGGCAGATAGATGAGTATGAGATAGTTATACCCGGTGAAATATTGCACACTTTTTCTTTGAAGTTATTGATGGTTCAGGAGTCTATAGAGGAGGGCAGTTTCGATGCAGTTGTTGAAAGTTTTAAGTTATATATTGATGGGCTTTTAGAAAGAGATAAGATTCCACCTCAGGACATGAATTTAAGTTGGTTAGATCTTTCTAGGAGTTCCTATGAGGGGGTTGCCTATTGGGTTTCGGACTCATATAGTCAGCACTTTGATACCATGCGAAGTTATCTTAATAATGCTAAGAAAATCGCACTTGAGAATAAGTATCCTGAGATTTGGGATCAGTTGAAAATAATTATGCAAGAGATTCCTAGACTGTTCTTGCATAATGTTGCATTTGTAGGTGGAGCTGGTGGGTTATATGCACAAACACCAGTTTTTAGTCGCGTTGATCCAACTGAGTTTGTCGATATATGGCTCTCGCTTCCTAAGGAGCAGTGGAAGAATATCGCAATGTCTTTGAAGCTGCGCTATGCAAATGATAGCCTAAATGGGGTGCTATCAGAGGAACGAGAATGGGCTCTTTTAGTAGGACAAATACTTGTAGAGAGGTCGGCGCGCGAACAAGGTTTTTCATCGATAAGAATTAGAAGGATAATACCGGAGGAGGTGTTGTAATATATGTATTTATTTGTATGTTGTGAATATTTTTCGTAAATAAATTTATATCTCCTTATTGGTACACACCAGTGCTATATAATGAACAGTTACATCGAGAAGGGCGTTGTTGAGGGTGCGTTCGAGACCGACAATCACTCGCACACGCGGGTGATCGCTAAACGACACGTCATTGGTAGTGCTTCATCTCGCTCTCGCAGCAGCTCACATCCCCTGATGCCGACACGCCAGCGCCATGTGATAGACGATTTCATCGGCGAGGGCGTTGTCGAGGGTGCGTTCAAGATCGATGATCAGCTGGTTGGGGTAGTAGGCGCTGAGGTCCAGCCCGACGCCGAGGCCGAGGATGGCCTGGCGGCCGGAGCGGGTCTGTTGCGCGACCACCTGCTTGAGGTGGCTGTCGAGGTATTGCTCGTCATTGGCGGTGTTGGTGGCGCTGTCACAGGGGCTGCCATCGGAGATGACGACCAGCAGACGGCGAGCGCCTTCGTCGCCAGGAGTGTTGTCCGCGAGTCGTGAGCAGGCCCATTGCACGGCTTCGCCATCCACGCCTTCGCGGTAGATATCGGCCTTGAGCAGGGCGCCGAAGTTGCGGCGCGCACGTCGCCACGCCAGTGAGGCGGGCTTGAAGACCAGATACTGCACTTCATTCAGGCGGCCCGGACGCGCGGGCTTGCCGGCGCGTCGCCAGTCCTTCAGGGCGCGGCCGCCATTCCAGGCGCCAGTGGTGAAGCCGAGCACCTCGGTGGGCACACCGGCCATGTCGAGCGCGCGGGTGAGTATCTCGATCAGCATCGCCACCGCCTCGCCATGCACCTTCATCGAACCGGAGCAATCGATCAGGAAGCTGACCTGCGCACTGGCCTCGGGCACCCAGCGCTCGCGCTGGAAGACCCGCCGCTCGGCCGGCGAGGAAATCACCTGACTCAGCCGCCGCCCATCGATGATTCCTTCCTCCTCCCCGAAGTGCCAGCCCTCACGCTGCGGCGAGCTGAAATGGCGCGCCAGCTGACGTGCCAGTCGCCGCACGTTGATCTTCTGCTCCGCCAGACGCGTATCCAGCGCCTGCCGATACTCGTCGAGCAGGGCCGCGCGCATGCGCCTGGCCGGTTCCAGCTCGCGGTCATAGGCCGTGGTGAACACCTGATAGGGCAGCAATTCCTCCGGCACGCCACGCCGATGACTCGGCAGCTGCGAAGCCGCCTGCTCCTCGAGCAGACTCGCTTCCTCATTCTCGTTTTCCAGAAACAGCGCGAAGCGCTGACTGGCCTCTGACTCGTCATCCTCCTCGCCGTCCTGCTCCTCCAGCGATTCGGCCAGTTCCTGCTCCAGCCACAGGCTGATGTTCAGCGCATGCTGCTGATAGGCCCCCTGATCGAAACGCGTGCGTCTCAGCCCCGCCATGTCAGCGCCCAGCGCCTGATAGAAGGAGGCGCGCGTCGTCTCGATGTAATCCTCCGTCTCGTGGATCACCGCACAGGCCATCAGGCGCGACCAGCACGACTGGATGACGCTGTAGATGAGGATGCCGCTGCTCGTCTCGGTCAGGCCCGCGTGATAGAAGGCCAGGCACCAGTCGGTGAAGCGCCGCGCCAGATTCTCCTTCACGCCGGGCATGTCAGGGTCGACCAGCGCCTCGACGCGCAGCTGCTCCAGCAGGTCATAGATCAGGCGGGTTTCCGGCAGCGCCGGACGCGCCGCCAGATGCAGCGCCTCGTCGGTGTGGAGCAGGCGCAGCGCGATGGCATCGCTGACCGCACGATAGTTGTCGAGCGTGCAATCATCTTCCTCAAGGCGCAGATGCGGGGTGCGCAATGGCAGCGCCTGAGCATGCCGACTCAGACGCCGCCCCCGATAGGCCCAGCCGGCCTGACCGCTGAGTGCCCCGAGACTCGCAGCCGAGAGCTCCTCGAGATACTGCTGACGACGGCGTACCTGCTGGGCCGCACTCATGCCCGGGCTCCCTTGTCGCTGTCCTGTTCATCCATCAGGTCGCTCTCCATCAGCGCCGCGGATTCCTCCAGCTCCTTGGCGAAACAGCGCTGATAGAACTCGGCGACCAGCGGGCGCTCATGCTCATCGCACTTGTTGAGGTAGGAGAGCCGGAAGGCCAGCGCCGGATTGCGGAAGATTTCGCAGTTCTCCGCCCAGGTGATCACGGTGCGCGGCGACATCAGGCTCGACAGGTCGCCATTGGCGAAGCCCTTGCGGGTGAGGTCGGCCACCGCGACCATCGCGCGAATCAGGGCGCGGCCACGCTCGTTGTCCTTGGCGGGCACACGCGCCAGCACGATCTTCACCTCTTCCTCACGCGGCAAGTAATCCAGCTTGGCGACGATGTTCCAGCGGTCGATCTGCGCATGGTTGAGCAGCTGGGTGCCGTGATAGAGCCCATCCTGATTGCCAAGCCCGACGGTATTGGCGGTGGCGAACAACCGGAACTGCGGATGCGGGCGAATCACGCGGTTCTGGTCGAGCAGCGTGAAGTGGCCGTCGCGCTCCAGAATGCGCTGGATGACGAACATCACGTCCGGGCGGCCGGCATCGTACTCATCGAAGATCAGCGCGATGGGGCGGGTCAGCGACCAGGGCACGATGCCTTCCTGGAATTCGGTGACCTGCACGCCGTCACGAATCACGATGGCGTCCTTGCCGACCAGATCCAGCCGGCTGACATGGCCGTCGAGATTGACGCGCAGGCACGGCCAGTTGAGGCGCGCGGCGATCTGCTCGATGTGGGTCGATTTGCCGGTGCCGTGCAGGCCCTGAACCATCACGCGGCGGTTGTTGGTGAAGCCGGCGAGAATGGCGAGGGTGACATCGGGATTGAAGCGATAGGCGTGGTCGATTTCCGGCACGTGGGCGTCGCGCTCCACAAATACCGGCACCTTGAGGTCACTGTCGATGCCGAACAGCTCGCGCACGCCGCGCAGCTCAGTGGGCTGCAACTGACCGGCGGGCAGCGGTTGCTCGGCAGAGGCGGCGAGGCCTGCATCGCTGGCAGGATTTGCATCATTGGCAGGGCTTGTATCGCTGCTGGAAGGCGTCAAGGTGGTGTCGCTCACGGGGTGTCTCCCTCGTCATTCTTGTTGGTGGCTGCCCGGTGGACCTGTCGCGGGGAGACAGGAAAGCCGGGCGGCGGCAATGCTGTAAATATAGCTTTGTTTCTAAAAATAATGCAAATCGTATCGAAATATGAGATTTGTGATTATTCATTCCCCGCAGGAGCAAGGCAGATGAGCGATACCCTGATCATTGGTGGCGGCGTGATGGGCATGATGATGGCGTGGCAGCTGGCCGAGGCCGGCCAGACGGTCACGCTGCTGGAGCGCGGTCAGTGCGGACGCGAGGCATCGTGGGCCGGTGGTGGCATCGTCTCGCCGCTGTATCCGTGGCGCTATTCGAGCGCCATCTCATCACTGTCACGCTGGTCAGAAGGCGAATACCCCAGGCTTGCCAAGGCGCTCAAGGACGCCACCGGCATCGACCCCGAATACCGCCAGAAGGGCCTGATCTACCTGCGGGTCGAGGATGAGGCGCTGGCGCTGGACTGGGCGCGCACCCAGCACAAGCCGCTGGAGGTGATCGAGCGTGAGACGCTCTACGCGCGCGAGCCGCATCTGGTCAGTGGCCATCAGCAGGCGCTGTGGATGCCGACGCTCGGCAGCATCCGCAATCCGCGTCTCGGTCAGGCGCTGCGTGCGCGTCTACTGGCGCATCCGCGTATCCGGGTGCGTGAAGAGTGCGAGGTCACGCAGCTGGTGCTTGCCACGCCGTCGCGTGTCACGGGCGTCCGGCTTGTTGATGAGACCGTCAGCGCAGACAACGTCGTGGTGTGTGGCGGCGCCTGGAGTGGCAAGTTGCTCGCCGCGGCCGGCGTGCTGCTGCCGGTGCGCCCGGTGAAGGGTCAGATGATGGTGTTCAATCCGGTGGCGGCGGGGCTTTGCCGCGTGGATGCGCCGCTGCTGTCGCGGGTGGTGCTGTGCGATGGTCGCTACGTGATTCCGCGCGCCGATGGGCGGATTCTGATCGGCTCGACCCTGGAGCATCAGGACTTCGACAAGTCCACCACCGCGCAGGCGCGCGAGTCGCTGCATGCCAGCGCCGCGAGCATTCTGCCGGCGCTGGGTGAGCTGGCGCCGGAGCATCACTGGGCCGGCCTGCGTCCGGGCACGCCGGATGGCACGCCTTTCATCGGCGCGGTGCCAGGGCTTGATGGCCTCTACGTGAATGCCGGTCACTACCGCAATGGCCTGGTGCTGGCGCCCGCCGCCACGCGCCTGCTCAGTGACATCCTGCTCGGGCGCGAGAGCTTCATGTCAGCGGAGGCCTTCATGCCACCGGGTGTGGCAGCGCCCACGGCCCTCGCGGGCTGAGTCGTCCCAAGGCGGCGCAATGAGACTAGTTGGTACCAGGGCAGCCCCGCTGGTGCCAACTGGCCCAATTGGTGGCCGCCAACTGGTGCTAAAGGGCGGTGCAAGTGTCGGCGTAGTCTCGGGTCATGGCGCAGCGCTTGCTGCCGCTCATCTGCTCAACAACAAGCCCAACAACAAGACTGCGGAGCCCGAACCCATGACTCACCAAGCCACCATCGAACTGCTGACCGTCTTCTGCGACGCCCTCAACCGTCACGACATCGACGACTGCCTGTCGATGATGACCGATGACTGCGAATTCCTCGCCATCGCCGGGCCGGAACTCGAAGGCAAGACCTTCGCCGGTCAGGACGCCGTGCGTGCGGGCCTCTCCGCCGCCTGGCAGAACGCGCCGGATGCCCAGTGGATCGACGCGGAAATCTTCGCCGATGGCGAGCGTGGCTTCGTCATCAGCACCTATACCGGCACCACTGCCGATGGCGCGCGCAGCGAAGCGCGCATGATCGACGCATTCACGCTGCGTGACGGCAAGATCGCGATCAAGAACGCCTTCCGCAAGAACCGTCCGCCCGTCAACGTCTGAGCGCCAGCGGCGCACCGATCAGGGAAGAGGTTTCTGAAGCTGTCTTTGCCTCGGGGGAAGCGCGTCATGGCGTCAGGTCATGGCGTGCGCCCCGTGGGTGAGAGGAGGTGTTCGAGATGGAAACTATCGTGCAGCACGGCGCCCGGCCGTCGGACATGGGCAACGAATCAGAGCAGCGTCCGGCCACTCAGGCCTCGCGGCCGTATGACCCGGCCTACGACCCGCTGGTGAGTGCCACCCCCGGCGAAGGGCGCGACTACGCGCCGACCTACTGGGTAGCCACCGCCGGTGAGCCGCCGGCAGACGACGGCCCGGTGATGGGCGATATCGACGCCGATGTGGTGATCGTCGGCTCCGGCTTCACGGGGCTGACCGCCGCCATCGTGCTGGCCGAGAAGTACGGCATCAAGGCTACCGTGCTGGAGGCCAATCGGGTCAGCTGGGGCTGTTCGACCCGCAATGGCGGTCAGGCGCAGTGCGCCACCGGCCGCCTCAAGCGCTCGCAGTGGATCGAGCGTTACGGACTCGAGGCCGCCCACGGCCTGCACCGTGAGTGCGTCGAGGGCATGGAGAATTTCAAGGAGCTGATCAAGGACATCGACTGCGATCCGCAGCCGGGCGGCCATCTGTATATCGCCCATCGCGAGCGCATGATGCCGGGGCTGGAGAAGGAAGCGCGCCTGTTGCGCGAGACCTTCAACTACGATGCCCGCATCATCGATGGCGCCACGGTGCGCAATGAGTGGGTCGGTGATGAAGAGGCCTGCGGTGCGATGCACGAGCCGGAAGGCATCGGCGTGCACCCGGGCAAGTTGGCCTTCGGCTATCTGCGCAAGGCACGCCGCCTGGGCGTCAAGGTGCACCCGGCAAGTCCGGTGGAGAGCTGGGAGACCCGCGATGGCGTGCACTATCTGACGACGCCGGGTGGCGTGGTCAAGGCGCGCTCGGTGGGCATGGCCACCGGCGGCTACACCTCCGGCAAGCTGCATCCGGAGCTCGACAAGCGTCTGATGCCGGTGCTCTCCAACTCGCTGGTGACACGCCCACTGACGGCGCAGGAAATCGAGGCGACCCGCTTCCATACCCATCAGGTACTCACCGACACCCGCGTGCTGCGCCACTACTATCGTCTGCTGCCGGACAACCGCCTGCAGATCGGCAGTCGCAGTGCCGTCTCGGGGCGTGACGCGCCCAAGGCGCAATACGAGCAGCTGCTGATCGCCGACATGCACCGCAAGTTCCCCGCGCTGAGTGGCATCGAGGTCGATTACTCCTGGTGGGGCTGGGTGGATGTCAGCCACGACATGATGCCGCGCATCCATCAGCCGGACCCCAAGCAGAGCATCTATTACGCCATGGGCTATGGCGGCAACGGCGTGATGTATTCCGCCCAGGCGGGCAAGCGCCTCGCCCAGTGGATCGCCAGGGACGCGGCGGATCTCGTACTGCCGATCTTCCAGTCACGCCTGCCGTATCCCAATGTGCTCAACAAGGTCGAATCCCCGCTGTTCGCGCCGTTCCGTCGCACCGGCCAGCGTTGCCTGTATCGCTGGTACGCGATGAAGGATGAAGCGCAGTAGGGTGTGACTCGCCACTGATGCCACGATGACCCGGATGCTCCCGCATTGATCGATTTCATGATCAGTGCGGGAGCATCTTTGTTGTCCAGAAGATAATCATTGCGGGTTGTTGTTGCTTGGGAGGGGCAGGGTTTGCCTCGGCCATGGCCGATACGGCGGCTCGCCTCGCCTTTTTCTCCTCACCTTTCATCTCCTCACCTTTCATCTCCTCGCCTCTCATCTCCTCGCAAGGATCAGGCTAGCTGGCGCGCTGTCGGCGTGATGGGCCGTGGGGAGTGGGCAGGGCGGGTTGAGGGGGTAACGGCTGTGCTTGTGTTTCCGGTGCGTCCGTCTTCGTTGCGTCCATCTCCGTCGCTTCTGTCTCTGCGCCCGCAACTGACGGCGCCTCCTCCATCGCCAGTGGCACCAGCGCGGCCAGCTTGAGGATGCCGGCTTCGATGCGTGCTTCCGGAATCGCCGAGAAGCCAAGCCGGAAGTAGTGGCGGTGGCTGCTGCGATCACAGAAGAAGTGCAGGTCACCGACCTCGATCAGGATGCTCTGCTCGCGGGCGAGGGCGGCCAGGCGGTGGGCATTCAGACTCTTCGGGCCGTGCATCCAGAAGCAGGAGCCGCCGTAGGTGGCCGGCGTGCTCATCATCGGCAGATGGCGCTGGATGGCGTCACGCATCAGCAGGAAACGCCGCTGCATCACCTGGTGCATCTGATTGATCAGGCTGTCGTGATAGCCACGCGCGATGAACAGCCCTACCGCACGCTGATTGTTGGTCGGCGGATGGCGCAGCATCAGGCGGCGCAGGGCGCGGGCCTCTCGAATCAGGGTCGGGTGCGCCACCATGTAGCCCAGACGCAGACCGGGGGCGAGGGTCTTGGAGAGGCTGCCGACATAGATGACGCGCTTGTGGCGGTCGAGGCTCTTGAGCGCGGGTGTCGGGTTGTCGGCGTAGTTGCTCTCGCTCTCGTAGTCGTCCTCGATGATCAGGAAGTTGCCGGTCTCGGCCATGTCCAGCAGCTGGCGGCGACGCTCCAGCGGCAGGGTGATGGTCGTCGGCGACTGGTGGCTGGGCGTGACATATACCAGGCGGCTGTCCTTGAGCGATTCCAGCGGCTGCATGCCCTTGTCGTCGATGGGCAGCAGCTGGATGTCATCGGTGAAGGTGCTGGCGATGTTGTACATGTCGACGTAGCCGGGGTTCTCCATCGCGAAGCGCTGGCCCTGCTTGAGCAGCAGCATGCAACTGATCCACAGCGCCTGCTGGGTGCCCACCGTGATCAGGATTTCCTCCGGGCTTGCCCAGACGCCGCGACGGGGCAGCAACCGCTGGTGGATCTGCTCGATCAGCAGCGGGTCGTCATTGTTGAGGTGGTCCACCGACCAGCTGCGAATCGACGGCACGCTCATCGAGTCGCGGCTGCATTCGCGCCAGTGCTGGGTGGGGAAGAATTCCGGGTCCAGCTGGCCATAGAGGAAGGGGTAGTCGTACTGGTGCCAGTCGCCGGGCTTCTCGATGGCGCGCTGCACAGAAGGCTTGAAGGCCAGCCGCTCGTCCCAGTCGAGGCTGTCGGCCTCGATATCATTGAGGCGCACCGGCGTGTCGGCGCGACCCTTGAGAATCTCGGGATTGATGAAGTAACCGCTGCGCTCGCGGGCGATCAGAAAGCCGTCTTCCAGCAGCTGCTCGTAGGCCAGCATCACGGTATTGCGCGCGACATTCAGCTCGCGGGCCAGCTTGCGACTGGAGGGCAGCGCGACATCACGTGGTAGATGGCCTTCGAGAATCGCCTGAGAAATCTGCTCGCGAATCTGGAATTGCAGGCTTTCCTTGCGCGAGGAATCGAGGTGAAACAGCGGATAGCTCATGCGTGTTCTCTATTGTTTTCGCGAGCGTGTCGTCACGAGGACTTTTCAGCGGAAGTGCCCGTTTTATATGCATTTTCTGTACCTGATTGCCCCTGGGCGCGCCCTCGGTGAATGGCGCGCGGGACACTGCCAGCCCTGAGGTGGCAGCCACCGGTACGGCTTCATTGAGGCAGACCCCTGTCGGGAGAGCAATAGCCAGCCGGGACTGGCCCCATCGATGCCGACGGACTGGTTCTATCGAGGAATGGCGCACGGGGAGAAAGTGATCTGGCAGGTACAACGAAAGCACAGTTCAAGCACGACGCGACTTCACACTCCCTTTCCTGGGGCTGTATATGAGCAGGTGATGGCAATCGTGAATGACATGAGACGCTGCGAGATAGTGGTGCAGACGCGAAGTCATTGACGATATGAGGTGCAGTACCCCGCTCGCTATCACGCGCAGCCGTCAGGAGCCCGCAACAACAATAACGACGGGACAGACAAGATGATCGACTCGACACAGACCCTTTCAGACCTCCGCATGCTGACTCGCACTGGCGTATCTCGCACCAGCGTATCTCGCACCAGCGCCTTCAAGTCCACGCTGGCCATCGCGGTGACTGCCGCGAGCCTGAGCATGGCCGCTGGCGCCAATGCCGCGACCTGGAAGATGGCCCTCGGCGATGCCGCCGGCGGCACCCAGTATGAACTGGGCAAGACCTTCGCAAGCCTGGTGGAAGAGAAATCCGGTGGCGACATCAAGGTGGATCTGTTCCCCAACGGCCAGCTGGGCAGCGAGCAGGATACCGTCAACAACGCCAGCATGGGGCTCGTTGACCTGTCCGTGGTGGCGATCAACAACCTGACGCCATTCTCGCCGACCGTCGGCGTGCTGACCCTGCCGTATGTCATCCACGGCCCGGACGATGCCAAGGCGCTGACGCAAGGCAAGATAGGCGATGAGCTGCGCGAGAACACCCTGCGCGATTCCGGTATCCGCATTCTGGGCTGGGCCTATTCCGGCTGCCGCCGTCTGACCAATTCCAAGCAGGCGGTCGCCTCGCCGGCAGACCTGGAAGGCATGGTCATTCGCGTGCCCAAGAACGAGATCATGATCTCCTCCTACCAGTCCTGGGGCGTCAACCCGAACCCGCTGGCGTGGTCCGAGACCTTCACCGCCCTGCAGCAGGGCGTCGTCGATGGTCAGGACAATCCCTACATCACCATCGATGCCATGAAGTTCTATGAGGTGCAGAACCACGTCACCGACAGCTGTTACGTGTTCTCGATGGAACCGCTGATCATGGGCGAAGGCACCTTCCAGAGCCTCAGCGAAGAGAACCAGCAACTGGTGCTGGCCGCTGGTGAAGAGGCGACGTCGCACAGCTATGACTACCTGCTGGCCACCGAGGATTCCATCAAGAAATCACTGGTGGAAGAGCACGGCATGACCATCACCCAGCCCGCCAATGACGAGCAGGAATGGATCGCCAAGGCCTCCAGCATCTGGCCGGACTTCTATGACAGCATCGGCGGCCGCGACAAGCTGGTCGAGGTGCTCGAGACCCTCGGGCGTGATCCGTCCACCGCGCCCTGATGATTCGCTGAGCTGCTGAGGCTCCAGGCCCGCCCGGATTCCCCTGCCTGCCGGCACCTGTCATGAGCATGCCAAGAGCATGTCGTCGACATGTGATCGCTGGCAGGGGAGACGTGGCGTCAAGTGGTCATCGCTGGCGATGTCGGGGGATGTGTATCCATGCGGGTATTGTTGAAGTTTCTGGATAATATCGAGAACTATCTCTGCCAGTTCCTGCTGGTGGTGTTCGTCATCATTCTCTTCACGCAGATCATGCTGCGTAACCTTTTCAGCTACTCGATTCCCTGGGGAGACGAGTTGGCGACCTATGCCTTCGTGTGGTTTGCCTATCTAGGCGCCGTCTACGCCACACGCATGTCGGCGCATAACCGCGTGACCTTCCAGTTTCGATTCCTGCCGCGTTGGGTGGAAACCCTCTGCGGTGTGCTGACCGATATCATCTGGATCGCCTTCAATGCGGTGTTCATCTATTACAGCTACGACTTCGTGTTCAACAAGATGAATCTGTTCTGGAAGTCACAGACGCTGGGTGTGCCGATGAAGTACTTCTATCTGATTCTGCCGCTGGCCTTTACCGCCATGACGGTGCGCATCATCCAGACCAATTATCTCAAGTTCGTGCGCAAGGAAGACATCGTGGACCCGGATTCCCAGGCAATGGAGGAATTGAAGCAGGGCGGTGACGGTCAGGCCACTGATCCACAGCCCAGTGACAGACAGGAGGGCGGCAAGTCATGATCGATTCCACCATCATCTACATCCTGTTTGGCGTCTTCTTCCTGCTGCTGGTGCTGGGTGCACCGATCACCGTCTCGCTGGGTGTCGCGGCGCTGGCGACCTATCTGAGCATCGATGAAAACCCGATGGCGTTCGTGCAAATCGCCTTTACCTCGGTGGGCTCCTTCCCGCTGATGGCCCTACCGGCCTTCATTCTGGCCGGGGCGCTGATGGAGGCCGCCGGCATCTCGCGACGGCTGGTCGATATCGCCGAGGCCTTCGCCGGGCCGGTGACGGGCGGACTTGCCGCCGCTACGGTATTTGCCTGCATGTTCTTCGGTGCGATTTCCGGCTCGGGACCTGCCACCACGGCGGCGGTCGGCATGCTGATGATTCCGGCGATGGCCAAGCGCGGCTATGACCGTGGCTATGCCTCGGCGATCACGGCCTCTTCCGGGGGGCTGGGGGTGGTGATTCCGCCGTCGATCCCGATGGTGATCTTCGGGATTTCCGGCATGGGCCTGCAGCCGCCGCCCGAAGCGGTGGCCATGCACGGTGACTTCCAGACACTGTCGATCCCGAAACTGTTCATCGCCGGTGTCATGCCCGGCGTGGTGATCGCCGGCTTCCTGCTGATGATCAACTACGTGATCTCGAAGAAACGCGGCTATCGCGGGCTGACCAACAGCTGGTCGTGGCCCCATATTCGCGCCACCTTGAAGAAGGGTGTCTGGTCGATGCTGGCGCCCTTCATCATCCTGGGCGGCATCTACAGTGGCCTCTTCACGCCGACCGAATCCGCCATCGTCGCCATCGTCTACACCCTGATCGTCGGCATCTTCCTGCACAAGGAGCTCAAGTGGAAGCCGACGCTGCGCACCCTGGAGACCACCACCTGGATCACCGGTCGCGTGCTGCTGATCCTGTTCACGGCGACGGTCTTCGGGCGGCTGCTGGTCGAGCAGCGCGTGCCGGCGCATATCGCCGAGGGCATGCTGGCGATGACCGACAACCTCTACCTCATCTGGGCGATGATCATCTTCTTCCTGCTGTTCGTTGGCATGTTCATGGAGACGCTGGCCGCGATCATGATTCTCACCCCGGTGCTGCTGCCGATCATGTACATGCTGGGGATGGACCCGGTGCACGTCGGCATCGTGGTGGTCTGCGCCTTGGCCATCGGCTTCCAGACGCCGCCATTGGGGGAGAACCTCTTCGTGGCCTCGGGGATAGGCGGGGCCTCCATCGAGGAGATTTCCCTGAAGGCATTGCCGTTCGCGGCGGGCTCGGTGGCGGCCATCTTCCTGATCGCCTATGTGCCTGAAATCTCGCTGTGGCTACCCAGGGTGATGGGTTACTGAAGCGCCATCTGAACGCTAGCCCTGCAATGAACGAGGAGAAGGACGATGCCGGCAGTCAAACGAATTCTGTGTTGTGTAGGCCTGCGCGGAGACTGTGAGCGGGTACTGGCGCGCTCGGTGTGGTTGGCGGGTGCGACGGGCGCCGAGCTGCATGTGCTGCATACCGTCAAGTCACTGTCGGATGACGTGATGAACACCCTCAAGGTCAACATTCGCCACAAGCCGACGCTGGAGGGCCTGATGCAGCAGCGGCTCGATCAGGCGAAGGAGAGTCTGGAAAAGATGCTGGAGGACTTCTGGAGCACTCATGATAACGGCGACCCGCGCCCGGTGATCGCCGGACTGAATGTGGTGGAGGGCTACCCGGCCTCGGAGATCATCCGCTACGCCACGCGCCATGACTGCGACATGATCATCATGGCCACCAACAAGCGCGGCTTCGTGGCCTCCTATGCGGGCAAGGTCACCAAGGGGGTGATCAAGCGCGCCAGCATTCCGGTGGTGGTGGTACCGACGCCCTGAGCCGGTGGAGAGAGACGCTTGAGGGATAGCGGTACTCAGCAATTTGGCAGATGAAAAACGCTCGCCCCCGCAGACAATCACTGTCTGCGGGGGCGAGCGTTTTGGATCATGGCCCATCGTCAGCGTGGCTCAGGTGTCACTCGGGGCTGGACGGGATCATTTCATGCGTCATGTGCGCACAAGGCGCGCGGCTCAGAGCGTGCCTTCCAGCTCAGTGGCGATCTGGCGCATCAGCGGCGCCCACTCCAAGAGGGAGTCGATGGAGTGGCGCAGGCGCGGCGCGTGGATCGCCAATGTCGCCTGGATCTGGCCGACCTCATCGAAGACCGGCACCGCGATGGCGACCATGCCCTGGATGAACTCCTCATCATCGGTACTCAGCTGGTTGCGCGCCACGGTGTCGAGCGCCTCTTCCAGCGTGGCCCGCGAGGTCAGGGTGCAGGGCGTGTGGGCCTCCAGCGCCAGATGGGCGAGCAGGGCGCGGCGGCGATGCAGTGGCATCAGCGCCAGAAACAGCTTGCCGCTCGCGGTGCAGTGCAGCGGCAGGCGTGAGCCGGGCGCCAGCTGGATGCGCACCGGCCAGTTGGTTTCCACGCGGTCGTAATACATCACCTCGTGGCCATCGAGCAGCGTCAGGTTGCAGGTCTCGCCGACTTCCTTCGCCAGCCGTTCCAGCAGGACACGGCGCGGCACCTTGAGGCCTTCATTGGCCAGTGCGCCCAGCGACATGCGCCGAAAGCGCGGGCCGGGCAGCAGGTGACGGCCATCCAGATCACGACTGATCAGCTGCTGTTCTTCCAGCTGCTTGAGCAGGCGATGGACGGTCGGCTTGGGGATGTCGAAGCGCTTCTCGAGGTCGGCAGCGCTGACGGCGTGCTGGGTGGTGACGATTTCTTCCAGCAGGCCGAGTGCGCGAAAGAGCGTCGAATTGGTGGGCGTGTCTTTGCTCATCTAGTGTCCTCATCCTGCTGTCGGGCACATGTCACTCAGGGTGACCGGGGCCGACAGGGGCAGGGTGGCAAGGCGTCAGTGCATCGATTCATCACGGCAGTGGGCCCCTTGGCGAAGGCTGCCCTGATGAGACGAAGACAGCCCCTCGCGGGGCTGTCGATGAGGCTAGTGTTACAGGTTTACCAGGAACAGGGAAAGGGAAGGCACCAGGCAGATGGCCAGCCAGCAGGCGATCAGCGCGATGAAGTAGGGGATCACGTACTTGACCAGTCTGACGTAGGAAATGCCGGTGATGCTGCTGGCCACGTACAGGTTGAGCCCGAAGGGTGGCGTGACGAAGCCGATGGCGGCACCGACCAGGAAGATGACCGAGAAGTGGATCGGGTCGACCCCGGCCTGCTGGGCGATGGGCGCGAGAATCGGCGCCAGGATGATAGTCACCGGCAGGCTTTCCAGAATCATGCCCG
This sequence comes from Cobetia sp. 1AS1, assembly GCF_029846435.1. Classification (NCBI taxonomy): domain Bacteria; kingdom Pseudomonadati; phylum Pseudomonadota; class Gammaproteobacteria; order Oceanospirillales; family Halomonadaceae; genus Cobetia; species Cobetia sp. 1AS1. The sequence goes on from NZ_JARWKU010000006.1 coordinate 66,993, forward strand.
CCAGCAGGATGATCAGCATGCAGGTGCCCAGCGTCAGGTAATAGTTGTCGATGCCGCTGAGCATCTCGCTCAGCGCCTGACCGGCACCCAGCACCGACAGCAGCTGCTGCATGACCACCGAGATGGCGATCAGCGGCGCCAGCATGCCGGCGATCTGGCCTGAGCGCAGCATGATGGTCGGCAGCTTCCTGAGGCTGATTTCCCGCGTGATCAACAGCCCCGCGATCATGGTGAAGCCCACGGTGATGGCGGCGGCTTCGGTCGGCGAGAACTTGCCCGAGTAGATGCCGTAGACCACCACGCCGATGGTCGCGAAGCCCAGATAGGCCTTGCGCGCCAGCCTGGCGCTGACACCGGCCTTGAAGGGCTGCAGCTGGCCCCAGCCATTCTTGCGCGCCACCAGATAGCAGGCGCCCATCATCGCGACCACCATCAGGGCGCCCGGCACCATGCCGGCGATGAACAGGTCACTGATCGACAGGTTCATCATGAAGCCGTAGACGATGAAGATGATGCTGGGCGGAATGATGATGCCCACGGTGCCGCCGGAGGCCGCCGTGGCGGCGGCGAAGCGTTCGTCATAGCCGTTCTTGACCATCTCGGGCTGCATGATCGAGCCGATGGTGGCGGTGGTGCCGGCATTGGAGCCGGAAATCGCCGCGAACAGGCCACAGGCGCCGAGGGTCGACATGCCCATCCCGCCGCGCATCCAGCTCAGCGTCGAGTAGGCGAAGTCGGAGAGTCGCTTGGCGATGCCCGCCGCGTTGATCAGGTCCCCCGTGAGGATGAACAGCGGTAACGCCAGCAGGCCGAAGAAGCTCAGGCCCTGGAAGAGGGTGACGCCGACATTGGCCAGCGTGAAGTCGATCACCAGACTGGTGCCGACCACCCACAGGCCGATGACGAGGAAGATGGGCACGCCGAGCAGGAAGAAGGCGGTCACGCCCGCCGTGATCAGGGAGATCCAGATACCGTCTGTCATGCTGACCTCCTCAGTCCATGATGGACGGTTGCAGGTTGAAGGAATCGCCGCGGCGATAGCGCGCCCAGTCGGCGTAGAGGTTCTGCAGTACGCGATAGATGATCATCACCCACGCCAGCGGCGTGGCGAGGTAGAACCACCACTGCATGACGTTGTCGGTGCCCGGCACGATGGCGTAGTTGTCGTAGGCCAGCGTCACCTGGGTGGTGGTGAAGTAGATCACCATCAGCCCGAAGCCGATCCACAGCACGGCATCGAGGATCAGGCAGGCGAACTGGCCACCGCGCGGCAGCTTCATGCGGATCTCGTTGAGGCTCAGGTGGGTGCGCTTCTTGACGTTGAGCGAGGCGCCGAACCAGGTCAGCCACAGAAACAGCAGCACGGGAATGCTGGTGCTCCAGGGGGCCTGCAGGCCGAAGAAGAAGCGCCGGATGACTTCGACGAAGATGATGCCGGCCATGCCGGAATAGGCGATCAGGATGACGACCTGTTCCAGATGGGCATCCAGCCACAGGAAGGGACGCGCCCAGGGCGCGGCCTTCTTGATGGCAGGTTGCTTCGACGGTTGGCTGAAGATGGTGGTATCGCCCATTACCCCCTCCACCAGCGCTGCGGCTTGACGTTGACGGCGGCGACATCACGCGGAATCTCGCGCGCGACATCATGGATTTCCTGATAGATATCGAGACCGCCGGACCACTTGTTGAGGCGTTCGCGCCACTGCTCCCACGGCTCGGGATTGAATTCCGGCGAGCACATCTGCTCGGCGCGTGAGCGTTCGGCGTCCGACAGCGGCGCCACGCGCACGTTGTTCTCGGCGAAGACGGTGCCGGCGGCGGGGTGCTCGGTGGCACCGACGATCTCGAAGCGCCCGGCCTCGTTCATGCCCTGGGTGAAGATCTGCGCGCAGTAGGCGGACTCCATCACCTGGTCCTGCAGTTCGGAACCGAGGCTGTCGAACTTGGGCAGGCTCATGCCGGTGTGTTCGGTACCGGCGAAGAAGCGCAGGTCGACCGCCTGGGACACCACCGGTGCCATGCCGGCGTAGGCCACGGCGCTCATCCAGGTCTCGGCGCCATCCAGCAGGCCCTGACGCAGGCCATCGAGGGTCTCTTCCCAGGCGACCGGCACCGGGTTCAGGCCCAGCTGCTCCATCGCGATGCGTCCCATCTGGGTGCCGGTGACGCGATTCTTGGTGCCCTTGAGATCATCGATGCTGGTGACCAGCGGTTTGTCCTGCCACTTGAGGCCGAGCATGATGCCGCGCAGGTCACAGTGGGTGAACAGGAACTGCAGGTTGTGGCGCTGGCGCAGCGGTTCGCGCAGCAGCTGCTCACTCTTCTTGTGATAGAAGAAGTGGAACATCGAGGCGACAGTGGGGAACAGGTAGGCGAAATCGAGCACGTTCAGATACGGCGCGCTGCCCGAGGAATTCTGGGTGGAGGCCGAGTAGATATCGACGATGCCCTGCTGGGTCTTGCCGACGCAGTCCAGCTGGTTGCAGACCTCGTTGCTGCCCATGAACTCGACGCGGATGGCGCCGTTGGTGCGCTCTTCCAGGTCACGCGCGAAGAACAGCTGACCGGATTTCTGGATATCGAGATTGCGCTCATTGAAGCCCGAGGCACCGAAGCGCAGCTGGAACTTGGGCGCTGTCTTGTAGCGTTTCTGCTGCTCCTGGTCGGCGGCGCGCGCCAGCGTGGACGCGGTGAGACCTGCGCCGAGGCCGGTGGCGGCCAGCAGGGTCGAGGTCAGACCGAAGCGACCCGAGATGTCGAGGAAGTCACGGCGTGACAGCTTGCTGAGTGGCGATGGCATGGTAGTGCTCCCGGTATTGTGTTTGCTTTTGTGGTGGGATGCAGGCCTGGCGGCCGGGAAGTGATGTCGTATCACTCGCCCTGTGTTGGCGTTGTTATGGATCTTGCGGTGCGGGGCTTGCTTCCGCTGTTTGTCTGGCAAGCCGTTCGTTGTTCACTTCTTTAGCCAAGTGCTTGTTTATCCGTCCTTATTTGCTGTCCTTATATGCCCGTCTTTATTTGTCAGGCGTTTTCGCAGTGCCTGTTCAGCGAGTGTCTGTTCAGATCGTGTCTCTTCAGAGAGTGTCTCTTCAGAGAGTGCTGGAGCGCTTGTCAGACATATCCGCTATTTCTTCAAAGCCACTCCAAAGTCTCTTCAAATTCTCTTCAAGCCCTCTTCAGGCTCTCCTCAAACACGTCTCCAGAGCCCATGAGCCCTGCTTCTGGCCTCTCTGGTGACTGCCATTGATGGCGGTCTGTGTCGTTCTCACTAGTTTGTCTTACATAGTTGGTCGTATAACGAGACGAAAAGTACCGTTACCGGCGTTTCAAATCTCAATGTAGGGCACTTTTTCAGCTTTGGCAAAGATATTGAGACAATACGTTTCGTATTTGACGAATCCCGATTTTGATACCATGATTATGAGACAATATGTCTCGATATGGTATATAAAATAATGAAAACAACACGTTACGCCAATGCCGACGCATCAGCCGCCTATGACTACATCGTGATCGGAGCGGGTTCAGCCGGTTGCGTGCTAGCCAATCGTCTAACCGAAGACCCCTCCATCAAGGTCTTGCTGCTGGAAGCCGGCGGCTCGGACTGGAATCCGTGGATTCATGTGCCGGTCGGTTATTTCAAGACGATGCATAACCCGGCCACCGACTGGTGCTATCTCACCGACCCTGACAAGGGCATCAATGGTCGTCGGCTGCAGTGGCCGCGGGGCAAGGTGCTGGGCGGTTCCAGCTCGCTCAATGGGCTGCTGTATATCCGTGGCCAGCACGAGGACTACGACGACTGGGCGGCCGCGGGCAATCAGGGGTGGGACTACGCGTCAGTGCTGCCGTACTTCCGCAAGTCGGAGTGTCAGGCGCGCGGCGCCAACCAATGGCACGGCACCGATGGGCCGCTGCATGTCTCTGACCTTCGCCTGAAGCGCGAGATCGCCGAGCGCTTCATCGAGGCGGCGGTGGAGGCGGGGATTCCGCTCAACCAGGACGTCAATGGCGAGCGCCAGGAAGGGGTCGGCTATTTCCAGCAGACCACCTACAAGGGCCTGCGCTGCAGCACGGCCAGGGCTTTCCTGCGCCCGGCGCTCACGCGCAGCAATCTGACGCTGGTCAAGCATGCGCACTGTCGCCGCGTGTTGCTGGAAGGCAAGCGTGCGGTGGGAGTCGAGTACGAGGTGAAGGGCACGATCCACACGGCACGCGCCGAGCGCGAGGTGCTGCTGTCCAGCGGCGCCATCGGCAGCCCGCAGATTCTGCAGTGCTCCGGTATCGGTGAGCCCGAGCATCTGGCCAGTGTCGGCGTCGAATGCCTGCACGCGCTGCCGGGGGTCGGGGAAAACCTGCAGGACCACCTGCAGGTACGGCTGGTGTTCAAGACCCAGTGCCGCACCCTCAATGACGAGGTGCGTCATCCGCTCAAGAAGCTGGCGGTCGGCACCCAGTACCTCTTCACGCGTACCGGGCCGCTGACGCTGGCGGCCAGTCAGGTGTGCGCCTTTACCCAGTCGCGCGAGGGGCTGACGCGCCCTGATATCCAGTTCCACATGCAGCCGCTGAGTGCCGACAAGCCCGCCGATGGCGTGCATCCGTTCTCGGCGTTCACGTCCTCGGTGTGCCAGCTGCGCCCGCACAGTCGCGGCCAGGTGCGCATCACCAGCGCCGACGCCAGCATCTATCCTTCCATCCAGCCCAACTATCTCAGCGCCGAGGAAGACCGCCGCGTGGTGGTCGATGCCATCAAGGTGGCGCGGCGTATCGCCCAGGCAGCGCCGCTGGCCTCGGTGATCAGCGAAGAGTACGTGCCGGGCGCGCACTACCAGAGCGATGAGGAGTTGCTGGAAGCCGCGCGTCAGTTCAGCCAGACCATCTATCACCCGGCGGGCACCTGCAAGATGGGCCACGATGCGCTGGCGGTGGTGGATGACGAGCTGCGTGTCCATGGCCTGCACGGCTTGCGCGTGGTGGATGCCTCGATCATGCCGGTGATCGTGTCCGGCAATACCAATGCGCCGACCATCATGATCGCCGAGAAGGCCGCCGACATGATCAAGGCCGCCCAGGTGAACATGGCCCAGGCCAGCTAGCAGGCCTTCGTGCCTGAACGACACATCGCGGCGGGGCAGCTTGCCCGTCACCGCTTGCTGGTCTTCAAGAGGAATCCGCGTGGCCACTGACAACAGTTCATCACTGCACGACACACCCACCCCGCCCACCAGCCTGTGGCGGACCCTGGAAGGGCGCGTGCGCACCATCATGCCGGGCCTGTTGATCTGCATCATCATCGCGCTGGCGACCACCTTCATCGCCGATCATTACGGCGGCCCGACGCTGCTCTATGCGCTGCTGTTCGGCATGTCGCTGCACTTTCTCTCCGAGGAGGGGCCGTGCAAGGCGGGCATCGAGTTCGCCTCCAAGACGGTACTGCGCCTCGGCGTGGCCCTGCTGGGCGTGCGCATCACGCTGGAGCAGGTCGCGAGTCTCGGCCTCGGCCCGGTGATCACGGTGGTGCTCGGGGTGGTGGCGACCATCCTGTTCGGCGCGCTGCTGGCCCGCGTGATGGGGCTGGACCGCGACATGGGGCTATTGACCGGTGGCTCGGTGGCCATCTGCGGTGCCTCGGCGGCACTGGCGCTGTCGGCGGTGATGCCGCGCAACGCCACCAGCGAGCGCCACACCATCATGACCGTGGTCGGGGTGACGACCCTCTCGACCGTGGCGATGATCACCTATCCGCTGATCGTCAGGCTGCTGGGGCTGGATGATGCCGAGGCCGGCATCTTCCTCGGCGGCACCATCCATGACGTGGCTCAGGTGGTGGGCGCGGGCTACATCATTTCCGAGCACACCGGGGACGTCTCGACCTTCGTCAAGCTGCTGCGGGTGGCGATGCTGGTGCCGGCGGTGATGGTCTTCATGCTGCTGTTCCGCAGTGCGCGCCAGGCCAATGGTGATGAGGGCGGCAAGGTGCCGATGTTCCCCACCTTCCTGATCGCCTTCGTGGCACTGGTGCTGATCAACAGCCTCGGCTGGGTGCCGAGTGTCGCCGTGGAAGGCTTCACGGATCTGTCGCGCTGGTGTCTGGTGGCGGCGATTGCCGCGCTGGGCGTCAAGACATCGTTCCAGAAGCTGGCGGTGGTGGGCTGGAAGCCGGTGATCCTGATGGTGGTGGAAACCCTCTTCCTGCTGGTGCTGGTGACGCTGTGCATCAAGTTCGGGCTGGCCAGCATCTGACCGACGCTTGGGTGTGCTCAAGCGCGAAGGGCCCCGCCGTGACTGGCGGGGCCCTTCAGGTTGAGGGCAGGGGGTCGTTCAGTTCGTTCAGGTCAGGCGAGTGTTCAGATCAGGCGGGCTCATACAGCCAGCCAATCAGGGCGATAAGGTGGCTCAATTGCTTCCTGGCCCACGAGTCGTATGATCTGCGCTTATCGGTACGCGTCTGACGGTTGACCGTCACGTGGCGCGCCGCATCCCCATTTCTCTGGAGTCCGATCATGTCTGAATCCCTCGTGCTGGCCTGTCCGCAATGTCTCGCTCTCAATCGTGTGGCCACCGCGCGTCTGGATGACAACCCCAGCTGCGGCAAGTGCAGCGCCGCCGTGCTGCCCAAGGAGCCGCTGGAACTGACCAGCGACAACTTCGAGGCCCTGGTGGTGCGCAGTGAAATGCCGGTGGTCATCGACTTCTGGGCCAGCTGGTGTGGCCCGTGCAAGATGATGGGGCCGATCTTCAATGAGGTCGCCGCACAGATGGGCACCCGTGTGCGTTTCGCCAAGATCGACACCGAAGCCCAGCAGGCGCTGGCCGGTCGTTTCGGCATCCGCAGCATTCCGACGCTGCTGGTGATGAAGCAGGGCAAGGAGCTGGCGCGCGAATCAGGCGTGATGCAGGCCGGTCAGCTCAAGCAGTGGCTGGCACCGCACGCGGTATGACCACGGCCCGCGCGAGAGAAGTCCGCAGTTGAGCGTTCAGGGAAACCCGGACGCAGCTCAAGAACTGACAACGCCTGACGTGCAATCGCGTCAGGCGTTGTCGTTTCAGTCGGCCTTGTCGTCTCGGTCGGCCTTGTCGTCTCAGTCGGCGTTGTCGTATCAGTCGACGTAAACCATCTTGCGCGTCATGCCGCCATCGACGACATGATTCTGGCCGGTGATGAAGCCGGCCTTGTCCGAGATCAGGAAGGCCACCAGCGCGGCGATGTCATCGACATGGCCGACGCGCCCGACGGGGTGCTGGGCATGGTCTTCGTCACTCAGCGATTCAGCCTCGCCGCTTTTCTGCAGGGCGCTGACGTCGATCCAGCCCGGGCTGACCGCATTGACGCGAATCTCCGGCCCGAGGCTCATCGCCATGGCGTGGGTGAGGGCGACGATACCGCCCTTGCTGGCGGCGTAGGCTTCGCTGTGCGGCTCGGACTGCAGCGCGCGGCTGGAGGCCAGATTGACGATGCTACCGCCAGTTTCGCGCAGATGACGCGCCGCATGCTTGGCGGTCAGGAAGCTGCTGGTCAGGCTGGTGTCGAGTACCTGATGCCAGCGCTCGAGTGACAACTCTTCGAGCTTGCCCTGGAAGGGATCAGCGATCGCGGCATTGTTGATCACCGCGTCCAGCCGCCCGAAGGCTTCCCAGGTAGCCGCGATGCTGGCGGCCACGGATTTCTCGTCACGCACATCCAGCGTGAAGACGCGCAGGCGCTCGCCGATGTCTTCTGCGGGCTGCTCACCAGGCGGCGCTCCCGAGCGTTGTGCAAGCTCCTCCGACGGCGCTGCAGGCTCCTCTGTGAGCCCGCTCGCCTGTCGCTTCTTCATCTCTCGATATTGCTGGCCTGCCTCGGCATCGATATCCGCCACGGCCACGCGCCAGCCGTGGGCGAGCAGGTAGTCGCTGATGCCGCGGCCGATGCCTTGAGCACCGCCGGTGATATAGGCCACCTTGGCTGTCTTCATGTGATTCTCCTGATGAGGTGCCGGCAGGGCGATATGACGAAGCGCTTCACACATGCTTCGTCGATGGCGCGGTGTGCCCCTGCGGGCAATGATATAGGTGCGGCGGGCGCGCGAGACAAGGGCGGTACCCGCAGACACCGCGCGGCGACCATGCCTCAGCATGACAGGCCTCAGAGTCGTGATGGGGCTGGCGGGTGGCGCGGCGCCTCACGGCCTGCGTTGAGGACTGATCCTGATGGCTGATTCTATTGGTCAGGGAGTTATCGCCTCGCGTGGCAGCTGTCAGACTGTGCATGAGTCCACGTCAGGCGTCAGGTGCGTCTGGGTGACCACGAGATATCGCCATTCGACGTGCGGGGCGAGGAACTCGACTGCCGGGCCGTTGCCCGAGTCCCCTCAAGCCGCAAGCGAGTGAATGAGCGAGCGGGTAGCCCCCGATGAAGTATCAGTCGCGCGAGGAATGAAGATGAACAAGGGGATGCAACACTGGCTGGCGATGGTGGCCGTGGCGGTGATGCTGATGGCCACAACGGGATGCGATGGCGTCAATGGCCCGCGCCCTACCAGCGTGGCGACGCTGCTGGAACACTCCGAGGCCTGGCAGGGCGAGCAGGTGGCCGTGCAGGGCAGGGTGCGCAGCGAAGACGTGCCCAACCGCTACTGGCTGGAAGGCGAAGGACAGCAGCGCCTGGAACTGCTGCCACCGGAGCGCATCGGTGCCTATATCGGGCGCGAGGTCCAGGTGAGTGGCCGCTTTGAATTCGAGGTCGGCGGTCAGCGCCGCATACGCCTGTCCAAGGTCACGCCGCTCGACAAGACGTCGCCTGAGGAGTGAGTGAGCACTTGCTGGGGTGGTGGGCTGGAGCGTGCTTGAGAGGACTGGAGCGTATTGGTGCGGGCCAGGGCTAGTCAAAGCGGACTGAACAAGGCGCCTCGGCAAGCCGGAAATGGCGGGCTGGAAACGATAGTCCGAAAACGACAGTCCGCAAACGACGATGCCCCGTCGCGCACAGAGCGCAGGCGGGGCATCGTCGTGTCAGGCGAGCGGATCGATCAGGCTTTCTTGACGAAGATCGACTTGAGCTTCATCGGGCCGACGCCATCGATCTTGCAGTCGATGTCGTGATCGCCATCCACCAGGCGGATGTTCTTGACCTTGGTGCCGACCTTGACGACGGAGGAGGTGCCCTTGATCTTCAGGTCCTTGATGACGGTGACGGTGTCGCCATCGACCAGCTCGTTGCCGTTGGCATCGCGGAATACCGGGCCGGCTTCCTCGACGGCGGCTTCCTTGGACCACTCATGGGCACATTCAGGGCAGACGTACTGCATGCCGTCGTCGTAGGTGAATTCGGAATTGCAGGCCGGGCAGTTCGGGAGGGCGCTCATCACGGTGTCCTGAAAGCTGTCTCCTGCTTCACCCGACACGTCGATGGGCAAAGACTCAGGCGGAGACATGGTGTTGGAAGGCGCGCATCGGGCTCAAGCGGTGCGCGAACGGCGGCAAGCCTACACCGATTCCCCGACAGCCACCATCCGGTGCGGCCCTTGGTCGCAATCAGCCGCCGGCCATCAGTGCCTGACCGACACGTGAGCCATTGGGTCGGCCAAGCGTGCGGCTGATCCAGTCACCGGTGCGGGCCAGCGCTGCCAGATCCACCCCCGTCTCGATGCCCATGCCCTCAAGCAGATAGAGCACATCTTCACTGGCGACATTGCCCGAGGCGCCCTTGGCGTAGGGGCAGCCGCCCAGGCCCGCCACGGAGCTGTCGATCACCGCGATGCCTTCTTCCAGCACGGCGTAGAGGTTGGCGAGCGCCTGGCCGTAGGTGTCGTGGAAGTGGGCGGCGAGCTGCGTGATCGGCACCTCGCGACTGACCTGCTCCAGCATGTGCTTGGCCTTGAGCGGCGTGCCGACGCCGATGGTGTCGCCCAGCGACACCTCGTAGCAGCCCATGGCCTTGAGCTCGCGAGCGACGGCGGCCACCTCGGCGGGGGCTATCTCGCCTTCATAGGGGCAGCCGAGCACGCAGGACACATAGCCGCGCACACGCACGCCGGCCTTGAGGGCGTGTTCCACCACTGGCGCAAAGCGCTCAAGCGATTCGGCGATCGAGCAGTTGATGTTGCGCTGCGAGAAGGACTCGCTGGCCGAGCCGAACACGGCCACCTCGCGCACACCACACTCAAGCGCCGCCTCAAGCCCCTTCATGTTGGGCGTGAGGGCGGAGTAAGTGGTCGCTGACTTGGCAGGCCTGTCGCGTAGCGCCAGCATGATCTCGCGGTGATCGGCCATCTGCGGCACCCACCTGGGCGAGACGAAGCTGGCGGCCTCGACATGCGCAAGACCGCTGTCGCTCAGGCGCCGGATCAACTCAAGCTTGGTGGCGGTCGCGACGGGCACCGACTCGTTCTGCAGTCCGTCGCGCGCGCCGACCTCGACGATGCGTACCTTGCGGGGAAAGTGCATGCTGACTACTCCTTGTCCGACTCGACCTTGTCCGCCGCGGCCTGCGCGGCCGTGAATTCGAGCAGCACATCGCCCTGGACCACGCTGTCACCGGCCGAGAAGTGGAACTGGGCGACCTCGCCATCGGCGGGGGCATTGAGGGTGTGCTCCATCTTCATCGCCTCCATCACCATCAGGGGCGTGCCCTGCGGGACATGGCTGCCCGGCGCGACCAGCTGGGCGACCACGGTGCCATTCATCGGCGCATTCAGGGTCGCCTGGGTCTCGTGACGCGCGTGGTCCACGGCATCGGCACGCCGCCACAGCAGGCGTGATTCCCCCTGTGGAGTGCTGCCGGACTGGCTGTGCTGCGCTGACGATAGCACCAGCACCTCACCGCCGCGCGCCGGCGCGTGGCTTGCCTGGAAACGACGACGATAGCCATCCAGCGTCACGGCGATGGCGTTGCCTTCAAGGCGAGTGAGTCGGCCGAGATGCTTCGTAGTCTGTCTTTCATCTCCGCAGTGAGTGGTCACTTCAATCTGCCAGTCGCCGCGCGAATCGCTCATCGATGACGTATTTGAGGTGTGCGTATTCGCCAGGGAGGCATGCGTTACGGGGCGGCGCGCGATGATATGCGCCACCTTGTCGCTGCGCTCATCGGCATCGGCGTCAGCGGGCAGACACAGCGCCAGGCGTACCTGGTGTGGCAGGCCATTGCGCCAGCCATCGCGGCGCTCCCACGGGCTGGTGCCGGGCGCTTGGCGCGAATGTGATGTGCGGCTCGAATGTGATGCGTGGCTGGCTTGCTCATTCAGGCGCGAGAGCGCCAGCAAGGCACTGGCCGCGAGGCTGTCGTGATCCAGCGTCGCGCTGGGGAACAGGCTGTCGTGATGGCGCTCGATGAAGCGGGTATCCAGCTCGGCGGCGCGGAAGTCAGCATGGCCCGCCAGGCGGGACAGGAAGGCGCGGTTGGTGGTGACGCCGCGCACTTCCAGCGCAGCCAGCGCGCGCAGCAGCGTCTCGAGGGCCTGTTCACGAGTCGGCCCGTAGCTGATCAGCTTGGCCAGCATCGGGTCGTAATGCATCGAGACTTCATCGCCCTCGGCGACGCCGCTGTCCAGGCGTACCTGCCGGGCGGTCAGCCCGCCCCCTGCCAGATCCAGCCGGAAGCGTTCCAGCACACCGGTGGCGGGCAGGAAGTCGTTGTCCGGGTCTTCGGCGTAGAGGCGCGCCTCGAAGCTGTGGCCGGTCAACGTCAGCTCATCCTGCTGGCGCGGCAGGCGCTCGCCCCGCGCGATGCGCAGTTGCCATTCGACGAGGTCTTCGCCGGTGATCATCTCGGTGACCGGGTGCTCGACCTGCAGGCGGGTGTTCATCTCCATGAAGTAGAAAGCGCCGTGGCTTTCGCTGCCCGGTTGCGGCACGTCGAGCAGAAACTCGATGGTGCCGGCACCCACATAGCCGATCTCGCGCGCTGCCCGCACGGCGGCCTCGCCCATCTCACGGCGCAGCGACGGCGTCAGCCCCGGCGCGGGCGCCTCTTCCAGCACCTTCTGGTGGCGACGCTGGACACTGCAATCGCGCTCGAACAGATAGACACCGCTGCCGTAGCTGTCGCAGAACACCTGGACTTCGACGTGGCGCGGCTGGGTCAGGTATTTCTCGATCAGCATGCGCTCATCGCCGAAGGCGGCGCGGGATTCACGGCGACAGCTGGCCAGCGCCGCCGCAAATTCCCGTGCGTTCTCGACCACGCGCATGCCCTTGCCGCCACCGCCGGCGCAGGCCTTGATCAGCACCGGATAGCCCATGCGGTCCGCTTCGGCCTGCAGCAGCTCATCCTGCTGGTCCTCGCCGTGGTAGCCGGGCACCAGCGGTACATTGGCCGCCTGCATGCGCATCTTGGCGGCCGACTTGTCGCCCATGTCGGCGATCGCGCTCTGGGGCGGGCCAACGAAGATGATGCCGGTCTCGGCCAGCGCGCTGACGAAGGCGGCGTTCTCGGACAGGAAGCCATAGCCGGGATGCACGGCATCGGCACCGCTTTTGCGTGCGGCAGCGATCACCTTTTTGATATCCAGATAGCTTTCGCGGGCGCTGGCGGGGCCGAGACGCACGGCCTCGTCGGCCTCGCGCACATGCAGGGCATCGGCGTCGGCATCGGAGTAGACCGCCACTGTCTGGATGCCCATCGCGCGAGCGGTGCGCATCACGCGTACGGCGATCTCACCCCGGTTGGCGACCAGCAGCTTGCGGATCTCGCCGCAACCGGCGGGGAGGGTCTGGTCTGTCTCGCGGTTGGCGTTCATGGCAAGCGTCCTGTGGCGAAGGTGGCAAGGGGAATCAGGAGTAGGAGAGTTCGGAAGAGAAAAGCTCTTAAGAAAAAATCCGGCAGGCATGGCCCAGGTGGATGGCCGAGAGTGATGACCAGCGCCGAGAGCGTCGACATGCTGCCAGCGGCTTCAAGTCTCTGGTGTTCATGAGGGCTTAGACGTCTCGGTTTTTTGGTTCTCGGTCGGCACCCAGGGCGCCGGCGTGCCGGCGAAGAAGGCGGCCAGTCCGGCCTGGCCCTGTTCGCTGACGCGCAGCTGGCTGATCACCTCGCAGCAGCGTTCACGGGTCGCGGCGCTGGCTGGGGCCTGAGCCACTTCGCTGAGCAGCGCCTTGGTGGCGCGACTGGCGGCAGGCGAGGTGGCGAGCAGGGTCTGCACCATCTCCGTGATGCGCGCCTCCAGCAGCTCATCGGGGCAGGTCTCGTGGACCAGGCCGATGCGCTGCGCGGTGGCACTGTCGATCACCTCGGCGCTGAGGGCATACCGGCGCATATGGCGTGAGCCGATGGCGCGCTGCACGTAGGGGCTGATGGCAGCCGGTGCCAGCCCGATGCGTACTTCGGAGAGACAGAAGCGCGCCCGCTCGGCGGCAAACACGATGTCGCAGCAGGCCGCCAGGCCGACGGCACCGCCGAAGGTGGCGCCCTGGACACGACACACGCTGGGGCAGGGCAGCTCATCGAGCAGCTGCATCAGTCGCGCAAGCTCGCGTGAGTCGGCGAGGTTATCTTCCAGCGAATACTCGACCATGCGCTGCATCCACTTGAGATCGGCGCCGGCCGAGAAGCTCTTGCCTTCGGAGGCCAGTACCACCACACGCACTTCATCGCGGCTCGCCCTGGCGTGCAGGCTCTCTAGATGCTGATTCAGCTCCGCAATCAGCAGATCATCGAAGGCGTTGTGTACCTCGGGGCGCAGCAGGGTGAGGCGGGCGACGCCGTGTTGATCTATCTCGAGTCGACTCGATTGGCGAGGCTCTGTCATCGTGCTTTCTTCCATTCTGTTAGCTTGAAGATGACTATCGGCATTCAGTACAGGTTACAAGCATTGTTGTAGCGCTTGACGGGTTACATGCGAAGCACACCGAAGCGACTGTCCTCGATCTCGGCATTCATGGCCGCGGCCAGTGACAGGCCGAGGATGTCGCGGGTCTGCAGCGGGTCGATCACACCGTCATCCCACAGGCGCGCACTGGCATAGGTCGGATGGCCCTGACGCTCGTACTGCTCGCGTACCGGCGCCTTGAAGGCCTCCTCTTCCTCGGCGGGCCACTCGCGCCCCTCGCGGGCATGCTGGTCGCGCTTGACCTGTGCCAGTACGTTGGCGGCCTGCTCGCCGCCCATCACCGAGATGCGTGAGTTGGGCCACATGAACAGCAGGTTGGGGTCATAGGCGCGCCCGCACATGCCGTAGTTGCCCGCGCCGAAACTGCCACCGATCAGCACCGTGAACTTGGGTACCCTGGCGCAGGCCACCGCCGCCACCAGCTTGGCGCCGTGCTTGGCGATGCCTTCGTGCTCGTAGCGCGAGCCGACCATGAAACCGGTGATGTTCTGCAGAAAGATCAGTGGAATCCGGCGCTGGGTGCACAGCTCGATGAAGTGCGCGCCCTTGAGGGCGCTTTCCGAGAACAGCACGCCATTGTTGGCAAGGATGCCGACCGGATGGCCATGCAGATGCGCGAAGCCGGTGACCAGCGTCTCGCCGTACTCGCGCTTGAACTCGTCGAAGTCCGAGTCATCCACCAGGCGGCCGATCACCTCGCGCACGTCGTAGGGTTTCTTGAGATCGGTACCGACGATGCCGTAGAGCTCCTGCGGGTCCAGGCGTGGCGGACGCGATTCGCGCAGCGCGAGCTGGCCCTTGCGTTGCCAGTTGAGGCGCGACACGGCGCGGCGAGCCAGCTGCAGGGCATGGGCGTCGTTGTCGGCCAGATGGTCGGCCACGCCGCTGATCTTGCAGTGCACCTCGGCGCCGCCCAGCGCCTCGGCGCTGATGTCCTCACCGGTGGCGGCCTTCACCAGCGGCGGCCCCGCCAGGAAGATGGTGCCTTGCTCGCGCACGATGATGGATTCGTCCGCCATCGCCGGCACATAAGCGCCGCCTGCGGTACATGAGCCCATCACCACGGCGATCTGCGGGATACCCTCGGCAGACAGCGTGGCCTGGTTGTAGAAGATGCGGCCGAAGTGGTCGCGGTCCGGGAAGACCTCGTCCTGGTGGGGCAGATGCGCGCCACCGGAATCGACCAGATAGAGACAGGGCAGGCGATGCTTGCGGGCGATTTCCTGGGCGCGCAGATGCTTCTTGGCCGTCATCGGGAAGTAGGTGCCGCCCTTGACGGTGGCGTCGTTGGCGACAATGACGCACTCCACGCCGCTGACGCGGCCGATGCCGGTGACCAGGCCCGCGCCGGGGACGGGGCTGTCGTAGACGTCGTGGGCCGCCAGCGCGGAGAGTTCGAGGAAGGGCGAGCCTTCATCGATCAGGTGGTCGATGCGTTCGCGCACGAACAGCTTGCCGCGCGACTCGTGACGTTCACGCGCCTTGTCACCGCCACCGGCCGCGACGGTCTCCAGCAGCTGGTGCAGGCGATCGACCTCGGCCTGCATCGCTGCTTCATTGGCGCGGAACTGGTCACTGCGCGGATTGATCAGGGAGGTCAGTATGGCCATCGAGCAAGCTCCAGCGGCGAAGGGTTGCGAAAAAGAGTAGGGGATGACGAGAGGTATCAGGCGCTCTCGTTGAACAGTTCACGCCCGATCAGCATGCGGCGGATCTCGCTGGTGCCGGCGCCGATCTCGTAAAGCTTGGCGTCTCGCAGCAGGCGCCCGGTGGCGTACTCGTTGATGTAGCCGTTGCCGCCAAGCAGCTGGATGGCATCCAGCGCCATCTGGGTGGCCTTCTCGGCGCAGTAGAGAATGACGCCCGCGGCGTCCTTGCGTGAGGTCTGGCCGCGATCACAGGCATTAGCGACCGCATACAGATAGGCGCGGCAGGCATTGAGGGTGGTGTACATGTCGGCGACCTTGCCCTGCACCAGCTGGAATTCACCGATGGCCTGGCCGAACTGACGACGCTCATGCAGGTAGGGCACCACGATGTCCATGCAGGCCTGCATGATGCCGATGGGGCCGGCGGCCAGCACGGTGCGCTCGAAATCGAGCCCGCGCATCAGCACCTTGACGCCACGATTGACCTCACCCAGCACGTTCTCGACCGGCACCTGACAATCCTGGAAGACCAGCTCGCAGGTGTTGGAGCCGCGCATGCCGAGCTTGTCGAGCTTCTGGGCGGTGGAGAAGCCGGGGAAGTCACGCTCGATGATGAAGGCGGTGATGCCCTTGGAGCCGGCGTCCGGGTCGGTCTTCGCATACACCACCAGGGTGTGGGCATCCGGGCCGTTGGTGATCCACATCTTGTTGCCGTTGAGCACGTAGTGGTCTCGATGCAGCTCGGCCTTGAGCTGCATCGAGACCACATCAGAGCCGGCCCCGGGTTCGGACATCGCCAGTGCGCCGACATGCTCGCCGCTCATCAGTTTCGGCAGATAACGTGCCTTCTGCTCGGCGGTGCCGTTGAGCTTGATCTGGTTCACGCACAGGTTGGAATGCGCGCCGTAGGAGAGCGCCACCGAGGCACTGGCGCGCGAGATCTCTTCCATCGCGATGCAGTGCGCCAGATAGCCCATGCCGCTGCCGCCGTCCTCGTCGGGCACGGTGATGCCAAGCAGCCCCATGTCGCCGAACTTCTGCCACAGGTCATCGGGGAAGGCATTGCTGGCATCGATCTCGGCGGCGCGCGGGGCGATCTCGTCGCGGGCAAAGGCGTTGACCTGCTCACGCAGCAGGGTGTGTGTCTCGTCGAGTCCGAAATCCAGCGGTGAATAGAGGCTGTGCATGATCTGGCATCCTGTAGATCGGTGAAGCGCGATGAGCATGGCCCGCCAGGGGCTGTGATGACCTGATGGCGAACGGTCTGTCGCGACCGGCTTATCAAGTCCGCCCGTCAGGGGCCGCCTTGGCGTGTGATGGAAATTACTCTAGGTCAAAGTTGACGTTAACGTAAAGGTCATTATGCGGAGCTTTGACCAAGGTCGCAGGGCTTGCGGCAGACGATCAGCAGGGAGACTCGGGAAGGGGAGTGTCAGGTAGAGAAACTCAAGTCGAGAAAGTCAGCTCAGGAAACGAAATTGCTCCGGCATCGCCGAGGTGACTTGATAAGCTGAGACGCTGTAGTCACTGTTGATTGAGGAAGTCGTGAGGGCGTCAGTGGGGAGCATTCCCGTCACCTACCTGGTGTCACCGGCACTCTTTAGTGTGCAAGTGCGCCGACTCGCCAGCGCTTTCCGCCATTCCAGACTCATGCTCACCTGCCTAGAAGGACCTACTCGATGAGTGATGACACCGCCCCGGCAGTCCGCTTCAGCGGCCTGCACAAGGGCTTTGCCGGTCAGCGCCTGTTTGAAGGCATTGATCTTGAACTGCCGCGTGACCGTATCACCGCCCTGGTCGGTGCCAGTGGCTGTGGCAAATCGACCCTGCTACAGCTGATCAACGGCCTGATCCGCCCGGATGAAGGCGAGGTGAAGGTGTTCGGCGCCGCCGTCGATTACGCCAACCTGCCGGTCATGCGTCGCCGCATCGGCTATGCCGTCCAGCAGATCGGCCTCTTTCCCCATCTCAGCGTGCGCGACAACGTCGCCATTCTCGCTGACCGCGAAGGCTGGAGCGCCGAGCGTGTCAAGGCGCGTATCGCGCGTCTGTTCCAGATGATGGATCTCGACATGGCGCTGCTGACCCGCTATCCCCACGAGATTTCCGGCGGTCAGGCCCAGCGCGTCGGGCTGTGTCGCGCCATGATGCTGGAGCCACCGTTGCTGCTGCTCGATGAGGCCTTCTCGGCGGTCGACCCGATCACGCGCATCGAGGTGCATGCCCAGTTCCAGCGCATGCAGCAGGAGGAACCGCGCAGCGTGGTGATGGTGACCCACGACATGAACGAGGCGCTGAGCCTGTCCGATCACATGGTGGTGATGGCGCCCGGCGTGGTGCTGCAGGCCGCCAGTCCCGACACCATCACCACGGCGCCAGCGGATGAGCGCGTGGCCCGACTGCTGGAGGCACGCGCATGAAGACGCTGATGACGACTCCCCTCCTGCAACGCTCGCGCCGCGGGCTGTCTGGCGCGCTGATGGTCGCCGGCCTGGCGCTTGCGAGTCTGGGGGCTCTGGTGTCCAGCCCGCTTGCCAGCGCGGAAGAGCAAGCCGCGGCATGGCCCGAGGACAAGCCGATCGTGGTCGGCTCCAAGGCGGACCGCGAAGGGCATCTGCTGGGCGAGATCTTCGCGCAGGTGCTGGAGGACGCCGGCTTCACGGTCGAGCGCCGTCTGGGGCTGGGGCAGACCATCATCACCTATCAGGGGCTGGCGGAAGGCGAGCTGGATGTCTATCCCGAATACACCGGCACCCTGGCCCACGCCATTCTCAAGCTGGATGACGTGCCTCCGCTCGAGACGCTCGATGAGCTGAGCCGCGAGCAGGGCCTGCGCGTGCTCGAACCGCTGGGCTTCAACAATACCTACGCCGTCAGTATGCGCCGTGATCAGGCCGAGTCGCTGGGCATCAGCACCATCGGCGATATGGCTGATCACCCGGATCTGTCCGTCGCGATGTCGCATGAGTTCATCAAGCGTCCGGATGGCTGGCCGGGGTTGGCCGCGGAATACGGGCTTTCCCAGGTGCCGCGTGGCATCGAGCACGGCATCGCCTATCAGGCGCTGCGCGAGAGCAAGATCGACGCCACCGATGCCTATTCCACCGAGGGCGACATCAAGCGCTTCGACTTCGTGCTGCTCGACGATGACAAGGGCTACTTCCCCGAGTATCTGGCGGTGCCCTTCGTGAATGCCGCCTTGCCGGAAGATGCCGTCGCGGCGCTCAACCAGCTGGCGGGCAGCCTCGATGAAGACAGCATGCAGGCGCTCAACGCCCGAGTCTCCACCGATGAGCAGAGCTTCGCCCAGGTCGCCAGTCGCTTCATTCAGGAGCAGGGCATCACCACCGAGCAGCGTGAAGTCAGCGGTGCCAAGTGGGACAAGCTGGGCACCAATCTGATCGAGCACCTGCAGTTGACGCTGTCCGCGCTGCTGCTGGCGTGTCTGGTCGGCCTGCCGCTGTCACTGCTTGTCTATCGCAATCCGAAGGTCTCGCGGGTGGTGCTCTACGTCACCGGCCTGCTGCAGACCATCCCCTCCATCGCGCTGCTGGCACTGATGATTCCGCTGTTCGGCATCGGGGTGGTACCGGCGGTGATCGCGCTGTTCGTCTATTCCTTGCTGCCGATCATCCGAGCGGCGATCACCGCGTTGCTGACGGTGGACCCGCTGCTGGTCAAGGTGGCACGTGGCATGGGCCTGACGCGTCGTGAGCAGCTGCGTCACGTCATCCTGCCGCTGGCGACGCCCAATCTGCTCACCGGTATCAAGACCGCCGCCATCATCAATATCGGCACCGCGACGCTGGCAGCCTTCATCGGCGCCGGTGGTCTGGGTGAGCCGATCGTCACCGGGCTTTCGCTCAATGACTATGATCTGGTGCTTTACGGGGCGATTCCCGCGGCATTGCTGGCCATCTGCGCCGAGCTGCTGTTCGAGCTGTTCGAGCGCCTGGTGATACCGGCGCATATGCGGGGCCTGAAGGCTCGCTGAGCCGGAAAAAACGGCGTAGTACATTACACGACAATCATGTCGCAACTCTTGTACAAGGCGTGCAGTAAAAAAGGAAGGCTGCTGCGAAGGTTTAACGTTGGTCGTCGATCAGAGTAATGTGAAGGGGAAAGTAAGGGCTTGCTGACAGGCCTTGCAGCAGCCTCTACCCCCTTTGAAGGAGAGATTCATGCGTATCAAAAATCTGTTTCCGGTTGCACTGGTCGCGGCGACTCTGGCCCTGAGTGGCTGTGGTCTGTTCGGTCATGGCCACGGCCATGGTGGTCACGGCGGTGGCGGTGGTGGCAAAGGTCACGCGATGATCGATACCCCGGCCAGCGCACCGGCGGATCATCTGTCCTGATCTAGCCTCGCCTGTCGGTTGACGAAAAGCCGCCCCTTTCTGCCTCACGGCAAGGAAGGGGCGGCTTTTTTGTGTCCATGTTCGTGTGCGTGTCCGTGTGCTGAGCTATGTGGAGCTGGGCCGTGTGTGTGCGTTCCGTCGCGATGCTTTTAGTCGCAGTGCTCTGCGAGCGGCCAGCGCTGGACAGGCGGCATAAAAAAGACCTCCCCGAGGGGAGGTCTGCAAGCACGTCACCGTATGTCTGCCGTGACGCTCGGCGCCCTTGAGGCAAGGGACGGCCGATAGAGGTGCCGACAGCTGCGGTTCCTGAGTCTGGAAGCGCTACCAGCTGCCATCCATGGCATCGGGGTCAGATGATCAGTTGTTCATGGCCTGCGGAAGATAGAGCACGATCTCCGGGAAGACGTGCATCAGCACGATGGAGAAGATCATCAGCAGGAAGAACGGCAGTGTCGCCTTGGTGATGGTGATGATGTCCTTGCCGGTCAGGCTCTGGATCACGAACAGGTTGAAGCCGACCGGCGGGGTGATCTGCGACATCTCGACCACGATGATCAGGTAGATACCGAACCAGATCAGGTCGAAACCGGCGGCTTCGATGACCGGCATGATGATGGAGGTCACCAGCAGGATCAGCGAGATGCCGTCGAGGAAGCAGCCCAGGATCAGCAGGAACAGCGTCAGCACCACCAGCAGCATGGTTGGCGACAGCCCCAGGGTGGCGATGCCTTCGGCCAGCTGCATCGGAATCTGGGTGAAGCTCATCGCGGAGGACAGGAAGGAGGCACCGGCGATGATGAAGGCGATCATGCACGAGGTGCGCAGCGCCGCGAACAGCGATTCCTTGAAGGTAGCGGCGGTCATGTGGCCGTTGAGGCGCGCGATGATCAGCGACAGTACCACGCCGACCGCGGCCGCTTCGGTGGGTGACGCCAGGCCACCGTAGATGCTGCCGAGGATGCCGCCGATCAGTGCCAGCAGCGGAATCAGCTGGGCGCTGTTGCGTAGCTTGGCCATGAAGCCCATGTGCGGCTCGTCATGGCCGGCGCGGCCCTGCGGCTCACCGACGACCTTCGACCAGATCGCCAGGTAGCCCATGAACAGGGCCAGCAGCAGCATGCCCGGCAGGACACCGGCGATGAACAGACGCGAGATGGACTGCTCGGTGACCACGCCGTAGACGATCATCATGATCGACGGCGGAATCAGCAGGCCGAGGGTCGAGGCACTGGCGAGGGTGCCGATGGCCAGGTTGCTGTCGTAGCCGCGACGTTCAAGTTCCGGCAGCGTCATCTTGCCGACGGTGGCACAGGTGGCGGCGGAGGAGCCGCACACGGCGGCGAACAGACCGCTGCCGATGATGTTGGAGTGCAGCAGACGGCCCGGCAGGCGATTGAGCCACGGTGCTAGCGCGCGGAACATGTTGTCGGCCAGTCCGGAGCGGAACAGGATCTCGCCCATCCACACGAACATCGGCAGGGCGGTCAGGTCCCAGCCGTAGCTGGCACCCCAGAAATCGGAGGCCAGGATCGGGCCGGTCTCGAAGGTGGAGAAGAAGGTCAGCACGATCCAGCCGGTGCCGATCAGCGAGAAGGCGACCCACACGCCGCTGCCGAGCAGCAAGGCGAGGGCCAGCAGAGTGACGAGGATGAGTGTCAGCATGTCATTCGGCTCCGTCTTCGGGCTCGGGCGCCACGTAGCTTGAGGGCGCGGTGAAGGCGGTGCGCAGCGTGGCGATCAGGGTCTCGAGAATCGCCAGGCACAGCAGGCCGGTACCGGCGACCAGCACGCTCTGCGGAATCCACAGCGGCAGCGCCAGCAGGCCGGAGGAGATGTCGTGGTACTCGAGGCTCTCGCCGACCAGCAGTACCAGTTCATGGGTGATCAACACGCTCAGGCCGAGTGCGATCAGCAGCGCGAGGCTTTCGATCCACACGCGCACGGCGGTCGGCAGGCGGTTGATGACCAGCGTCACGCGGATATGGGCGTGATGCGTGAAGGTGTAGGCGAGGCTCAGGAAGGTGGCGCCGACCAGCAGGAAGGCAGCCATTTCCGACACGCCGGAGATCTCGAAGCCGAGACGCTCGGCACCGAACATCACCATGATGGCGTCGATCAGGCGCAGGAAGACTTGCAGGCTGACGAGGGTGCAGATCAGCAGCATGCAGGCCGCCGCACCCCACGCACCGAGGCGATAGAGTCTGTCGAAGAAATAGGTCATGACGGGCGCTCACAGGGAAGGTGAGGGTGGCCACGCGATGCTGCGCACAGGCTTGTCCGTGGGTCACCTGCCGGCGGACGGCAGGTGTCGGAGTCTCGAGTGGCAAATCGCGTGGCGGGATAGCAACGCTGCAGCTGGGGTCAGTCAGGACATCTGCAGCGCTCAGGCAATGCCCAGACGTTGCTCAGGCAGTGCACGGTCGATGCGCTCAGCCACGTGACCAGCGTTCAACGCCGGGCAGTCGGGCTTGCGAGCGAATCTCAGGCATCCAGGTCTACGCGGTAGCGCTCGAGCAGCTGCTGGCCTTCTTCACCGGCACGCGACTTCCAGTCCTGGAACAGCTTGTCACCGGCGGCCTTCAAGTCTTCGGCCAGCTTGGCGTCAGGCTCGCTGATGGTGAAGCCATTCTCGGTCAGCACCTTGGCGCTCTCGTCGGCATCGGCCTTGCTGGCTTCCCAGCCGCGGGTCTCGGCGGCCTTGGCGGCATCGAGCACGGCTTGCTGGGTGCTCTCGTCGAGACGATCGAAGGCGCGCTTGTTGACGAAGACGATGTTCTTCGGCAGCCACAGCTTGGCGTCGTTGTAGTGCTTGACGTAATCCCAGGCCGACATTGACTTGCCGGTGGAGCTGGAGGTGATCATCGCGTCGACACGGCCGGTGCTGAAGGCGGTGGGGATGTCGGCTTCTTCGGTCTCGGTGGGCTTGCCGCCGACGTTCTCGACGAAGCGCTGGGTGTTGATGTTGGGCGCGCGGATACGCAGGCCCTTGAGCTGGGAGACGTCGGTCAGATCGAAGTCGGTGTAGATGCCCTGGGCCGGCCAGGCGACCGCGTACAGCGGCATCAGACCTTCCTTGGCGAACAGCTCGGTGATGTCCGGCTTGGAGGCCTGCCAGAGGGCGAAGGCTTCTTCGTAGCTGGAGGCGACGCCCGGCAGGGTGTCCAGCTCGTAGACCGGCGATTCGTTGGAGAGAATCGACAGGAAGATCTCACCGGCCTGGACGGTGCCGCGACGCACGGAAGGCTTGATCTCGCCGTGGGAGATCAGGGAACCGCCGCTGTGCACGGTCACGGTCAGCTCGCCATCGGTGGCCTCGGTGACGTCCTCGGCGAACTGCTTGGTGTTCTTGGTGTGGAAGCTGGCATCGCCATACGGAGTGGCGAGGTTCCACTGTGCCGCGAGTGCCGAGCCACTGAAGGCCAGGGCACCCACTGTCGCCAGCCAGGCGAAGGACTTGACTGTCGGGGTCTTGCGAGTGAGGGAATCGTTGGGCTTACGCATGTCTTGTTCCTCATTATTATTGAATGTTGTCGGCAGACAATTTCATTCTTCAAGCGACGGGCCATCCCGTCCAATCGTTAATTCTGATGCGTAGTATCGATGAAATCTTTCATAGTGTCGTCGCATGAAAGCCTTTGACGATATTGTTAGACCTTGGTCTGACGCTGATCTGATGCAGGGCGGGGCGCGATCAACCCTGACTCAGCGCATGGCAGGCGGCCTGATCAGGGATCGGCATGCGCGTGTTGCTGCGAGTAGGTCTCGGCACACTGGCGGCCGAGGCGTGCCACGCTGGCGCAGAAATCGGGATAGTTGGCATTGCGCCAGATGGCTTCATAGACCATTGGCGGCAATGGGGTCTTCAGTGGCAGGCGCACCAGTTCGCCGTGGCTGATGACATCCTCCACCGTGGCGACCGGCAGTACGCCGATGCCGAGCCCTTCGCTGCTCATGCGCAGGATGGTCATCAGGGTGCTGGTGCAGTGCACCTTGGGCTGGGTGATGCCCTGTTCCGACAGATAGCTGACCAGCTCGGTATAGGGGCGCGCCTGCTTGCTGAAGGAGATGAATGGCGTGGTGGCGAAGCGCTCGCCATCCTCGGCCAGCTGACCGGCGAGGGTCGGCGAGGCGAACATGCCCATCTCGAAGGTGCACAGCGGGGTCTGGGTGGCGTAGGGCCCCATGGCGGCGCTGTCCATCGCGAACAGCATGTCGAGATCATTGTCGGCCAGACGCTGATGCAGGGAGGGCGAGATATCGACGGTCATTTCCAGCGTCAGCTTGGGATAGCGTTCGGCCAGCTGGCGCATGAAGGCGGGGAACCAGCTGTTGGCAATGGTCTCGATCACGCCCAGACGCAGGGTGCCTGAGAAGGCGCCTTCTTCCTGAAACAGGCGCATGGCTTCGTCGCGGCCACTGAGCAGGCGCTCGGCGTGGGCGAAGAATTCTCGCCCGCGCAGGGTGGGCTGGATGGGGCGGGTGGCGCGTTCCAGCAGGGATTCGCCGACGGTGGCTTCCAGGCGGTTGATGCGGTCCGAGATGGAGGGCTGGGTCAGGTGAAGCTTGGTCGCGCCCTTGCGGAACGAGCCAAGTCGGACCACCCAGACGAAGGCCTCGAGTTCCTTGAAGTCGAACATGGCAGATGCCCCGTGATGAATCGTGAAGACCGCCCATCTTGCCGCATGCGGCGCGGGGCGTCAGCTTTCATCACGGGGCATGGCCCGCGTCAGGCCGGGTGCGGGCTCATTCGCTTGCGCGGGTCACTTACGTCATTTGCGAAACAGCTGGCTCTCGCGGTCCTTGAAGGCCTTGAATTCCAGTGCATTGCCGGTGGGATCGAGGAAGAACATCGTTGCCTGTTCGCCGGGTTCGCCCTTGAAGCGGATATGGGGTTCGATCTCGAAGGTGACGCCCTCGGCGATGAGGCGGTCCGCCAGTGCCTGCCAGGCGTCCATCTCCAGTACCACGCCGAAGTGCGGCACCGGCACGCCATGGCCATCGACCGGATTGCGGTGCTGAGCGACGGCGCTTGCCGGGTCGGCCAGCGCCGGATTCAGGTGACAGACGAATTGGTGGCCATAGAGGTCGAAATCGACCCAGCTGTCGGACGAGCGGCCCTCGGGGCAGCCCAGAAACTCGCCATAGAAGCGGCGTGCCTCGGCGATATCGCGGACCTGGATGGCGAGATGGAACGGGTCGCTGACGGCCATGGTGAAACTCCTGTTGTTGTTGGGGATTCGGCTGAGCAAAGAATGACTTCAGACAAGCGGTGGGCGGGGTGACAGGCCCTGAAGTCACCGCTCGTCTCGCCCAAGACAGAAGCATGACGCGCCCTGTCGGGCAAGCGATACACGGCCGGTGCTTTCATGGCGCAAGATGATGAAAGATTTCACCGATATGACGAATCATAAAATACGATTGGATACCAAGGCGGCCCCTTACATAGAGTGGAGGCATAACAACACACAAGATCTGACCTGTGAGGTTCCGCTATGTCCCGCTCTGCTCCCTCCCTCCCCCTGCTCAACTGCGATATGGGCGAAAGCTTCGGCAACTGGAAGATCGGTCTGGATGAAGAGGTCATGCCCTTCGTCGACTGCGCCAATATCGCCTGTGGTTTCCACGCCTCCGACCCCAGCATCATGCGCCGCACCGTGCGTCTGGCGGTCAAGCATGACGTGCGCATCGGTGCGCACCCGGCCTACCCGGACCTGCAAGGCTTCGGCCGTCGCTCGATGGCGTGTTCGCCTGCCGAGGTCGAGGACATGCTGCTCTATCAGATCGGCGCGCTCGATGGCATCTGTCGCGCCGAAGGCACTCGCGTCCAGTACGTGAAGCCGCATGGTGCGCTCTACAACGACATGGCCGCCGACCCGACGCTGCTGCGCGCTGTCATGCAGGCCGTGGTGCGCTATGACGCCAGCCTGCCGCTGATGTTGATGGCGACCGCCAACCCCGCGCCGATGCAGGCGCTGGCCGACGAGATGGGCATCACGCTGTGGTTCGAGGCCTTCGCCGACCGTGCCTATGACTCACGCGGCCACCTGGTGTCGCGCCGTGAGCCGGGCGCCGTGCATCACGACAGTGAGGTGATCATCGCCCAGTCCGTGACGCTGGCGCGTGGTGAAGCGCTGACCGACAGCAGCGGCGGTGACCTGGTGCTGTCCGCCGATACGCTGTGCGTGCACGGTGACAACGCCGAGTCCGTGGCCGCGGTGCGCGCCATCCGTGAAGCCTTCGATACGTTGGCGGGTGCCTGATGGCGGGGGCTGACAGCCACGGCCGTGGCACGTCACCGCAACTGCGCCTCGAGACCGTCGGCATGGACTCGCTGATCATCCGGCTGTTCGATCGCATCGAGGAATCCAACATGGCCTGGGTGCTGGCCGCCGACAGTGCGCTGCGTGAGGCCTTCGGCGCGGCGCTGGTCGATCTGGTGCCGTCCTACACCACGCTGCTGCTGCACTACGATGTGGCCGCGCTGGAAGAAGGCGAGGCGCGTGCCCGCATCCAGGCCGCGCTGGCGGATCTCGCGCCGGGCAGTGGCCAGCAGGGCCAGCTGCATGAAGTGCCCGTCTGGTACGACGACAGTGTCGGGCCGGAGCTGGCGCCGATCGCCGCGCGGCTGGGCATCAGCGTCGAGGCGCTGATCGAGCGTCACGGGGCGCATGACTACTGCGTGTTCGCCCTCGGCTTCGCGCCCGGTTTCGCCTTCATGGGCGTGTTGGAAGAGGCGCTGACCACGCCGCGGCTCAAGACGCCGCGCCAGAAGATCGCCCCCGGCAGCGTCGGCATCGCCGACCGTCAGGCCGCCATCTACCCGTCTCGCTCACCCGGTGGCTGGAACATTCTGGGCCGTACGCCCATCACGCTGTTCGGGCGCAATGAGGCCGGTGAACCGTCCAGTCGTTTCATGCCCGGTGATCGCGTGCGCTTTGTCTCCGTGAGCCGAGAGGAATTCGTTCGCCTGGGCGGCGATGTCACCCCGCTGGAGGAACGCGCATGAGCGACGTGAAGACGAAGACGACGCTGCGCGTCGAGCGCAGTGGTGCCCTGGCACTGGTGCAGGACGCTGGCCGTCTGGGCGTGCGTCATCTGGGCGTGACCCAGGGTGGCGCGGCGGACTGGGTGTCACTGGGCTGGGCCAACTGGCTGCTGGGCAACGCCCATGATGCGCCGGGACTCGAGATCACCATGGGCGGCGGCTTGCTGCTCAAGGTCGAACAGGCCGGCACCCTGGCGCTGTGCGGCGCGGACCTGGCCGCGACCCTCGACGGCGAGGCGCTCGCGCCGGGTCAGGCCTTCGAGGTGACCAGCGGACAGCAGCTCAAGTTCGAGCGTCCCGTCGCTGGCCTGCGCGCCTATCTGGCCTTCCCCGGTGGCCTGGATGTCGCCCCGGTGCTGGGCAGTGCCGCCAGCACGGTGCGCGACGGCCTCGGCGGGCTGGATGGCGAAGGGCGGGCCCTGGCCAGCGGTGATGTGCTGACGGCTGCCAGCAATGAGCTGTCGCTGCGCGAGCTGCCGGCCTCGGCACAGGCATGGCAGCAGTCGCTGGCCGCCAAGGAAGGCGAGGCGCTCGAATTGCCGCTGGTCGTGGGGGCGCAGATCGCCGAGTTCAGTGGCGACAGCCTCTATCGCGCCTTCAACAGCGAATGGGCGGTGGATGGGCGCGCCGATCGCATGGGCGTGCGCTTGACTGGCCCGCGTCTCGAGCGGGACGGGGCGGGCATGGTGTCCGAGGGCATTCCGCTGGGCGCCGTGCAGGTGCCGGCCGATGGCCAGCCCATCATATTGCTCAATGATCGCCAGACTATCGGCGGCTACCCGCGCCTTGGCGCGCTGACGCCATTGGCCTGCGCACAGCTCGGGCAATGTGTGCCGGGCACCCGGGTGCGACTGGCGGCCGTGACACCGGGTCAGGCGCGCCGTGATCACCTCGAGGTGCTGGCCGGCTGGCAGTCGTGATGCGCCGCAGCGGAGCTTTCAGCTCGACGCCTGAAGGCCAAAACGTGTAGACCCGAGCCTGCAGATCAGAGCGACTGGATCGAAGCGTGCAGACAAAAAAAGGGCCTCCAAGTGGAGGCCCTTTCGGTTTTCCCGTGAGGGAATCTTTGATGCTGTTGGGAGTGATTGATCAGATCACACCCTTGATGAACAGATTCCCGGAGAAACGTTGCGCGAGCATCGGGAAACGTTGCACTGACTCGTGGGTATCGATGAAACACGAAGCAATGCGGTCATCATGTCGGGCACATTACCCTCACATGCTGACGGGTAACGAACGGCTTATCCCCCGAACGGGACTGTACTGGCAAGAATAACGGTTGAGGCAGGCGGATGCCAGTCATTTGCGAGCGCTGTTTCCTAATTTTTTCCTCGCCGCGTTCCTGCGGTGAGGTCTGCTGATTCATCGCGCCTTTCACTGCCGGGCAGGACGCTTGCGCAGGCGCCACAGGTGAACCTCCAGCCAGCCGGCTTCCAGGGCCAGCATCAGGTTACGTTGCATCTGGGAAAAGGCGGGGCCGAACACCAGTTCCGGCGTCAGGCCGCGGGCGGCCAGCATGGCCGGCGAGGGCGCAGGTGCGTCCTCGCGGTAGGCGCCGGGCTGCTCGCTGGTGCTCTCGCGCATGCGCCGTGCCTGCCAGCTCAGCACCTGATCGGTCAGCTCGACATGGGCATCAACCTCGAAGCCACTGCTGGCCATCGCCTCATGCAACTCCTCGCAGCTAGCCAGCCGGTCGCCACGCGGTGACAGCGCCCACGGCAGTGGCAGGGCAGGGCGCTCGCCAAACGCCTGCGCCTGCACGCTGAGCACCGGCTCGTGCAGCAGGAGATAGCCATCCTGCTCGAGACAGTCATGCCACTGCGTGAGCGTGCTGACCTTGTTGCTCAGATGCACCAGCAGGTGCTGGCTGAAGAGGCGATCAAAGCGGCGGCCCGAGAGTGCCGGATGCAGCTCGGGGTAGCAGGCATCGCCCTCCAGCACGCGAATCGACTCGCGCAGTCCGGTGGCCCGGTTGAGGGCGATCGCCAGCTCGCAGAGGCTGCTCGAGAGATCCAGCGTGGTGATGTGGTGGTCCGCGCCCGTGTCACGCGACTGGCTGGCAATATGCCGCGCCAGCCCGCCGAGCCCGGCGCCGAGTTCGAGCGTCGCCAGCCCCCGCGACTGGGGTTCCAGCCGGGCGAGGGCCAGCAGCTCGCGGGTGCCCGTCACGCCACCCAGATGCAGTTGGTCCAGCCCGGCCAGTGCCATGATCGGCAGTGCGCCGCTCGGGTGGGCATCGATCAGCGTCTCGAGCGCCTCGTCGAGGGCCGCATGATGGTGGCTCGCCGCATAGTGAGCGACCTGCTGACGGGCGCTGCTCAGGTGGCGTGTGGCGGGGGCGTCATCCTCCTCCTCGCGTGACGTGCTCACCTGGCCAGTCCCAGTTCTTGCGTCGCGGCCTCGCGCATCTTGAACTTCTGGATCTTGCCGGTCACGGTCATCGGGAATTCCTCCACGAACTTGATGTAGCGCGGCACCTTGAAGTGCGCGATACGTCCCTGGCAGAACGCCTTGAGCGCCGGTTCATCGAGCTGCTCGCCTTCCTTGAGCTTGACCCACGCCATCACTTCCTCGCCATACCGCTCATCGGGCACGCCGATCACCTGTACGTCCGACACCGCAGGGTGGGTGTAGAGGAAGTCCTCGATCTCGCGCGGATAGATGTTCTCGCCACCGCGGATGATCATGTCCTTGATACGTCCCACGATCGTCACGTAGCCGTCTTCATCCAGCGTAGCGAGGTCGCCGGTATGCATCCAGCGGCCGGCATCGATGGCCTTGGCGGTGGCCTCCGGGTTGTTCCAGTAGCCCAGCATCACGCTGTAGCCCCGCGTGCACAGCTCGCCCTTCTCGCCGACTGGCACCACGCGCCCGCTGTCAGGGTCGATGATCTTGATCTCCAGATGCGGATGCAGGGTGCCGACGGTGGAGACACGCTTGTCCAGCGGCGCCTCACGCGTGGTCTGCAGACTCACCGGACTGGTCTCGGTCATGCCGTAGGCGATGGTGACCTCGCGCATGTGCATGCGCTCGATGACCTGGCGCATCACCTCGATGGGGCAGATGGAGCCGGCCATGGTGCCGGTGCGCAGGCTGGTGAGGTCGAATTCGGCAAAGCGCGGGTGTTCGAGTTCGGCGATGAACATCGTCGGCACGCCGAACATCGCGGTGGCGCTCTCCTCGCTGACCGCCTGCAGGGTGGCCAGCGGATCGAAGCCCGCTTCCGGATAGACGATGGCGGCGCCGTGGGTCAGGCAGCCCAGATTGCCCATCACCATGCCGAAGCAGTGATAGAGCGGCACCGGCATCACCAGCTTGTCGTGCTCGCTGAGATTCATGCGCTCGGCGACGAAGAAGCCGTTGTTGAGGATGTTGTGGTGCGAGAGGGTCGCGCCCTTGGGGGCGCCGGTGGTGCCGGAGGTGTACTGGATATTGATCGGGTCATCGAAGGTCAGACTGGCCTGCAGCTCGCCGAGTGTCTCGACGGGGACGCTATCGGCACCGCTGAGCACATCCTGCCAGTTGAGCATGCCGGGCAGGGCATCCTCGCCCTCGAAGCAGATCAGGCGCCTGAGGTCCGGCAGCGCGCCATTGTGAATGCCATCACGGCCGCGGGACTCTTTGGCCTCAGGGAACAGCTCCTCGAGGATCGCCACATAGTCGGACGCCTTGAAGCGAGACTGGAAGATCAGCGTCGCCGCGCCGGATTGCTTGAGGGCGTAGGCCAGTTCATGGCCACGATAGCTCGGGTTGAGATTGACCAGCACCACGCCGATCTTGGCGGTGGCGTACTGGATCAGCGTCCATTCGGCGCGATTGGGCGCCCAGATGCCGACGCGGTCGCCGCGCTCGATGCCCATCGCCAGCAGGCCGCGCGCCACGCGCTCGACCTCTGCGTGCAGTTCGGCCCAGGTGTAGCGCAGTCCCTGATGGCGACTGATCAGGGCGTCGCGCTCGGGCCAGCGCGCGCAGATGCGATCAAGGCAATCCCCGATGGTTTCTCCCATCAGTGGCGTGTCGGAGGTAGCGCTGAGATAGCTGGCTGATTGGCTTGTGTGTGCCATTTCGCTGGCAGGCTGGCGTGTGGCGATGGCGTCCTGTGACATGGTGCTTTCCTGTGTCCTTGGTTGTTATTGGTGAGGCAAGGCTTGTCAGGGGGAGCCGCCTCAGGGAGGCGGTGACGCAGTGTTGTCGTTTTGGTCTTCTTGTCGTGATGTCGTGTCGTGAGTTGCTTGGTCAGCGGGCGACGCGCTGCTCTCCGGCAGTCTGCTGTCGCCCGCACTCGCGAGGCGCTGGTCAGTTTTCTACTGACGATTCTCTATAGACAGTCTAGTCGCTGTCACTTGTGTAGCCGGCAGTTATATAGCTGCTGCTGGCACGAGTGGGTTCTGGCGTTGTTGACTCCAATCAGCTCTCGCTGTCGCCGGCCAGGCGGGCGAGGGCTTCGCGGGCACGTGTCTCGACGTCATCCAGTTCACGTTGCATGGCGGTGAGATCGCGCAGCTGTCGCTCAAGGCCCTCACGCTTTTCGCTCAGGATGCCAAGCAGGCGGGTGAGCTGCTTCTCGCCACCGCCGTCGGCGGCGTCGTAGAGGTCGACCACTTCACGAATCTCGGCCAGCGAGAAGCCCAGTCGCTTGCCGCGCAGGGTCAGCTTGAGACGCACGCGGTCCTTGTCGCGATAGACGCGCGTCTGACCGCGCCGCTCCGGGTGCAGCAGACCTTCCTGCTCGTAGAAGCGGATGGTGCGCGTGGTCACGTCGAAATGCCGTGCCAGCTCGCCGATGCTCCAGGTGCGCTGGGTCGGACGGATGGCGTCGCTGGTGCTGGTGGTGCTCAGCAGGGACTCCACACCGGCATCGTGCGTCGTGCCATCAGGCGTTGCCCGGGATTTGGGATCAGGACTTGGGGTCATCATCGTATCTGTCATGGGCGCTGCCGCTCCGGATGCTGTGCGCGCCAAGGAGAGGGGAATGCTCCTTGGCGCAGTGGGTGCCAGCGGCGTCTGGCCGTGAATTTTCTACAGATTAGCATTGTTTACGTTAACGTAAAGGGTAATAGTATTTGCAGCCAACCAAGCAGATGCTAGGTTGAATTAGATCACAGTCTCGGCTTGCCGTTTTCTGCAAGACGGCCTGGTTCTGCAGAACGTCTTCAGCTCTGCAAGGCGGCTCGCCTGACGACTTCGGCTCTGTTGACACACTGTCTTCCTCCCAATAACAACAGCCACAGGAATGCCACGCCATGTCTTCGACGTCTCTCACGCCCTCTACTGCCGCGCCCTCTACCGGTTCACTGGATTTGCTGTCACGCCTGCGCGCCGTGGTCGCCGGTGACAGCGCGCCGCTGGTGCTGCCTCAGCTGATCAATGGTCAGTTTGTCGAAAGTCGCGCCGATCAGCACCTGAGCGTCACCAACCCGGCCACCAACGGCGAGATCGCCCGCGTGCCCCTGTCACCGCTGAGTGAGCTGGATGAAGCGCTGGACCACGCCGAGCAGGCCTTCCAGGGC
The DNA here is from genome assembly GCF_029846435.1 of Cobetia sp. 1AS1. Taxonomy (NCBI): domain Bacteria; kingdom Pseudomonadati; phylum Pseudomonadota; class Gammaproteobacteria; order Oceanospirillales; family Halomonadaceae; genus Cobetia; species Cobetia sp. 1AS1. The sequence continues at coordinate 99,360 of NZ_JARWKU010000006.1, forward strand.
TGGCGCAACACGCCGGTGCCGACCCGTGCCCGCTTGATGCTCAGCTATCAGCATCTGCTCAAGCAGCATCATGACGAGCTGGCCGAGATCATCTCCCACGAGCTGGGCAAGACCTTCGAGGACGCCAAGGGCGATGTGTGGCGCGGCATCGAGGTGGTCGAGCACGCCGCCAACATTCCCAGCCTGCTGATGGGCGAGACGGTGGAGAACGTCGCCACCGGCATCGACAGCTATTCCGTGACCCAGTCGCTGGGAGTCTGCTTAGGCATCACGCCGTTCAACTTCCCCGCCATGATACCGCTGTGGATGTTCCCGCTGTCCATCGCCTGTGGCAATGCCTTCGTGCTCAAGCCGTCCGAGCAGGTGCCGCTGACCACGCTGCGGCTGGCGGAGCTGTTCATGGAAGCGGGTGCCCCCGAGGGCATCCTGACCGTGGTGCAGGGCGGGCGCGATCAGGTCAATCATCTGCTCGCCCACGAGATTCCGCGCACCGTCAGCTTCGTCGGCTCGGTACCGGTGGGTCAGCACATCTATCGCACCGCCACTGACAACCTCAAGCGCGCCCAGTGCTTCGCCGGGGCCAAGAACCACATGGTGATCATGCCGGACGCCCCGGCCGACCAGGTGGTCAATGCGCTGGTCGGTGCCAGTGTCGGCGCGGCGGGTCAGCGTTGCATGGCGATCTCGGTGGCGGTCTTCGTCGGTGATTCGAAGGCCTTGATCGAGCGCGTGCGCGACGCCCTGGCCGAGGTGCGCCCGGGCGCCTGGGATGACAAGGGCGCCAGCTACGGGCCGCTGATCTCGCCGCAGGCGCTGGAGCGCGTGACCGGCTGGATCCAGCAGGGCGAGCAGGAAGGCGCCGAGCTGCTGCTGGATGGTCGTCGTGTCTCGGTGGCGGGCTATCCCGACGGCAACTGGCTGGGGCCGTGTCTGTTCTCCAAGGTGACGCCGGAGATGGTGCTCTATCGCGAGGAAATCTTCGGGCCGGTGCTGTGCTGCATGGAGGCGGCGGACCTGTCCGAGGCCATCGAGCTGATCAACAACAACCCCTACGGCAACGGCACCTCCATCTTCACGCGCTCCGGCGGCGCGGCGCGGCGCTTCCAGAACGAGATCGCGGTCGGTCAGGTCGGCATCAACGTGCCGATTCCGGTGCCGCTGCCGTTCTTCTCCTTCACCGGCTGGCGCGGCAGCTTCTTCGGCGATCTGCATGCCTATGGCAAGCAGGCGGTGCGCTTCTATACCGAGACCAAGACGGTGACGGCGCGCTGGTTCGATGACGCGCCGGCCGAGGGCAATCAGCCCAACTTCTCGATCCAGATGCGCTGATGGCTCCTCAGATGCGCTGAGCCGCTTTGACAGGCCCGGGCGATAGACCCGGGCCGACAGAACAAGGACAACAGGAGGCAGCTGCATGAACTTTTCGCTGACCGATGACCAGCGTGCCCTCCAGGAGGGGGCGCGTGCCTTCGCGGATGCCGAGCTTGCCCCGCATGCCGCCGAGTGGGACGCCACGGCCCACTTCCCCATCGAGACACTTCGCAAGGCGGGCGAGGCCGGTTTCATGGGGCTTTACGTCCCCGAGGAGCACGGCGGCCTTGGCCTGCCACGCCTCGACAGCTCCATCATTCTCGAGCAGCTGGCGACCGGCTGCATCTCGACCACTGCCTACATCACCATCCACAACATGGTGGGCTGGATGATCGCCAGTTTCGCCACGGACAGCTGCCGTGAGCAGTGGGTGCCGGCGATGGTGGCGGGCGACAAGCTCGGCTCCTACTGCCTGACCGAGCCGGGCAGCGGCAGTGATGCCGCCAGCCTGCGTACCCGCGCCGAGCGCGAGGGCGACGACTACTATCTGAGTGGCTCCAAGATGTTCATCTCCGGTGCCGGCGCCACGGACGTGCTGGTGGTGATGGCGCGCACCGGCGAGCCGGACAGCGGCGCGGCGGGTATCTCGGCCTTCGTGGTGCCGGCTGACGCCGAGGGCATCAGCTACGGCAAGAAGGAAGACAAGATGGGTTGGAACAGCCAGCCGACCCGACTGGTGAGCTTCGATCGCGTGCGGGTTGCGGCGGCCAATCGTCTGGGCGAGGAGGGCGAGGGCTTCCGCTTCGCGATGAAGGCGCTGGATGGCGGACGCATCAACATCGCCACCTGTTCATTGGGCGCGGCCCAGAAGGCGCTGGAGCTGTCGCGGGATTATCTCGGCGAGCGCAAGCAGTTCGGGCGTGAGCTGGCCCAGTTCCAGGCCCTGCAGTTCAAGCTGGCCGACATGGCCACCGAACTGACCGCGGCGCGCACTCTGGTGCGGCTGGCGGCCTTCAAGCTCGATGAGGGCGACGCCGAGGCCAGCGCCCACTGTGCGATGGCCAAGCGCTTTGCCACCGACATGGGCTTCGAGGTCTGCAATCAGGCACTCCAGCTGCATGGCGGCTACGGTTATATCCGCGAGTACCCGTTGGAGCGGCTGGTGCGTGACACCCGTGTGCACCAGATTCTGGAAGGCACCAACGAGATCATGCGTCTGATCATCGCGCGCCGTCTTCTGACGCCGGGCATGATCGAGTCGCTGGCGTAACGCCGCCTCCACTTCAGTTCGTCATTGGTTACCATCTTTCAGGGAGTTACATGATGTCATCCAGTCAAGGGCCATGCCTCGTTCTCGAGAAGGATCGTCATATCGCCCGGGTCACCATCAACAACCCGCCGGCCAACACCTGGACGGAAGCGTCCTTGATCGAGCTGGAGCAGCTGCTCGACGAGCTGGAGGGCGATGGCAGCATAAGTGCCGTGGTGATCACCGGTGAGGGCGACAAGTTCTTCTCCGCCGGCGCCGATCTCAAGACCTTCGCCGATGGTGACAAGGGCGTCGCCGCCACCATGGCGCGTCGCTTCGGGCTGGCCTTCGAGCGGCTGGCCAACTTCCCGGGCGTGACGATCGCCGCCGTCAACGGCTACGCGATGGGCGGCGGGCTCGAGTGCGCGCTGGCCTGTGACATGCGTATCGTCGAACGGCAGGCCAGGCTGGCGCTGCCGGAGGCCAAGGTGGGGCTGTTGCCGTGTGCGGGCGGTACCCAGCACCTGCCGTGGCTGGTCGGCGAAGGCTGGGCCAAGCGCATGATCCTGTGTGGTGAACAGGTGGATGCCGAGACCGCCGGTCGCATCGGGCTGGCCGAAGAGGTGGTCGAGACCGGCCAGAGCTTCGAGCGCGCGCTGGCGATTGCCGAGAGCGTCGCCAACCAGAGCCCGAGTGCAGTGGCACGCTGCAAGGCGTTGATCATGTCGTCGCGCCATCGCGGCATGAGCGATGGCCTGCGCATGGAGCGCGAGCTGTTCGTCGAGCTGTTCGATGACCCCAACCAGAAGGAAGGCGTGAGCGCCTTCCTCGAGAAGCGCGCACCGCAGTGGGTCTCGCGTCAGGAAGAGGTGAAGGGAGGATGGCGCTCATGAGCCAGATAGAAAGTGTTACCGCCAAGGCCGCGACCGATGTCGAGGCGCCCGTGGTGTTCGAGACGCGGCGCGCCCGCGACGGCAAGCAGCTGGGAATCGTGCGCCTGAACGCGCCGCGTTCGCTGAATGCGCTGTCGCTGGCCATGATCGAGCGCATCGAGGCACAGCTGGATGCCTGGGAGCTGGACAGCAGCATCGCCATGGTGTGGCTGGAAGGCGCCGGCGAGCGTGCGCTGTGTGCCGGTGGCGATATCGTGGCGCTCTATCAGGCGATGACCACGGCGCCTGCCAGCGAAGGCGCAGACCCCCTCGAGGCGCTGGATGATTTCTTCGCCACCCGCTACTTCACCGCCGAATACCGGCTCGATCACCGCCTGCATACCTTCCCCAAGCCGCTGCTGGTGTGGGGTGGCGGCATCGTGATGGGCGGTGGCATGGGGCTGTTCGCCGGCGGCTGTGAGCGCGTGGTCACCGAGAGTTCCCGACTGGCAATGCCGGAAGTCAGCATCGGCCTGTATCCGGATGTGGGTGCCAGCTGGCTGCTCAATCGCCTGCCGCGTGGCATCGGAGAATATCTCGGCGCGACCGGTGCGCAGCTGAATGCCCGCGATGCGCTGGATCTTGGCCTTGCGACACGCCTGATTCCCGATGAGCAGCGCGAGGCGCTCAAGCAGGCGCTGTGCGAGGGAGAATTCGGCCGTCACCCGTCGCGTCATCTGAGCCAGGTGCTGAGCGAGTTCGAGCGTCGTGAACTGGCGCCGCCGGGGCAGGTGCTGCCGCTCTTCGATCATCTTCAGCAGCTGGTCGCCGGGCGTGAAGTGCAGCAGGCCTGTCAGCGAATCATCGATGACCCCCAGGCGCGCAGTGACTGCAATGCGTGGCTGAACGCCAACCGCGAGCGTCTGCTGGCCGGCTGCCCCAGTTCACCGCATCTGGTATTTCGCATGCTGGGGCGCCATCGCCACTCCTCGCTGGCGGAAGCCTTCCGCGACGAGCTGACCCTGTCGGTGCGCTGCTGCATGGGCACCGAGCTTGCCGAAGGGGTGCGCGCCCTGCTGATCGACAAGGACAAGCAGCCGCAGTGGGCCTATGCCTCGATCGCCCAGGTCTCCGAGGAATACATTGACGGCTTCTTCGCACCGCTGTGGGAAGAGGATGAGCATCCGCTGATGGACCTCTGAGCGCGCTTTTCAGCACCGGTGGCAGGCGCGGCCATGCCGCCGGACGCCAATGACAACAAGAATCTGTTCACAAGGAAGCATTGCCATGACATCCATCGGTTTCATCGGACTCGGCAACATGGGCGGTCCCATGGCGCTCAATCTGGTCAAGGCTGGCCATGCGGTAAGGGTCTTCGATCTGGTCGAGTCGGCCATGAACGATCTGGTCGAGGCGGGCGCCACCCGCGCGGCATCTCCCGGAGAGGTCGTCGAGGGTGTCGAGGTGTTGATCAGCATGCTGCCGGCCGGTCAGCACGTGCGAAAGCTCTATCTGGGTGACAAGGAGGACGGTGCGGGTGGCCTCCTGGCCACGCTCGACTCCTCGGTGCTGGTGATCGACGCCTCGACCATCGCGCCGGATGACGCCCGTCTGGTCGCGCGCCACGCCGCCGAGCGTGGCATCACCTTCATGGATGCCCCGGTGTCCGGCGGGGTCGGTGGCGCACGTGCCGGCACGCTGAGCTTCATCGTCGGCGGCGAGGCCGACGGCTATGCGCGTGCCGTGCCGCTGCTGGAAGTGATGGGCAAGAATCTGTTTCATGCCGGCCCGGCCGGCAGCGGTCAGGTCGCCAAGATCTGCAACAACATGCTGCTGGGCATCCTGATGAGCGGCACCGCCGAGGCGCTGGCGCTGGGGGTCAAGAACGGGTTGGACCCGGCCGTGCTCTCGGAGGTGATGAAGCAGTCGTCCGGCGGCAACTGGGCGCTCAACGTCTACAATCCCTGGCCCGGCGTGATGGAAGCCGCGCCGGCCTCCAATGACTATCAGGGCGGTTTTCTGGTTGATCTGATGACCAAGGATCTTGGCCTTGCCTGGGAGATGGCGCTGGGCTCGAAATCGGCGGTGCCAATGGGCTCCCAGGCGCGTAATCTTTTCGTCCAGCATGCAGCCCAGGGCGCAGGACGCCTCGATTTCTCGAGCATCCAGCGCTTCTATCGCTGTGGCGAGGCGGATGCGTGAGCTGTCACGCAGTGAGCCGCTGACATGCACCCCGAGGACAACATCATCTGCAAGGAGCACCCCATGATTCGACCGGTCAGTGAGCTGGTGGCCGCCGCCGAGACGGAGATCGAGACCCTGTCGCCCCGCGAGCTGCGCGAGGCGCTGGAAGAGGCCCGCGCCGGCGGCACGCCTCTGACGCTGGTGGACATCCGCGATGTGCGAGAGCTGGAGCGCGAAGGGCGTATCCCCGGCGCCATCCACGCGCCGCGCGGCATGCTGGAGTTCTGGGTCGACCCGGCCTCGCCCTATCACCGTGCCGACTTCGCGCGCGAGGGGCGCTATGTGCTGTTCTGTGCCGGCGGGCTACGCTCGGCACTGGCCACCAAGTCGCTCAAGGACATGGGTTTCGGGCCGGTGGCCCATCTGGGTGGCGGCTTCGCGGCCTGGCGTGAGGCGGGCGGAGAGGTCGTCTCGCCCTTCATGCAGGGCAACTGACGCAGCGCTGGGATCCTCGGCGCGATCCGGCGTTGCCCCTCACCTGACTCGCTGATGCTTTACACTGTTCGGCCCCGCTGGCGCCTCGCCGGTCGGGGTCGTTTTCTGTCCGGAGCCTGTATGTCTGACCCTGATACCCCTGCCACCCCCAAACGTGCCTCGTCTCGGCGTGGCACGCGCGATCTGGTGCGTGACCCGATCGCCTCGACGCTGGCGCGCATGACGGGGCCGGTGATCGGCGGCATCGTCACCATGATGCTGTTCAACCTGGTGGATGCCTGGTTCATCGCCCAGCTGGGCACGCCGGAGCTGGCGGCGGTGACCATGACCTTCCCGGTCACCTTCGGCGTGATCAGCATCGCCATCGGTCTGTCCATTGGCACCACCGCGGTGGTGGGGCGCCGGCTGGGGCGAGGTGAGCTCGAGACCGTCAAGGCGCGCACCACGGATTCCAGTCTGCTGGGGCTGCTGCTGGGGCTGGTGATGCTGGTGCTGGGGCTTGCCAGCATCGAGCCGCTGTTCGGGCTGCTGGGGGCCGATGACACCCTGATGCCGCATATCCGCGATTACATGCAGGTGTGGTATTTCGGCGCACCCTTCGTGTTGCTGCCGCGTGTGCTAGGCAGCGTGCTGCGCGCCGAGGGCAATACGCTGGTGCCCTCGCTGGTGATGGCGGCGGCGGGGGTGCTCAATGCGCTGCTCGACCCGCTGCTGATCTTCGGCATCGGTAGCTGGCAGGGCATGGGCGTGGCGGGCGCGGCGCTGGCCACGGTGCTGTCATGGCTGGCGATGACGCTGGGCTTGCTGGCATTGCCACTGCTGCGCGCGCGGCTCGATTTTCGTCACCTGAGCGTGACGCGGCTGGTGACGTCATGGCGTGAAGTCGGGGCGATCGGCCTGCCTGCCGCGCTGACCAGCGTGATGACGCCGATTGCCACCGCGCTGGTCACGCGTATCGTCAGTCAGCATGGGCACGCGGCGGTGGCGGCTTACGGTATCGGCTCACGCATCGAGTCGCTGGCGCTGATTCTGGTGCTGGCGCTGTCCATGACGCTGTCGCCCTTCATCAGCCAGAACGATGGTGCCGGGCAGCAGAAGCGTGTGTGGCGCGCCATCCACGGCGTGCTCGCCTTCATTCTCGTCTGGCAGCTGGTGGTCTGGTTGGGGCTCGGGCTGGGCGGTGAGTGGATCGCGGCGCGCTTCGCCGAGAGTCAGGAGGTCGCGGGGCTGGTCAGCACCTATCTGTGGCTGATACCCGCCGCCCTCGGGGCCCAGGGCGTGATCATTCTCGCCAATTCCAGCCTCAATGCGCTGCACAAGCCGCGCCGCGCGATGGTGCTCTCGCTGGTGCGCCTATTCGCCTTGCTGGTGCCGCTGGCCTGGCTGGGCGGCGCCCTGTATGGCGTGATCGGCATCTTCGCCGGGGTAGCGACAAGTTACCTGTTGATGGGCGGCATCAGTTATCTGGCGCTGCGTTCGGTACTCAGGCAGCGCGCCTGAGCCTGGTAGCGAGAGGACAGTCGTCGTGACGAAAAAAGCCGCCGTGGCCCGAGAGGGTACGGCGGCTTTTTCATGTCTGGCTTTCAGCGCCTTGGGCGGCTGTTTTCCAGTGCCTCAGGCGTCTTTTTCCCAGTGCCCCAGGCGGCTGTTTTCCAGTGCCTTAGGCGGCTGTTGCCCAGTGCCTTAGGCGTCTTCGTACTTGCACAGATAGGCGGATTCGACCGTGGTGCGTACCTCGAAGCTCTGGTTGGCTTCGACGATGAAGCTTTCACCGGCGGCGAGCTGATACCACTCTTCCGCGCCCGGCAGCAGTACCTGCATGTCGCCGCTGATCAGGGTCATGTATTCGCGTTGGCTGGTGGCGAACACGAATTCGCCGATGGCCATCACGCCGACCGTGGCAGGAAGGTCTGCGCTCTGGAAGGCGATGGAGGCCACCTGGCCGTCGAAGTAGTGGTTGGTGTTGAACATGGGAGGATTTCCTGGGTGAGTAGCGCTGTTGTTGTGGTCGATGTCTGTCGTCGTGGTCGACGTGTGTTGTTGTGTTCGACTTGTGATGATCTGGCGTCGGGGTCAGCGCGGTGAGAAGCGGCGTGCCAGGCCGGTCTCGGCGATCATGCGTGTCGAGATCTCTTCGATCGAGAAACGCGTGGTATCGATGTAGGGCACCTTGGAGCGGCGGAAGAGTGCCTCGGTCTGCTCGACTTCCTGCAGACACTGGTCGATCGAGCAGTAGCGGCTGTTGGGGCGACGCTCGGTGCGGATGGCGGCCAGACGGCGCGGGTCGATGGTCAGCCCGAACAGCTTGTGACGATATTGCGCCAGTGAGGCGGGCATCTTGAGGGTGCCGGACTCGTCCAGGTCATCCTCGGTCAGCGGGTAGTTGGCCGCGCGGATACCGAACTGCAGCGCCAGATACAGCGAGGTCGGCGTCTTGCCGCAGCGTGAGACGCCGATGAGGATGACGTCGGCCTTGTCGTATTGATGCGTGCGCGCGCCATCATCGTTGTCGAGGGCGAAATGCACGGAATCGATGCGATTCATGTAGACGTCGTCCTGCCCGATGGAGTGGGTCTTGCCGACGCTGTAGGACGAGTGGGTGTCCAGCTCCTCTTCCAGCGGCTTGAGGAAGGTCGAGAAGATGTCGACCTTGAAGCCGGAGGATTCGGAGATGATGTCGCGGATGTTCTGGTCGACGATGGTGTCGATGATGATCGGGCGCTCGCCGTCATTGGCATGCGCGCTCTCGATGGCCTTGACCAGTGCCGTCGCCTTTTCGGCCGAATCGATGTAGGGCTTGGTCACCATGCGGATGTCGGTATTCTCGAACTGGGCGAGCAGACTGCGCCCCAGTGTCTCGGCGGTGATGCCGGTGCCATCGGAAATGAAGAAGGCGGTTCGGGTCATGACGGGCACTCGTGAAGAACGAATCGAAGACACCAGCCCGCTCAGGCTGTTGCCCCGTGAAGACCCCAAGTGTCGGTGTTCACTGTCGAGCTTGCAATATCCGGCACAGGGCCAGTGGCGCGATATGAGAAATCCCGTGTTCCCGTTCTCTACAAAAGCGCCGCATGACTACATTCCTGTAGCGGCCGTTCCTGGCTTGTCGACATGTTCGCCGACGATGGCGACAGAACGTCTGAAACAGGCTCAGGGTTGTAGTCCTCCTCCACTGACTAGCCGGTTAGACCAATGGCTAATACTAGAGAGAGCTTGTTAGGGTGGCGTCATTGCTGAACGGAAGGCGGTTCATCGTCCTCCATCGGTCATTCGTTTCCATCCATTGGTACCAGGGGGTTCCCTTGTCACAGCAAGCCACATCCGAATACGTCGTCGATTTCGATCAGCTCGGCATGAACGATGTTGATCGCGTTGGCGGCAAGAACGCCTCGCTCGGTGAGATGATCTCCAATCTGGCCGATGCCGGTGTCACCGTGCCCGGCGGCTTTGCGACTACCTCCTATGCCTATCGCGAGTTTCTGGCCCACGAAGGCCTCGACAAGCGTATCAATGCCGCCCTCGATGCCCTCGATGTGGATGACGTGGTCGAACTGGCGCGCGTCGGTGCCGAGATTCGTCAGTGGATCATCGACACGCCGCTGCCGCCGGCCTTCGAGGCCGAGATGGAACGTGCCTATGCCGAGCTTCAGGCCAGGCACCCGAACCTGAAGGTCGCCGTGCGCTCCTCCGCTACCGCGGAAGACCTGCCGGATGCCTCCTTCGCCGGTCAGCAGGAAACCTTCCTCAACATCGAAGGCTTCGACAACATCAAGCGTGCGGTTCACGAGGTGTTCGCGTCACTGTTCAACGACCGCGCCATCTCCTACCGCGTGCACAAGGGCTTCGACCACTCATTGGTCGCGCTGTCTGCCGGCGTACAGAAGATGGTGCGCTCCGAGACGGCCGCTTCCGGCGTGATGTTCACCCTGGACACCGAATCCGGCTACCGCGACGCCGTCTTCGTCACCGGCTCCTGGGGCCTGGGCGAGACCGTGGTGCAGGGCGCGGTCAATCCTGACGAGTTCTACGTCCACAAGACCACGCTGGCCGCCGGCCGCCCGGCGGTACTGCGCCGCAACCTGGGCTCCAAGCTGATCAAGATGGTCTACACCGACGACACCAGTGCGGGTCGCTCCGTCGAGACCGTCGACGTGCCGGTGCCGGACCGCCACCGTTTCTGCATCAGCGATGCCGATGTCGAGGCACTGGCGCGCCAGGCCATGATCATCGAGAAGCACTACCAGCGTCCGATGGACATCGAATGGGCGCGTGATGGCGACGACGGCAAGCTCTACATCGTCCAGGCGCGTCCGGAAACGGTCGTCAGCCAGGAAGAGGGCGGCAACCTCGAGCGCTTCCAGCTGCGCGAGAAGGGCCGCACCCTGGTCACCGGGCGTGCCATCGGCCAGCGTATCGGCCAGGGTGCGGTGCGCGTGATCGACAACCCGGAGCAGATGGACAAGGTGCAGGTCGGCGACGTGCTGGTCACCGACATGACCGATCCGGACTGGGAGCCGGTCATGAAGCGCGCCTCCGCCATCGTCACCAACCGTGGCGGTCGTACCTGCCACGCGGCGATCATCGCGCGTGAGCTGGGCATTCCGGCCGTGGTCGGCTGTGGCGACGCGACCTCGGTGCTCGCCGAAGGCCGCGAAGTGACGGTCTCCTGCGCCGAAGGCGATACCGGTCATGTCTATGACGGTATCCTCAACTTCGATCGCACCGTCACCAGCGTCAACGAGATGCCGGAGATTCCGTTCAAGATCATGATGAACGTCGGCAACCCGGACCGCGCCTTCAGCTTCTCGCGTCTGCCGAATGCCGGTGTGGGCCTGGCGCGTCTCGAGTTCATCATCAACCGCATGATCGGCGTGCACCCCAAGGCGCTGCTCGACTACGCCACCCTGCCCATCGATCTGCAGCAGACCATCGATGCGCGCACCGCCGGCTACGCAAGCCCGGTCGACTTCTACGTCGACAAGCTGGTCGAGGGTATCTCCACCCTGGCGGCCGCCTTCCATCCGCAGAAGGTCATCGTGCGCATGTCGGACTTCAAGTCCAACGAGTACGAGAACCTGATCGGCGGCAAGATGTACGAGCCGGGCGAAGAGAACCCGATGCTGGGCTTCCGTGGCGCCTCGCGCTACGTGTCCGATACCTTCCGCGACTGCTTCGATCTGGAATGCCGTGCCCTCAAGCGCGTGCGTGACGAGATGGGGCTGACCAACGTCGAGATCATGGTGCCCTTCGTGCGTACCACCGGCGAGGCGGAGCAGGTCATCAAGCTGCTGGGCGAGAATGGTCTGGTGCGTGGCGAGAACGGCCTGCGCGTCATCATGATGTGCGAGCTACCGACCAACGCGCTGCTGGCGGATCAGTTCCTCGAGCACTTCGATGGCTTCTCCATCGGGTCCAACGACCTGACCCAGCTGACCCTGGGGCTGGATCGCGACTCCGGCATCGTCGCTCACCTCTTCGATGAGCGTAACCCGGCGGTCAAGCAGCTGATGTCGATGGCGATCCGTGCCTGCAAGGCGCAGGGCAAGTACGTCGGCATCTGTGGTCAGGGCCCGTCGGACCATCCGGAGCTGGCCAAGTGGCTGATGGAAGAGGGTATCGACAGCGTCTCCCTCAACCCGGATTCCGTGCTGGAAACCTGGTTCATGCTGGCGGACAAGGAGCTGGTGTAACCCAGACTTCCCAGGATGGTGACCTGACGCGCTGAGGCGCAGACGGTCGTTGTCACCCAGGGCGCCCATCGCACTCAATGTGCGGTGGGCGTTTTTCGTTTCGTGCCTGAAACCTGAATGATTGGTCAGTTCAGGCATTGGACCAATGGGGGAGAAAGCAGCACAAAGACGTCAGTTGGTAACAAATAGCAACAAAATGATCTCGATTGCGCGACTAAATGATTCTCTTTCTACCTTATGTAAAAAAGGCAGTCATTTATAATCCCAGCCACCCAGCTGACCACAATATCCATGGTGGCAATGAGTCCATGGTGACTATGAATTCATGGTGACTATGACGGCAGGCCTCACCGGTAGCCAGCACTGCGGTGGCACGCAACAACCGACCTTTCAGACACAATCCAAGGTAGTCGTAACGTGAAACAGTCTTTATGGAAAAACATCGGCGTCCAGGTAGTCATCGCCATGATCCTGGGTGCAGGTGTCGGGGCGTACATGGGCGAAGACGCCTCGATGTTCGCGCCACTGGGTGAGCTGTTCATTCACCTGATCAAGATGCTGGTCGTGCCGCTGATCGCGGTCTCCATCGTGTCGGGAGCCGCCAATCTGGGCGACAGCCCTTCTGCCGGCAAGATCGGCATCTCCACCTTCGCCTTCTTCATGCTGACCTCTGCCGTGGCCGTGATGCTGGCGCTGGTGATGGGGCATGTCTTCCAGCCGGGCAGCGGAGTGGACCTGGAAAGCGCCAAGGGCATGTTCTCCAATGCCTACGCTGACAAGGGCAGCGTGCCGGGCGTGATGGACACCATTCTGGGCATGGTGCCGACCAATATCTTCGGTGCACTCACCGATGCCAATATCCTGCAGATTCTGGTGTTCTGCCTGTTCCTCGGCATTGGCCTGTCCAAGACCGGTGAGCGTGGCAAGCCGCTGATCGAAGGCCTCAATACCGTCATCGAAGCCTTCGTGTGGATGATCAACGTGGTGATGCTGATCGCGCCGATCGGCGTCTTCGGCCTGATGGCGGACGCCGTCGGCACCTTCGGCTTCGATGTACTGACGCTGGTGATGAAGCTGTTCCTCGTCTACATGGGCGCCATCCTCATCTACGGTTTCGTGTTCTACCCGCTGGTGGTCAAGTTCGGCTCTGACGTGCCGCTGGGCCGCTTCATGTCCGCGATGAAGAAGCCGCAGGCCGTCGCGCTGTCCACGGCGTCCTCCATGGCGACCCTGCCGGTCAACATGGAAGTCTGCGAGAAGGAGCTGGGCCTCAAGAACGCCACCTCTGCCTTCGTGCTGCCGCTGGGCGCGACCATCAACATGAGCGGCAATGCCATCTATTACGGGCTGGTGGCGATGTTCTTCGCCCAGGTCTTCAATGTCGATCTCGGCTTCTCCGCCTACGCCGCCATCGTGTTCACCGCGACTCTGGGTGCCATCGGTCAGGCCGGTGTACCGGGGCCGTCGTTCCTGGTGGTTGCCGTGCTGCTGGCTGCCGGTATCCCCATCGAAGGTCTGCCGCTGCTGTTCGCGCTGGATCGTATCTTCGACATGACGCGCACCGCGCTCAACATCACCGGTGACGCTGCCTGCGCCGCCGTGGTGGACCGCTTCGCGCGTGCCGATGATGCGGCTGCGACCTCTCAGGCCGGTGCTCAAGCCGGTTCACAGACCGACTCATCCAACGCAGAGCCCGCCAGCACTCGCTGAGTCCGCGACTTTGAACGCGAAACGCCCCCGCAACCTGCCTGGTTGCGGGGGCGTTTTCATTGCGGCGTGCACCGCGGCGCGAGACGGGGGCTCAGGGGGTCGGCTGGGTACGGATCAGCGCTTCCTTGGCGGTGATGACGCCATTGTTGTCGGCGTAGAGATAGTCGCCCGGCACGATGGTGACGCCGGCGAAGGTGACCGGGATATCGCGCTGACCTTCGCCGCGCTTGATGCTGGGGCGCGGGTAGCAGCCCAGTGCCTGCACGCCGAGATTGGTGGCGTGGATTTCATCCACATCGCGGATGCAGCCATACATGATCACGCCGGCCCAGCCACTCTTGGCGGCCTGCTCGGCGAGCATGTCGCCCAGCATGGCGCAGCGCATCGAGCCGCCGGCATCGACGACCAGGACGCGGCCTGCGCCGGGCTCCGCGACGGCTTCCTTGACCAGCGAGTTGTCCTCGAAGCACTTGATGGTCACGACTTCGCCACCGAAGGACTCGACGCCGCCGTAGTTGATGAACAGTGGCTCGAGCACCTGCACGTCGGGGAACTCATCGCAGAGGTCGGGGGTGGAAATGGGGTGCGTCATGTCGGATTCCTTGTGCTGGGCGGCCGAGGCAGGCCGCTTGAGGGACGGAGCGCTTTGATTGCTGCAATGCCACAACTCCGAGAATGCCCGATACGCCAGGGCTTTGCATCTCTACCAAGGCCTGGCGGGCAATGCGACGCCAGCGGCTCGACAGGCTGGCTGGTGGGCAAGCGGACTGCTGGCTAGACGATTAGGTGGTCAGCCGGGCTGGTGATTAGACAAGCTGGTAGTCAGCCGGGCTGGTGATTAGCCGAGTTGGACGAAAAAGGGCAGCGGCAGACGAATGTTGCCGGCTTGCGACGTCACAAGTAGTCAAAACGCCACTCTTGAAACACTGTTCTATATCTACCACGATGCTCCTGCAACCCATGACAGGCGCGGTCTTGCCGTCAGTACCTGGCCGTCAGTACCTGGCCGTCAGTACCTGGCCGGCAGCTGCCTGTGCCGCCCATTGGATCAAGGAGCAATACATGAGCAAGTCACGTCTTCTGGCCGCCCCGTTGGCTACCGTTTCCTTCGCCGCTCTCGCTCTGGCGCTCAGTGGTCACGCTCAGGCGGCAGGCAATGCCAGCGAAGGGCTCTACATCGGCGCCGGTACCGGCTTCTCCAGCCTTGAGAACGATGATTCCGATGAGGCCGGTGACTTCATCGAATCCGGCAGCGATGACTTCGATGTGGATGATGACGACAACGTCTACAAGGCCTTCGTGGGCTATCAGTACAATCCGTACTTCGCCACTGAGGCCTTCTACACCGACCTGGGGACTGTCCAGCTCAAGGGCAATGACTTCAGCAATACCGAGCTCGAGTCCAAGGCCTACGGTGTCAACGTGGTGGGTATCCTGCCCATCGGTCAGTACTTCTCGCTGTTCGCCAAGGCGGGGATGGCCAAGTGGGAAACCGATGTCGATGGCAATCTGGGCAATTCCAGTGTCGATCTGAAGGACAACGACGGCTTTGATCCGGTCTATGGTGCCGGTGCACAGGTCAATCTGGACCCGTTCCTGGTCCGTGCCGAGTACGAGCGCTATGACTTCGACAGCGATTATCAGGTGGATGCCTTCACCGCCTCGGTCGGCTACAAGTTCTGAGGCAGGGCGCTTGCACCCACCGAGCTTGTCGCAGGCATGAAAAAACGGGCCGTCCCTTGAGGGGCGGCCCGTTTCATTGTCTGGCATGACGCCAGTTGGCATGACGCCAATGCTGCTGTCAGAGGGGAGTCATGCAGTGGCGCATGACTCCCCGCCTGATCAGGCTTCCTGGGTGACCGGAATCACGTTGGAAGCGGCGTTCTGGAACTCTTCGATCTCATGGAAGTTCAGGTAGCGATAGATCTCGCCCGCCATGGCATCGAATTCGCCCATGTAGCCCTGATATTCCTCGACGGTCGGCAGACGACCGACCACGGCCGCGATGGCCGCAAGCTCGGCAGAGGCCAGGAAGACGTTGGCGCCGTCGCCCAGACGGTTCGGGAAGTTGCGCGTGGAGGTGGATACCACGGTGGACTTGGCAGCCACACGTGCCTGGTTACCCATGCACAGTGAGCAGCCCGGCATTTCCATGCGCGCGCCGGCACGGCCGTAGATGCCGTAGTAGCCTTCCTCGGTCAGCTGGTGCTGGTCCATCTTGGTCGGCGGTGCCAGCCACAGCTTGGTCTTCAGGCTACCGGCCGGCTGCTTCTCGAGCAGCTTGCCTGCGGCGCGGAAGTGACCGATGTTGGTCATGCACGAGCCGATGAAGACTTCGTCGATCTTCTGACCGGCGACGTCGGACAGCAGACGGGCATCGTCAGGGTCGTTCGGCGCGCACAGCACCGGCTGATCGATCTCGGCGAGGTCGATCTCGATGATCTCGGCGTATTCGGCGTCCTTGTCGGCACGCATCTGGCTCGGGTTGGCCAGCCACTCTTCCATGCCCGCGATACGACGCTCGATGGTACGGGCATCGCCGTAACCGTTGGCGATCATCCACTTGAGCAGGGTGATGTTGGAGGTCAGGTACTCGGTCACGCTCTCGTCGGACAGCGTGATGGTACAACCGGCGGCGGAACGCTCGGCAGAGGCGTCGGAGAGCTCGAATGCCTGTTCGGCCGTCAGATCTTCCAGACCTTCGATTTCCAGAATGCGGCCAGAGAAGGCGTTCTTCTTGTTGGCCTTGTCGACGGTCAGCAGGCCCTGCTTGATGGCGTACAGCGGGATGGCGTGGACCAGGTCACGCAGGGTGATGCCCGGACGACGTTCGCCCTTGAAGCGCACCAGGATGGATTCCGGCATGTCCAGCGGCATCACGCCAGTGGCGGCGGCGAAGGCCACCAGGCCAGAACCCGCCGGGAAGGAGATGCCCATCGGGAAGCGGGTGTGGGAATCACCACCGGTGCCGACGGTGTCCGGCAGCAGCATGCGGTTCAGCCACGAGTGGATGATGCCGTCGCCCGGACGCAGGGAGACGCCGCCGCGGTTCATGATGAAGTCGGGCAGGGTGTGGTGAGTCTCGACATCGACCGGCTTCGGGTAGGCAGCGGTGTGGCAGAAGGACTGCATCACCAGGTCGGCCTGGAAGCCCAGACATGCCAGATCCTTCAGCTCGTCGCGGGTCATCGGGCCAGTGGTGTCCTGGGAGCCGACGGTGGTCATCTTCGGCTCGCAGTACATGCCCGGACGCACGCCTTCCAGGTTGCAGGCCTTGCCGACCATCTTCTGTGCGAGGGTGAAGCCCTTGCCGGTGTCCTTCGGCTGTTCCGGCAGGCGGAAGACGTCAGACGCCTCCAGACCCAGCTCGGTACGCGCCTTGTCGGTCAGACCGCGACCGATGATCAGCGGGATACGGCCGCCAGCACGCACTTCGTCCAGCAGGACCTGAGTCTTGAGGGAGAAGGTGGAGATGACTTCGTCGGTGTCGTGACGGCAGACCTTGCCTTCGTACGGGTAGATGTCGATGACATCTCCCATGGCCATCTTCTCGACGTCCATCTCGATGGGCAGGGCGCCGGCATCTTCCATGGTGTTGAAGAAGATCGGTGCGATCTTGTTGCCGATGCAGAAACCGCCGGCGCGCTTGTTGGGCACGAACGGGATGTCGTCGCCGAAGAACCACAGCACGGAGTTGGTGGCGGACTTGCGTGAGGAACCGGTACCGACCACGTCACCGACGTAGGCGACCGGGAAGCCCTTGGCCTTCACTTCCTCGATCTGGGCCAGCGGGCCGACGACGCCATCTTCCTGTGGGTTGATGCCTTCACGCGGGTTCTTGAGCATCGCGTTGGCGTGCAGCGGGATGTCCGGACGTGACCAGGCGTCAGGCGCCGGAGACAGGTCATCGGTATTGGTCTCGCCCGGCACCTTGAAGACAGCCAGTGAGATCTTCTCGGCCAGCGCCGGCTTGGACAGGAACCATTCGGCGTCGGCCCAGGATTGCAGCACGGCCTGGGCGACGGCGTTGCCGGCCTTGGCGCGGTCAGCGACATCGTGGAAGGCGTCGAACATCAGCAGGGTGTGCTTGAGCTGTTCGCC
Source organism: Cobetia sp. 1AS1 (assembly GCF_029846435.1). Classification (NCBI taxonomy): domain Bacteria; kingdom Pseudomonadati; phylum Pseudomonadota; class Gammaproteobacteria; order Oceanospirillales; family Halomonadaceae; genus Cobetia; species Cobetia sp. 1AS1. Next base: position 116,972 of record NZ_JARWKU010000006.1, read on the forward strand.
GGCTTCCTTGGCCAGGCTTTCGTCGTCCAGCAGCTCGACCAGCGTGGCGATGTTGTAGCCGCCCTGCATGGTGCCGAGCAGCTTGACGGCATGTGTCTTGTCGATCAGCGGAGAAGCGGCTTCGCCACGTACGATGGCGGTCAGGAAGCCAGCCTTAACGTAAGCGGCTTCATCAACGCCCGGGGGAATGCGATTGGTGAACAGATCGAGGATGAACTCTTCCTCACCGGCCTGCGGATTCTTGAGCAGTTCGACCAGCTCGGCGGTCTGCTCGGCAGTCAGCGGCTTTGCCGGGATGCCCTGCTGGGCGCGTTCTTCAACCTGTTGACGGTAGGCTTCAAGCACGTGGGAGACCCTCATCTGTAATCGTGTCGAAATGCGCGGGCCAGTCGTCTTGAAGACGCAGGGCGGGGCACCTCGAGGCTTCTTGCGGGTAATTCAAGCGTCTTATTGCGAGCGAATCAGGCGCTACGGGGCGAATGCGAGTCTACTCAACTTTGTCGACAATGTTAAGGAGCGCCCAGTGGCGGGGGCTGAGACTTTGGTCGCCTATTACGGCATAACATTCTGATATTTCATCTGATTGTCAGGAAATCACGCTGAGCAAACACTATGCGGCAACCCTGATGACGCGCTGATGACGCCCAGCGCGGTGCTGACGAGAGGCCCTTTGGGCACCGACGGCGCGATGCTGTCGGCTCTCAGGTACGCACGGTATGATGGGGGTTACCCCGAATCACACTTTCCGCCTCCCCCGAGGGCCACATGAGCCGTATTCTTTCTCCTTGCGTAGGTGTCTGCTCCACTACGGTCGGCGATAGCGTCTGTCGCGGCTGCCAGCGTCATGATCATGAGATCCTGGCCTGGTTCGGCTATGACAGTGACCAGCGCGCCGAGCGCATGCTGGCACTGGACGAGCTGCGCAGCCAGGTCGCCGCCCGCTGGCTGCGCGTCGCCGATGACGCCATGCTGGCCGAGCAGCTGACCCGCCATCGCATCCGTTTCCGTGCCGATCAGTCGGCGCTGTCACGCGCCGTTGAGCTGCTGCGCGTCGGGCGCACCCGCATCAAGGACCTGTCGGCATATGGCATCGCACCACTGGCCCATGCGCGAGAACTTGAGCCCGAACAGCTTTTTGCCCATATAAACGATGAAATCATGGTGGAAGCGGCAAAGCGTGCCGATAATGATATGAACTCCGTCGTTGAGGTGTCTCCTGTCAGTCAGCAGCAGACGCAAGCGAGCGAGACAAAAGACTGACGTGACAATGAATTCAATGACCGACGTGACCGAGCGCAATGTGATTGCGCCTGAGCAGAGCAAGCAGCATGATGATGTTCATGCTGGGCGGTATGGCGAGAGTGAGGCTGGGGCGCGCGTGATCGCAGCGTCGCAGGGGCCAAGCGATGAAGATACCGATGCCTTGCTGCCGGCCTCGCTGCTGGCCTTTCTGCCCTGCAGGACGCCCCTGAGCTGGGTCGAGGCGGCGCTTGAGAATCCGGAGCTGCTGCTGATCGACCATGCGCAGTGCGAGAAGAAAGCCGCCTCCACCGCCATGAGCCTGATGTACCGCTACGTGAACCGGCCACTGCTGTTGACCAAGATGTCACAGCTGGCGCGCGAAGAGCTGCTGCACTTCGAGCAGGTGGTCGGGCTGATGGAGAAGCGGGGCATCGTCTATCGGCATATCAAGGCCTCGCGCTATGCCGAAGCCCTGCGCCAGCAGGTCAGGGACGAAGACCCGCAACGCCTGGTGGACATCCTGCTGATCGGCGCCCTGATAGAGGCAAGGTCGTGTGAGCGCTTCGCGCGCCTCATCCCGTATCTGGAACCAGAGCTTGCAAAGTTCTATCGCACTTTGGTTAAGTCAGAAGGACGTCACTATGAGGATTACCTCATGTTGGCAGAGCAATACACCAATGAACCACTGGAACCCCGTCTCGCGGTGCTACGTGAAGTGGAACGAGAGCTGATCGAAACCCCCGACGCTGTCTTTCGCTTCCACAGTGGTCAGCCGAGCGCACGACGGGCAGCGCGCGCCTCGGCCAGGGTGGGTCGGGACGCGATGGATCAAGGCACGAGAGACTAAGGCAAGGATCAAGGACAGGGGATCACCGGCGCCGTGGCAGGGCTGGCGTTTCGTTCGCGACTTTGAAATGGATGACACATGACGCAGGAAACATCTGGTCAAGCTCAACTGGCACTGCTGGGACATTTCCAGCTGACGTTGGGTGATGACACGCTGACTCAGTTCAGCTACGACAAGGTCAAGGCGCTACTTCTGCATCTGCTGCTGCATGATCAGGCCGTCTCCCGTGCCGGGTTGGCGGAGTTGCTCTGGCCGGATCAGGGGCTGTCCTCCGGACGGACCAACCTTCGCCACGCCTTGCACTGTCTGCGTCAGAGTCTCGGCGAAGAGGCTGACAACCTGTTGACGGTGTCGCGCCAGACCATCGCGCTCTCGCTGCCGGAGCACTGGGAGCTTGATCTCGACGAGCTCAACGGCCTGCTGCTGGCACCGCCCTCCGTCGCCACCCTGGGGGAGATTCTCACCCTGTATCGTGGCGACCTGGTCGAGGAGCTTTCCTTGACCCAGTGCCCTGACTTCCAGCGCTGGATGATCAAGGTGCGTGGCGAGTGGCGTCAGCGCGTCATCCAGTTCGCCGAGCGGGTGCTGGCCACGGACGAGCCGCTGCCCGATGACGTGCTGCGTACGCTGGTCAGCCGCTTCTCCGGTTACGGCCCCTTCCATGAGCGTCTCGTGCGTCAGCTGGCCGAAGGCGGCCAGTCGGCCGCGGCCCATGAGCAGTTCAATGCCTTCCTGCAGCAGCTGGCGCTCTCCGGTCAGCAGCCGGACCCCGGCTTCCTGCAACTGGCGCGCTACTGGTCCGATGGCAAGAGCGAGACCATGAGTGCCATGACGCCGCAGGGCGCCATCTCACGGACCCTGTCGCTGGACAGCGCACCGCTGCGCGAAGAGGAAATCGATCACCGTCAGCTGTCGGTCATGGCCATTCGCCTGAGCGTCAAGGACAGTCATCGTGACCGCGTCTGGGCGCGTGCCTGTCTGACGCTGCAGATCGAGCTGTTGCGTTGGCTGGAGCAGCAGTGTCATCACCTGGGCGGCTTCTGGCTGCCGGGCGCCACGGGTGGCGTGGGCCTGGCATGCTTCGGCACCCACGGCCCGGCGCATCAGCTCGCCGAGCTGGTCGCGCTCTATGAGCACTGCAGCAAGGCGATCCCCGATGAGATCGCCAAGCTGTGGGACGGCGAAGGCAAGCCGCCGGCCTTTTCGCTGTCGGCGGGCCTGCACTCCGGTCAGGTCATCTACCTGCCGGAGCGTCAGCTGGCCGACCCGCTGGGTCAGGTCACGCAATATTCCCTCGAGTTGATGACCGCCGCCGAAGGCAGCGAGCTGGTGATCTCCCAGGAAGCCAGTCAGCACATGCCGCCGGCACTGGACCTGCAGCCCCGCTTGACCTCGCGCCTGTTGGCCGCTGATGGTCGCGTGCGTCTGCGTGCGCTGGTGCTGGGCAGCAGTGTCGCCACCCGCGAATCCTCGTTGCCGACCTTGATCGGTCGCGAGGGCGAGCTGCGTCGCCTGCGCGATGCGCTGGCCCGCGCCAGCATCGGCCTGCGCCAGAGCGTGCTGGTCAGTGGCAACTCCGGCATGGGCAAGTCGGCCCTGATGGTCAATTTCCGTCAGCTGGAGCAGAGCCAGGATGTCGGGCTGTGCTGGATGCCGACCACGCGTCTCTCGCAGCTTGAGCCCTACAGTGTCGTGACGGCGCTGATTCGCTGGCGTCTGGACGGCAATATCGATCGCGAAAGCGTCGAGCATCTGTTCGAGTCTTCCGAGGCGTTGCAGGGCATCAGCGAGGAAGTGCGTCGCTCCTTCCACGCGGTGCTCGGCACGGCGGAAGATACTGCAGAAGACGAAGTGCTGATCCAGTCCAGCGAGACGGTCGAACGCGTCGTGCGCGTGCTGCACCTGGTGATCGAGAAGTCAGCCAGCCTGCGCCCGCTGGTGATGATGATCGATGACCTGCAGTGGCTCGACGAGCCGTCGCTCAAGGTGCTGGCTGGCCTGCAGGCGCGTCTGCCGATCAACATCGGCTTCATGCTGGCCGCGAGCCACAACGGTCGCGACAGCCTGGCGGTCAAGCTCAACTGGGACCAGCACATCGCGTTGGGTCGCCTCGATCCGATGCAGGTCTCGCGCCTGCTGTCGCACCTGTCACGTCGCTATCGCCTGCACCTGAGTCCACGCATGCGCAGCCAGCTCATCGAGCGCTGCGATGGCGTGCCGCTCTACCTGCAGGAAATCTGCCGTCGTCTCGACATGGACCGCCGCGAAGGGCGTCCGGTGCAGCTCGACGAGTTGCCCAAGGGCCTGATCGGCCTGCTCTCCAGTCGTATCGATCAGCTGGAAGAAGGGCGCGATGTCGCCCACGCCGCCGCGGTATTGGGGCGTGTCTTCAAGCTGAGCTTCGTACGCCAGAGCTGTGAGTTCGAGGAGGGCCGCCTCAAGCGCGCCATCGAGAGCATGCAGCGTCTGGAGATCATCGAGGCCTGCAGCAGCGACAGTGAATTCGACTACCAGTTTACCCATCAGCTGATCCAGGAAGCGGCCTACCTGTCGTGTCCGCGGGATGTGCGGCGCCGGATTCACCATCAGGTGGTCGCGCTGATCGAGGACAAGTATCCCGCCTGGATCAGTCGTCACCCCGGCTACTTCGCCGTTCACCTGCGCAAGTCGCAGAACTTCAGCCGTGCCGCGCGTTACTTCGAGCTCTCGGCGCGCGAGGCGCTCAAGATCAGCGCCAACCGCACCGCGCTCAAGATGGCGGACAACGGCCTGGCCTGCCTCAAGCATGTCGATGGTCAGGAAGAGCGCGAAGTCAGCCTGCTGACGGTACGTGGCCAGTCCGGTTTCGCGCTGGAAGGCCATGGCTCACGCATCGCCCACGAGAGCTTCGTGCAGGCACGCAACCTGCTCAGCAGCCCTGCGCTGGTCGAGGACGACGAGCCGGACCTCGAGCAGGCCTTCATCGTCAAATGGGGCCTGTGGGTCGGTTGCAGCGAGCGTCATGCCCACGCCGATGCCTTCGCGCTGGCCTCGGGCCTCAGCGAGCTGGCGGAAGAGCTTTCCGATGATCGCTATCGTCGCCTGGCCGATTATGCGCGTGCCCACTGCGAGTTCTGGGCCGGCCGCGTGCGTGTGGCGGGCGAGCACCTGGATGAGATCGATCCGGTCAACCATCCGATGGTGCTCGAATGGCTGCCGTTCAGCGATCACCCGCAGGTGGCGGCCTCCTGTCTGCAGAGCTGGACATCGTGCCTGCGCTGCGACTACGTGAAGGCCGAGCAGCAGGCCGAGGCGGCGATTCGCATGGCCGAGCAGATCGGTCAGCCCGGTTCGCTGGCGATGGCGTTGATGTTCTCCACCTCCCTGTATCGCCAGCTGGGCCACACCCATCTGGCGACCCAGCGCGCCGAGCGGGCCCTGGAAGTGACGCGTTCAGCGGACCTTCACCTGTGGCACATGGCAGCGCATGGTGTGCTGGGCTGGGCGCGGGCGATGAATGGCGACCGCGATGGCCTGTCCATGCTGCAGTCGAGCATGAACGAGTTCGCCGAGCTGACCGGACGCGAGCGTCATCAGCGTCCCAACCTGTGGTACATGGACGCCGTGATGGCGCTGGGCGAGCACGCTGCCGCTGAGGAATACATGGAGAAGGTGCTGCTGGTCGCACAGGAGCGCAATTCCTTCTACCTGTCAGAAGTCAGCTATCTGGTCGCGAGCCTGCGCAGTGCTCAGGGGCTGCCGCTGGAGAAGGTGCGCTCCCTGATCGAGCAGGGGTTGTCCTACTCCATCGAGCAGGAAAACACTCACCATGAAGCCATGGGGCTTGCCACCTGGCTGCGTCTGGTCGATGCCCATGATGCCGAGCGGTGTCAGCGTCTGAAGGTGTTGCTGGAAGAGCTTCCGAGCGCCGATGCCCCCGCGGTACTGGGCTGGCATCAGCTGGTGGAGATCGCCGAGGGGCGTGCGCGCCGCAAGGCATCGTCACCGGCCTGAGCGAAGCGTCTGGCGCAGCGAAGCGCCTGATACTGTGAGAGCGTAAGAAAAAAGCCCCGCTGCCGTGATCGGCAGCGGGGCTTTTTGGTGTGTGCAAGCGATCAGCCGTGGGTGATCGCATCGACCAGCGGCAGCGCAAATTCACGCAGCTCCGGCCCCTGGCCACGGGCGATGATGTCGAAGGCCTGAGTCGGGCGCCAGTCGCCGAGCACGATGCGGCGCGCCGGCTCGCCATCGATCTCGAGTTCATGCACCGCCGGGCGATGCGTATGGCCATGGATCAGCGTGCGCACGTCGTGCTCACGCATCTCGCGCACCACTTCCTCGGGCGTGACGTCCATGATCGCCTCGTCCTTCTCGCTGTTGGTCTCGCCGGACTGCATGCGCAGTGACTGGGCCAGCGCCAGACGCTGCTCCAGCGGCATGGCCAGAATCTGCGCCTGCCACTGAGGGTCGCGGGTCATGGCGCGGAACTTCATATAGGCCTGGTCGCGGGTGCACATGCTGTCGCCGTGCATCAGCAGCACGCGCTCGCCGTCCAGCTCGATCACGCTCGGGTCGGGCAGCAGCGTCACGCCGGCCTCGGCCGCGAAGGTCTCGCCGACCAGGAAGTCGCGATTGCCGTGCATGAAGAAGATCGCGGTGCCGCGCTTGGCGATGCGCTTGAGCGCAGCGCTCATGCTGTCGGTGAAGTCGTTGCGATAGTCATCGCCGACCCAGACCTCGAAGATGTCACCCAGCAGAAACAGACGCTCGACGGCAGGCTGGCAGGTAGCCAGGCGTGCCAGATAGTCGAGGAAGCCCTGGGCGATCTCGGGCGTGTCGGGTTGCAGGTGCAGGTCGGAGATGAAGAGGGTGGTGGCAGTCGTGTTCATGGTCGGGGTCCGCGAAGGTGGGCGGTCAGCAGGGCATCGCAAGGGCGCACTGCCGTGGGAGTTCATAACGCAAACCGCCCAGCCTGGCACTCGCGATCACGAGGCAAGGCCGGGCGGCAGGCACGCCTTGCGGCGTGATCAGGCGAAATCGCTTATTCGGTGATTTCAGCGCTGGTGATGATCACGTCTTCTGCCGGCACGTCGGCGTGGCCGTCGCGACGGGTGGTCTTGACCGCTTCGATCTTCTCGACCACGTCCATGCCTTCGACGACCTTGCCGAACACGCAGTAACCCCAGCCCTGGCTGGTCTTGCTGGTGAAGTTCAGGAAGTCGTTGTCATTGACGTTGATGAAGAACTGGGCGCTGGCGGAGTGCGGGTCCATGGTGCGAGCCATGGCCACGGTGCCGCGGTCGTTCTTGAGGCCGTTGTCGGCTTCGTTCTCGATCACGCCATTGGTCGGCTTCTGGTTGAAGTCGGTGTCAAAGCCACCGCCCTGAACCATGAAACCCGGAATGACGCGGTGGAAAAGGACATTGCTGTAGTGGCCTTCACGCACGTACTGCTCGAAGTTGCCCGCGGTCTTCGGGGCCTTCTCGTGGTTGAGTTCGAGGGTGATATCGCCGTAGTTGGTGTGAAGAACGATCATTCGGGCTTCCCGGTCATCTGTCTTGCTCAAGTGTCAGGCAGGCGCGGCTTCATGGCATCGCCTGCGGGCGTCGCGCTATAATAGCGGCTTTGCATCCAGACACGAAAGCCTGAGCGGGCGGCAGGCGCGTGGATGCAGCCCCGATCATCCGTCTTGTTGTCCTTGCGCACGTTCGTTCAACCACATGACGACCCGCAATACGACGCCCAGGAACCACACAGAGGTGCAGCGAAACTTCATGAGTACCGAGACCCAGAGCGCCCCGAACTTCGTGCTTAACCAGATCCGCGAAGAACTCGAGGCCGGCCGTGCCGATAAGGTTGTCACGCGTTTCCCGCCGGAGCCCAATGGCTTCCTGCATATCGGGCACGCCAAGTCGATCTGTCTGAACTTCGGTCTGGCACAGCAGCTCGGTGGCGATTGTCACCTGCGCTTCGATGACACCAACCCGGCCAAGGAAGAGCAGGCCTATATCGACGCCATCAAGGAAGACGTCGAATGGTTGGGCTTCGAGTGGGCCGGCAAGGTGCGCTTCGCTTCCGATTATTTCGACCAGCTCTATGCCTGGGCCCAGCACCTGGTGCGTGAAGGCAAGGCCTATGTCGATGACCTGTCGCCGGACGAGATTCGTGAATATCGTGGCACGCTGAAGGAGCCGGGTCGCCCGAGCCCTTACCGTGAGCGTAGCCCCGAGGAAAACCTCGATCTGCTCGAGCGCATGAAGAAGGGCGAATTCGGCGAGAGCGAGAAGGTGCTGCGTGCCCGCATCGACATGGCGGCGCCCAACATCAATCTGCGTGATCCGATTCTCTATCGTATCCGCCATGCCAGCCATCACCAGACCGGCGACAAGTGGAAGATCTACCCGTCCTACGATTTCACGCATGGTCAGTCCGATGCGCTGGAAGGCGTGACGCATTCCATCTGTACGCTGGAATTCGAGGACCATCGTCCGCTGTATGAGTGGTTCCTGGCCAACCTGCCGGTACCGGTCACGCCGCGTCAGATCGAGTTCGCGCGTCTGAACCTGGATTACACCGTCACCTCCAAGCGCAAGCTGAAGCTGCTGGTGGACGAAGGCGTCGTCGATGGCTGGGATGACCCGCGCATGCCGACCATCTCGGGCATGCGTCGTCGTGGCTACACGGCCGCTTCCATCCGCAAGTTCTGCGACATGATCGGCGTGAGCCGCGCGGATGGCGGCATGGTCGAGATCGGCATGCTGCACCACGCCATCCGTTCTGACCTGGAAGACAACGCGCTGCGGGCCATGTGCGTGCTCAATCCGCTCAAGGTGGTGCTGACCAACCTGCCGGAAGGTCACGAGGAAGTCTTCGAGGTGCCCGGCCATCCGGCACGTGACGACATGGGCACGCGCCAGATTCCGCTGACCCGTGAGCTGTGGATCGACGCCGATGACTTCATGGAAGATGCGCCGAAGAAGTTCTTCCGTCTCGCGCCCGAGAAGGAAGTGCGTCTGCGCAATGGTTACGTCATCCGCTGTGATGAAGTGATCAAGGATGAGGCCGGCGAGATCGTCGAGCTGCGTTGCAGTGTCGACCTCGATACCCTCGGCAAGAACCCGGAAGGCCGCAAGGTCAAGGGTGTCATCCACTGGGTCAGCGCCGAGCACGCGGTGCCGGTCGAGGTGCGTCAGTACGAGAACCTGTTCCTGGAAGCCGAGCCGGACCGTGACAAGGATGTCGACTTCCTTGAGCACCTCAATCCGGACTCGCTGAGCATCGTCAAGGGCTTCGGTGAGCCGAGCCTGCGCAATGCCGCGCCGGAAACGCGTTACCAGTTCGAGCGTATCGGCTACTTCGTCGCCGACCGCCATGACTGCGTCGATGGCGCGCTGGTCTTCAACCGTACCGTCAGCCTGAAGGACGGTTGGGCCAAGGCCCAGAAGAAGGGTTGATGGCAGCCAGGCCTCCTGAGGGAGGTCTGCTGGCATGACTTTTGACCCGCTTCACGGCCCGCAGGCTGATCCTGTACCTTCGATGACGAAGCTGCATGACCGGCCTGCGGGCCGCTCCATTTCGCAAGGCTGACAGCGCACTGTCAGCAAAGTAGCCAAGGGCGATGACTGAATGATTTCACTCGAAGATGCCGCGAGCACACTGTCCATCTACAGTACCCTGAGCCGGACCAAGGCACCCTTCGTGCCATTGGAAGGCAACAAGGTGCGCATGTACGTCTGTGGCGTGACGGTCTATGACCTCTGTCACATCGGCCATGCGCGTGTGATGGTGGCCTTCGACATCATCACGCGTTACCTGCGTGCGCGTGGCTATGACGTCACCTATGTGCGCAACATCACCGATATCGACGACAAGATCCTCAAGCGTGCCGACGAGAATGGCGAAGCCTTCGAGGCGCTGACCGAGCGCATGATCCAGGCGATGCACGAAGACGAGGGGCGTCTGGGGATCCTGCGTCCTGATCGCGAGCCACGGGCGACCGCGCACATCGGCGATATCATCGCGATGACCGAGACGCTGATCGACAAGGGCTTTGCCTACGCGGCCAGCAACGGTGATGTCTACTACCGTGTGCGTCGTTTCGAGGGCTACGGCAAGCTCAACAACCGTCAGCTCGATGACATGCAGTCCGGCGCGCGCGTGGAAGTGGAAGAGGCCAAGGAAGACCCGCTCGATTTCGTGCTGTGGAAGGCCGCCAAGCCGGGCGAGGCCAGTTGGCCATCCCCCTGGGGCGCGGGGCGTCCGGGCTGGCATATCGAGTGCTCCGCGATGTCGACCTGCTGCCTGGGCAACACCTTCGATATCCACGGCGGCGGGCCGGACCTGACCTTCCCGCATCACGAGAACGAGATCGCCCAGTCCGAAGCCGCCACTGGCCAGCAGTATGCCAATGTGTGGATGCACGCCGGCGCGGTGCGTGTCGGGCAGGACAAGATGTCCAAGTCGCTGGGCAACTTCTTCACGATTCGTGATGTGCTGGAGCAGCACAACCCGGAAGTGGTGCGTTATCTGCTGGTGGCCAGCCACTACCGTAGTGCGATCAGCTATGAAGCCAACTCGCTGGATGAGGCGCGTCGTTCGCTGGAGCGCTTCTACAATGCGCTGGAGAATGTCACGCCCGAACAAGGCGAGGTGTCAGGCGACTGGCGGGCACGCTTCGTGGCTGCCATGGATGACGACTTCAATACGGCCGGTGCGCTGTCGGTGTTGTTCGAGTTGGCTCGCGAGCTGAACCGTGCCAAGAAGGAGGCGCCGCAGCAGGCGCCGGCGCTGGCCTACGAGCTGACCGCGCTGGGCGGCCTGCTGGGGCTGTTCGGCCAGGACCCGGCGATCTTCCTCAAGGGCGATACTGCCGCATTGGCGTTGTCGGAAGACGAGATCCAGGCGCAGATCGAGGCGCGTGCTGCCGCCAAGAAGGCCAAGGATTTCGCGGGTGCTGACCGTATTCGTGACGAGCTGGCCGCTCAGGGCATCATCCTCAAGGATTCCCGCGAGGGGACGACCTGGGTGCTGGAAGGCTGATGCGGTTGGCATGACGCATTGTCACTGCGAAAAAAACCGCCGTCCCGAGAGGGGCGGCGGTTTTTTTTGGCCAGTCGGGCGGGGATCGCTCTCAGGCAGCGGCTGATCAGCTGGCGAGGCGCTTGACCATGGCCTCGACCATGCGCGAGGACTGACGTGCGGCGACGTGCAGGAATTCCTCGAAGGATTGGCTGTTGTTGTCCTTGCCGGCGATGTCAGACAGCGCACGGATGACCACGAACGGCATCTCATAGACGAAGCAGGTCTGGGCGATGGCGGCGGCTTCCATCTCGGCGGCCAGCATGTCCGGGAAGCGTGAGCGAGTCAGCGCGACCAGCTCCGGGTCAGCCATGAAGATGTCGCCGGTGCAGATCAGGCCTTCACGCGCCTTGATCTCGCCCTGGGCTTCGACGCACTCACGCGCGATCTTCACCAGTGCCGGGTCTGACGGGTAGGCGGCCGGCATCTGCGGCACCTGGCCATATTCGTAGCCGAATACCACGGCATCGACGTCGTGGTGACGCACTTCGCTGGAGATGACCACGTCGCCGATCTCCAGATCAGAGGCGAAGCCCCCGGCGGAACCGGTGTTGATGATGGCGTCCGGCTGGTAGCGTTCGATCAGCTGGCAGGCGCCCACGGCGGCGTTGACCTTGCCGATGCCGGACTGCAGCAGCACGATCTTGAGGCCGTGCAGCTGGCCGACGTGGAAGGTGGAGCCGGCATGTTGAGTCGTGGTGCTGTCTTCCAGCAGCTCGGCGAGGATGGCGACTTCCTCGGCCATGGCGCCGATGATGCCAAGTGTCTTGAGGGACATGGTGAAATCCTGAAGCAGGGCCTGCGGGGCATCCTGTCATGCGATGCCCCGCGGCCAGGGGAGGTGTCAGCGAGAGGGTGCGTGCTTACTTGCCGGCCAGCTGGGCATCGTGCAGCTCGGCGGCGAACAGGGTGTTCTCCAGCAGCGAGGCAACGGTCATCGGGCCGACGCCGCCCGGTACCGGCGTGATCCAGCCTGCGCGCTCCGCCGCCGGGGCGAACTCCACGTCACCGACCAGCGAGCCGTTGTCGAGGCGGTTGATGCCCACATCGATGACGATGGCGCCTTCCTTGATCCACTCACCCTTGACCAGGCCCGGCTTGCCGACGCCGACCACGACGAGGTCTGCCTGGCGGACCTTGCTCTCCAGGTCCTTGGTGAAGCGGTGGCAGACGGTGGTGGTGCAGCCGGCCAGCATCAGCTCCAGTGACATCGGGCGACCGACGATGTTGGAGGCGCCCACGATGGTGGCGTCCATGCCGCGCACCTGCAGGCCGCTCTCGGACAGCAGCGTCATGATGCCCTTGGGGGTGCAGGGGCGCATTACCGGCAGGCGCTGCGCCAGACGACCGAGGTTGTAGGGGTGGAAGCCGTCCACGTCCTTGTCGGTACGAATGCGCTCGAGAATCGGGCGTGAGTCGAGGTGCGCCGGCAGCGGCAGCTGCACCAGGATGCCGTCGATGCTGGTGTCATCATTCAGCTGGTCGACCAGGGCTTCCAGTTCCTGCTGCGTGGTGTCAGCGGACAGGCGGTGCTGGGTGGAGAGAATGCCAGCCTTCTCGCAGGCGAGGTGCTTGTTGCGGACATAGACCTCGGACGCCGCGTCTTCACCGACCAGCACGACGGCAAGCCCCGGAATACGTTCACCGGCATCACGACGCGCATCGACCTGACGGCCTACCTGTTGGCGTACGCGTTCGGCAATGGCCTTGCCATCTATCAGTTGTGCTGACATCAGCGATCATTCCTTCTCGTGGGCGATAAATGCAGGAGGGACAACGATGGCCAATTTTCGCATGCCTTGCCCTCCAGTCAACGCCGAATGACGACCTTGGTCGAAAGCTGTCATGGGTGTCAGGTCTTTCGCAGGCGCCCGACAATGCAGAAGACGGCTCCAGGAGGCAGGCAAGAGTGGGGTCATGCCATGCGATTGTCGCCTTGACGCTCCATCTGTAGAGGCGCAAGGAAAGGTAAAGGTAAAGGTCGACGCAGAGGTAGAAGCAAAGGGAGAGACAAAGGGTGAAGCAGAGAGCGGGGTAAGGAGAAGGGTGGGGCAGATGGGAGAGGGTGAATGGCAGAGGGGCAGAAGGCGTAGGGACGATAGTCAGTCCACCGGCGGCGCTCAGCCGTCGCAAGTCATCACTGCGTCAGTGGCAGAAGCGATGACAGGTAAGGCGTCTTGTATCAGCAAGGAGAGATGTTGGAGGCTGCAGGGATGAAAGCCCGCGACATGACATTGGCATGACAGCGCGAGGGGCAAACGATTCTTTTGGAAAGAATTCACGTAAGGGCTTGACCGCAGACGAAAGTTCGGTAGAATACGCCTCGCATCGACGGGGTTCGACGGTCGGTTGAAGACGGTTTCGGGATATAGCGCAGTCTGGTAGCGCGCCTGCTTTGGGAGCAGGATGTCGGGGGTTCGAATCCCTCTATCCCGACCACTTGAATACAACGTATCGCTAGGCTTCGGTCTTCTGAAACAGTATTCAGGGCTTTGTCCGGAGGTTGACTCGCAGCATTAGTTTCTGCGCCTATAGCTCAACCGGATAGAGCAACGGCCTTCTAAGCCGTAGGTTGCAGGTTCGAGTCCTGCTGGGCGTGCCATCGAGATGACGTTTGTCATCGAAGTGGATGTCGGAATGCTCTTCATTGAGCCTGATGACTGCGACCAGACGATGTGAAGATGTTCATGCAATGGTGGGTGTAGCTCAGTGGTAGAGCCCCGGATTGTGACTCCGGTGGTCGTGGGTTCGAACCCCATCATCCACCCCATTGCATGTCAGCTTGAGCAGTATCAACGAGATGGAGACGGCAGGCTTTCTGTCCAACCTCCAGAAGTGGTGGGTGTAGCTCAGTGGTAGAGCCCCGGATTGTGACTCCGGTGGTCGTGGGTTCGAACCCCATCATCCACCCCACGTCTCGATGAATATCAGGATGCTGCCTGGCCCACTTGGGCGGGCGGCATGCCGCAAAAGGGGGAGAAGGCCAATGGCTTTCTCCTCCTTTTTTTTGGTTTTTTCGCACTGCTCCATGCATGACGATTCCGGGTTGCCGGGCGCTCCAGGTGCCTGTCTGGCGGGTAGGTGGAGCAGAAAATGGCCGGGGTCCTTGAATAGCTTGGACCAAGGCACCATATGAAAGGGTCATATCCGCGCTTGCCAGCGCGTGGCGGGGTTTCTACAATCTTCGCCTTTATGATTCGAACGCCACCAGTGGGTAGAGGAACTTTCATGCAAGCTTCTGTCGCAACGACTTCTCCGATCGAGCGCACGGTCACCATCACGGTGCCGGCTTCTGAAGTCGACCAGGCCGTCAACGCCCGTCTTCTGGAAACCGCCAAGACCGTTCGTCTGAACGGCTTCCGCAAGGGCCACGTGCCGATGGCAGTGGTGCAACAGCGTTACGGCAAGGACGTGCGCAACGAAATCGTTGGCGAGATCATGCGCCAGCATTACGTGACCGCCGTCACCGAAAACGAACTGAACCCGGCTGGCTGGCCGAAAATCGACGCGACTGTCGATGAAGCCGGCAAGGATCTGGAGTTCGTCGCGACTCTGGAAATCTACCCGGAAATCGAACTGAAGCCGATCGAAGGCGCTGAAATCGAGCGTCCGCAGGCCGAAGTGACCGACGCCGACGTCGAAGAGATGATCGAGACCCTGCGCAAGCAGAACGCCTCCTGGACCGACGTCGAGCGCGCTGCCGCTGACGGCGACCAGGTCAAGATCGACTTTGAAGGCTTCCTCGGTGAAGAGGCCTTCGAAGGCGGCAAGGCAGAAGGCCACGAGCTGGTGCTGGGCTCCAACAGCTTCATCCCGGGCTTCGAAGAGCAGCTGGTCGGCGCTGCTGCCGGCGACGACAAGGAAATCAAGGTTTCCTTCCCGGCTGACTACCAGGCCGAGCACCTCGCCGGTCAGGAAGCGACCTTCAAGGTCAAGGTCCACGCCGTCAAGGCTCAGGAACTGCCGGAAGTGAACGAAGAGTTCATCGCCCAGTTCGGCCTGGAAGCTGCCGATGTCGAAAGCTTCAAGGTGGAAGTGAAGAAGAACATGCAGCGTGAGCTGAAGAACGCGATCGAGAATCGCGTCAAGCAGCAGGTGCTGGCCGAACTGACCAAGGCCAACGACATCCTCGTGCCGCAGGCTCTGGCCGACCAGGAAATCGACGGTCTGAAGCGTCAGGCTGCACAGCAGTTCGGTCTGGGCGAAGACTTCGACGTCTCCCAGCTGCCGGGCGAGCTGTTCCAGGACCAGGCGGTCCAGCGCGTCAAGACTGGCCTGCTGCTTAGCGAAGTCGTCAGCAGCAACGAGATGGACGTCAGCGACGAAGAGCTGAATGCTCGCGTTGAAGAAATGGCTCAGCAGTACCAGGACCCGGCTCAGGTCACCGAGTACTATGGTTCCAACGAACAGGCTCGCAACCAGCTCAAGTCCGTGCTGCTTGAAGAGAAGGCCGTTGACAAGCTGCTGGCACAGGCTCAGGTTAAGGACGTTGCCATGTCCTACCAGGAAGCCCTGCAGGCTGCACAGCAGCAGGAAGAAGCAGAAGAAGAGGCTGCTGAAGCCGAAGGCGAGCAAGCCTGAAGCTTGGTTGACCCCTAGTGCTTGCTAGACCAGGACCCGGCTACGGCCGGGTCTCTGGTCAGTGGGCGGGGTAAAGTGGCATGCTCAATGGATATCAATGTCATCGGATGAAGGAAGCCCCCATGAACGACTTCGACATCAAGAATGCTGGCGGTCTGGTTCCGATGGTTGTCGAGCAGAATGCTCGCGGCGAACGGGCCTATGACATCTATTCCCGCCTGCTGAAGGAACGGGTGATCTTCCTTGTGGGTCCGGTTGAGGATTACATGGCCAATCTGGTCGTGGCTCAGCTGTTGTTCCTCGAGTCTGAAAACCCGGACAAGGACATCCATCTGTACATCAACTCGCCGGGCGGCTCCGTGACTGCAGGGATGGCGATCTACGACACCATGCAGTTCATCAAGCCCGACGTGTCCACCGTGTGCATCGGCCAGGCAGCCAGCATGGGTGCCTTGCTGCTGGCAGGCGGTGCCGCCGGCAAGCGCTACGCGCTGCCGAATTCCCGCGTCATGATCCACCAGCCGCTGGGCGGCTATCAGGGTCAGGCCACGGATATCGAGATTCACACCAAGGAAATCCTGACCATCCGTGAGAAGCTCAATCGCATTCTCGCGCACCACACTGGCCAGGACTTCGACACCATTGCCAATGATACTGACCGTGACAACTTCATGGCGGCCAATCAGGCAGTGGAGTACGGCCTGATCGATGCCGTGCTGGAACGCCGTCCCGACGTGGAGTGATCCGCGTAAACGGCTGACCTGACGTCGGCAAACATGCATTTCCGGCGGCTCCCCGGGGAGTCGCCGCCATTGAGAGGTACGCGAATGGCTGACGGCAAAGGCAAGGACGAGAACGGCAAACTGCTGTACTGCTCCTTCTGTGGCAAGAACCAGAATGAAGTGCGCAAGCTGATCGCGGGACCTTCCGTCTACATCTGCGACGAATGTGTCGATCTGTGCAATGACATCATTCGCGAAGAGGTCCTCGAAGCCGACGCCGAAGGTGATGATGATCGCCTGCCGGCGCCGCGTGAGATTCGTTCCACTCTCGACGATTACGTGATCGGCCAGGACCGCGCCAAGCGTGTGCTGTCCGTGGCGGTGTACAACCACTACAAGCGTCTGCGTGCCGGTCAGAAGGCCGCGGATGAAGTCGAGCTGGGCAAGTCCAACATCCTGCTCATCGGCCCGACCGGTAGCGGCAAGACGCTGCTGGCCGAGACGCTGGCGCGCCTGTTGAACGTCCCGTTCACCATCGCGGATGCGACCACCCTGACCGAAGCGGGCTATGTCGGTGAGGACGTCGAGAACATCATCCAGAAGCTGCTGCAGAAATGCGATTACGATGTCGAGAAGGCCGAGCGTGGCATTGTCTACATCGATGAGATCGACAAGATCTCGCGCAAGTCCGACAACCCCTCCATCACGCGTGATGTCTCGGGTGAAGGCGTGCAGCAGGCACTGCTCAAGCTGATCGAGGGCACCACTGCCTCGGTGCCGCCGCAGGGCGGTCGCAAGCACCCCCAGCAGGAGTTCCTGCAGGTGAATACCGGCAACATCCTGTTCATCGTCGGCGGTGCTTTCGCCGGGCTGGACAAGGTAATCCGCGAACGCGCCGAGAAGGGTGGCATCGGCTTCAATGCCGAGGTCAAGAGCAAGCAGGACGAGAAGACCGTGGGTCGCGTGCTGGCAGACGTCGAGCCGGGTGATCTGGTCAAGTTCGGTCTCATTCCCGAGTTCGTTGGCCGCCTGCCGGTCATCGCGACACTGACCGAGCTTGACGAAGATGCCCTGGTGCAGATTCTGACCGAGCCGAAGAACTCGCTGGTCAAGCAGTACTCGCGCCTGTTCGAGATGGAAGATGTCGAGCTGGACCTGCGCGAAGATGCACTGCGTGCCGTGGCTCGCAAGGCCATCGAGCGTCGTACCGGCGCACGTGGTCTGCGCTCGATCCTCGAGTCCGTGCTGCTCGACACCATGTATGACATCCCGTCCGAGGAGAGTGTCAGCAAGGTGGTGGTGGATGAGTCGGTGATTGCCGGCGACAGCAAGCCGCTGCTGATCTACTCCAAGAACGAAGAGAGTCAGGGCAAGGTGGCCGGCAAGGACGGCTGAAACGTCCGGGCCTGAGTCGCACCAACGGGGGGCCGCAAGGCCCCCCGTTGCGTTTGCGCTCGCAAGCCATCCTTACTGTGATGCATTCGCGGGTCACGCACGGCTTCATTCAGCGTTGAGTTACCGCCAGGCGTGTCGGGATCATTGCAAAATCATGACCTTGCCCCCATGGTCTCAGTATCAAAGTGCCGTGTGAGGCGGCCCACCCACAGAATACCGAGGAACGTCTGCCATGGAGCAGAACGAAGATCAGACCCTGACACTTCCGCTGCTGCCGCTGCGGGATGTGGTGGTCTATCCCCAGATGGTGATTCCGCTGTTCGTCGGCCGGGAAAAGTCGATCCAGGCCCTCGAAGTGGCCATGGAAGGCGACAAGAAGATCCTGCTTGCGGCGCAGCGTGAAGCCAGCCAGGACGACCCGACGGCGGAAGACCTGTTCGCCATCGGCACCGTTGCCGACATCATGCAGCTGCTCAAACTCCCTGATGGCACCGTCAAGGTGCTGATCGAGGGCAGTTCGCGCGCCGATATCCAGGCGATTCGCCTGCACGACGACGGCCACAGCATCGCCGACGTCGCCCTGCGTGACAGCCAGCCGCTGTCCGAGCGGGAGCAGGAAACCCTGGTGCGCGTGCTGCTCAACCAGTTCGAGCAGTATGTGAAGCTCTCCAAGAAGGTGCCAAATGAAGTGCTGGGCAGCCTGCAGGGCATTGAAGACCCGAGCCGTCTGGTGGACACCATCAGTGCGCATCTGTCGCTGGGCATCAACGACAAGCAGGCGCTGCTCGAGATGGACAAGGTGCGTGACCGCATCGAGCACCTGATGACGCTGATCGAAGCGGAGATCGACCTGTTGCAGGTCGAGAAGCGCATTCGTACCCGCGTCAAGGAGCAGATGGAGAAGTCGCAGCGCGAGTACTACCTCAATGAGCAGATGAAGGCTATCCAGAAGGAAATGGGTGAGCTGGATGACGTGCCCAACGAGGTCGAGCAGTACGAGCGTCGCATCAAGGACGCCGGCATGCCGAAGGAGGCAGAGGAGAAGGCCACTCAGGAGCTCAACAAGCTCAAGATGATGGGGCCGACTTCCGCCGAGGCGACCGTGGTGCGCACTTACCTGGATTGGCTGTGCGACGTGCCGTGGAAGAAGCGCACGCGTGTGCGTCATGACATCGACCACGCCGCCAAGGTGCTGGACGAGGACCACTACGGTCTGGATGAGGTCAAGGAACGTATCCTCGAGTATCTCGCCGTGCAGAAGCGCGTCAAGAAGCTCAAGGGGCCGGTGCTGTGTCTGGTCGGTCCGCCGGGTGTCGGCAAGACCTCGCTGGGCAAGTCCATCGCACGTGCCACCAACCGTCAGTACACCCGTATGGCGCTGGGCGGCGTGCGCGATGAGTCCGAGATCCGCGGTCACCGTCGCACCTATATCGGGGCGCTGCCGGGCAAGATCATCCAGCGCATGGCCAAGACAGGCGTGAAGAATCCGCTGGTGCTGCTAGACGAGATCGACAAGCTGGGCATGGACCACCGCGGTGATCCGGCCTCGGCGCTGCTTGAGGTGCTTGACCCGGAGCAGAACGACAAGTTCGCCGATCACTACCTCGAGCTTGATTACGATCTGTCCGAGACCCTGTTCATCTGTACGTCCAACTCGATGAACATTCCGGGCCCGCTGCGCGACCGCATGGAAATCATCCGTCTGCCGGGTTACACCGAAGACGAGAAGCTGGCCATCGCCATGCGCTACCTGGCGCCCAAGCAGCTCAAGGCCAATGGTCTGAAGCCGGGCGAGCTGACCTTCAGCGAAGCCTCCGTGCTCGAGCTGATCCGTTACTACTCGCGTGAAGCCGGTGTGCGTGAACTTGAGCGCCAGCTCGCCAAGGTCTGCCGCAAGATCGTGCGTGAGCGTGTGGTCGCCGAGGCAAAGGAGGGTGCACTGTCCTCCATGCATCTTGAGGCCGAGCAGGTCGAGCGCTACGCGGGTGTGCGCAAGTACAGCTTCGGCCTTGCCGATGCCGAGGACCAGATCGGCCGTGTCACTGGCCTGGCCTGGACCTCCGTCGGTGGTGAGCTGCTTACCATCGAATCTGTCGTCACGCCGGGCAAGGGCCGTGTCAGCAAGACCGGGTCACTGGGCGACGTCATGAAGGAGTCGGTGAGTGCGGCCCACACCGTGGTGCGTGCGCGTGCCGAGGCCTTCGGTATCGAGGCTGAGCGCTTCGAGAAGGAAGACCTGCACATCCACGTGCCGGAAGGCGCCACGCCCAAGGACGGCCCCAGTGCGGGCGCTGCCATGGTCACCGCGATGGTATCCGCTTACTGTGGACGCCCCGTGCGCTGTGACGTGGCAATGACCGGTGAGGTCAACCTGCGCGGCGAAGTCATGCCGATCGGTGGCCTCAAGGAGAAATTGCTGGCGGCGCGACGCGGTGGTATAAAGCTTGTGCTGATTCCCGAGGAAAATCGCCGTGACCTCAAGGAGGTTCCGGACACCATCAAGGATGCACTCGATATTCGGCCGGTGCGCTGGATCGACGAAGTGCTTGAGGTGGCTCTAGCAGAAAAGTCTACTGCTGAGAAGGACGATTCTCGTTCAGACGATGCCAGTGGTCGTCAGACAATGATCAGTACACATTGACGGGATTTTTTTGGCCATGCCGCTGTCGAAACGGCGGCGTGGTGCGGTTTTGCGCGTGAGGTTGCTTGACAGTCGTTTGAGGGCGTTGCTATAAACTCCGCTTCGTCGCGATCGCGTTTAGCACCCGTAATTTTCGCGCTGATTTCTGGTAATTTTTGCAAATTCAAGGGGTGAAGAGTGAATAAATCCGAGCTGATCGAAGCCATTGCTGCATCTGCCGATATTCCGAAAGCAGCAGCTAGCCGTGCACTCGATGCGATGGTCGACACCGTCACTGATAGCCTGAAGAAGGGTGAGACCGTGGCACTGGTCGGGTTCGGCACCTTTATTGTCAAGGAACGTGCTGCACGTACTGGCCGTAACCCGCAGACTGGCGCTCCGATCGAGATCAGTGCTGCCAAGGTGCCGAGCTTCAAGGCTGGCAAGGCACTGAAAGACGCCGTCAACTGAGGTCTGCCTGCTTCGCAGGCACCCGGTGGCGCGGTACCGGTTCGGGAGTGGTCTGATGACTGCCGAACCGGCACCAGAACATCGAAGCGCATCGCCTGGCGATGCGCTTTTTTTGTGGCTGAACCCGGCCATGTCGGCAGGGCGCAAGCGTTTGATGACCCTGGCGAGTCAGTCAGTCGTGCAAAGTCACCTGCATCTGTCTGCGGCATGCGTATAATCATCAGTCACTGAGTCGCGGCCCTTGTGGCCATTCCAATCCCTGTAGTTCGAGGCCTGCATGCTGCAACGAATTCGAGACCGGTCGCATGGCTGGGTGGCCAAGACGATCGTTGGTTTCATTGTCGTCACCTTTGCCTTCTTTGGTGTTGAGTCGATCATTGGCGCCTTCACTGCCAGCAGTGACGACGTGGCCACGGTCAATGGCGATACCATCAGCCGTCAGGCGGTGGAAACCGAAGTCCAGCGTGCCATCCGTTCTGGCCAGGTAGCGCCGGAACAGGAGCGCGAAGCACGCAATCAGATCATCAACCAGATGATCGATTCCCGCCTGCTGGATCAATACGCCGAGGAAGGCGGCCTGCACATGTCCGATGCGCAGCTCGATCAACTGATCGTGAGCATTCCGGACTTCCAGGACGACAAGGGACGCTTCGATGCCGACCTGTTCCGCAATCGTCTGGCCAGCGCCGGCTATTCTCCCACCTCCTTCCGCCAGCAGCTGAGCAGCGACACCCTGCGCCAGCAGTTGACCGACGGCTTTGCCGCCAGTGCCTTCGTGCTGCCGGGCGAAGAAGAGAAGCTCAGCCAGCTGCAGCGTCAGACGCGCACCTTCCGCTATGCCACGCTGAGCAGTGCGGACCTCGATGCGCCGGTGACGGTCAGCGAAGACGAGCTCAAGGCCTGGTATGACAGCCACCAGGACAACTACCGCCGCCCGGCACAGGTCAAGCTGGCCTACGTGCTGCTGGACCAGAACGAGCTGGCCAGCGGTGGCGATATCAGCGAAGACACGCTCAAGGCCGAATATGCGGCCAAGCGTGCTGATGCGCCGCGGGAAATCGCGCACATCATGGTCGAGAAGGGTGACGATGATGCAGCGGCACGTGCCAAGCTCGAGAGCGCACGTGACGCACTCGCCAACGGCGAAGACTTCGCCAAGGTGGCGGCCGAAGTCTCCGAAGACAGCTCCACGGCCGAGGACGGCGGTGAGCTTGGCGTGATCACCCGCGGTATCTTCGGTGAAGACTTCGATGATGCGGCCTTCGCACTGGATGAAGGTCAGGTCTCGGATATCGTCGATACCGGCGACAGCCTGCACCTGATCAAGGTGACCGGTCTGGACATCGCGCCCTTCGAGGACATGCGCGACGAGCTGCTGACGCAAGCCCGTCAGGCCGCTTCCCGCGATACCTTCAACGAGAAGGCGCAGCAGCTGAAAGATGAGAGCTTCGCGGCGGATGATCTGGCCGGCGTCGCCGAGGATCTGGACCTGCCGCTGAAGAAGACCGACTGGGTCGCGCAGGAAAATGATGACGAACTGCTGTCCGAGCCGGGTGTGATGGCGGCAGCCTTCGGTGACGAAGTGCTGGAAGACGGCTACAACAGTGACGTCATCGAACTGGATGACAGCCGTCGTCTGGTACTGCGCGTTCTCGAGCAGCGTCCGGCCACCACGCTGGCGCTGGATGAGGTCAAGCAGCAGGTTCAGCACGAGGCCAAGGCCGACAAGACCGCCAAGGCACTCGAAGCACTGGCCGAGAAGCGTCTGGAGACACTGCGCCAGGGTGGATCACTCGAGGGGATCGACTGGCAGCAGGCTGATGACGTCAGCCGTCAGGCCAGCACCCAGCTGCCGCAGAGTCTGGTCAAGCAGGCCTTCACATTGGCGCACCCGCAGGATGGCCAACCGGTCTACGGCAAGGCGTCGCTCAGTGGTGGCATCGCGCTGATCGCCCTGACCGAGATCGGCGAGGCCGAGCCGGGCGAGATGGACCAGTTCCTCTCGCGTCTGGCCACGCGTCTGCGTGCTCAGGCTGCTGTCACGGGTCTGCAGGAATCTCTGCGTGAGCGTGCCGAGATCGAGCGCAACTGATCGAGCGCAAATGAGCCAGGCAACTGGCGTGGGCAGCTTTCCCTGCCAATGAGACCGCCACCCCTTGGGGTGGCGGTCTTTTTTTGGTTCAAGCCATTGGGTTCAGGCCTTTGGGTCAAGCCTCGCAGGCTCAGATATCGAAGCTCAGGCCGCGAGGCTGAGTGCGAATGTGGTGTAAGGTCATGAGTCTTGTATCAAGTCACGAGCCCAGCCGCTGACGCAGGCGCTGGGAGAGTTCGCGGTGACGGGCCTGAATGCCCGTGGAGAGCGTCTGGCGCAGCCAGCGGTGGCCAGCGTCATGATGCAAGCGTTCGTGCCACACCAGCCAGTAGGAGAAGCGGTTTAGGGTGATGGGCAGCGGGCGCAGGGCCAGCGGCAGCTGATCGAGCATGCTGATGGCCAGACAGCCCGGCACGCACAGCAGCAGGTCGCTGTGGCAGCTGACACTGAAGGCGGCCAGGAAGTGGGGCTGGCGCATGACGACCTGACGACTCAGTCCCAGTTCTGCAAGCTTGAGGTCCACCGCGCCTCGCTCATCACCGCCCATGCTGATCAGTTGGTGACTGGCGGCGAGGAAGTCCTCCAGGCTCAAGGACTCCTTCGCGGCCAGCGGATGGTCCTGGCGCATCACGCAGACGAACTGATCATCCCCGATCTCGCGACCATGCACGCCGGCCGGCACCCTGGCGGTGGGCACGCACATCGCAAGCTCCGGCCCACCTTCTTCCAGCTGTTGTTCGACATTGCCGCCATAGGCCTGGATATCCAGACGGATGCCGGGCGCCTGCTCGTGCAGCGGGGCGATCTGGGGCGCCACGAAGGCGTGCATGCCGTAATCGGTGGTGGCCAGCTGAAAGCGACGCTGGCTATCTTCAGGCGAGAACTCGGGCGGTGCCAGCAGGGCGCCCAGCTCCTGCAGCAGGCGGGCGAGGGGCTGCCTGAGGGCCTCTGCGCGTGCGGTGGGGCGCAGACCGCGTTGCGCGCGCACGAACAGGGGGTCATCAAAGGCCTCGCGCAGCCGGCCCAGGGTGCGGGACACCGCAGGCTGGCTCAGGTTGAGGCGCTCAGCGGCCCGCGACACGCTGCGGGTTTCCAGCAGCGCATGCAGCGCGACCAGCGTATTGAGATCATGGCGAGCAAGTTCAGCCAGATGCATGGCAAGCGGTTCCCGGTAGCGAGGCGGCCCAGTCACTGGGATGAAAGTGTGCAGTTTCAACCGCACATGATATCAGTCTCATGCATACCGGGATTCAGTTTCTGTCATTGGTGTGATATCGGGAGCGCGCGTAATCTGGGAGCACTTCGTCGCCGAGCAACGCTTGCGGCGGCCAGTCGTCACAGGGTTGAGGCCATGGGCCAGCGGCTTGATGACGATTCTGATCACACGTCGTTTGAACAGATCATTCGCAAGGAGCATTGCATGCAGACACGCTATTACACGATCACCGACTATCCGAAAGGCACCCCGGAACGCGATCTGTTCCAGTTGCGTGAGGAAGAGCTGAGCGAGCTCGGCGAAGGCGAGGTGCGCATTCGCAACAGCTGGCTGTCCGTCGATCCCTACATGCGTGGCCGCATGAGCGGCGTGAAGACCTATATCGACCCCTTCGAGCTCAATGAGCCGCTGCAGGGCGCAGCCGTCGGTGAAGTGATCGAGTCACGTGACTCTCGCTTCAAGAGCGGCGACAAGGTACGTCACATGGGTGGCTGGCGTGACATCGCACAGCTGTCGGGTGACCAGGTCGAACCGTTGCCAAGCATCGAGGTGCCGGAGCAGGCCTACCTGGGCGTGCTGGGCATGCCGGGCATGACCGCCTGGACCGGCCTCAACATCATCGCCGAGATGAAAGAGGGCGATAACGTGCTGGTCAGCGCGGCCTCCGGCGCGGTCGGCTCGCTTGCCGTGCAGCTGGCCAAGGCCAAGGGCGGCACTGTCGTCGGCATCGCCGGCAGCCAGGAAAAGCTCGATTGGCTGGAAGCGCGGGGCGTCAAGGCGGTCAGCTACAAGGGCAAGGACGCCGAGCAGCTGACGAAGGCGCTCAAGGAAGCCTGCCCGGATGGCTTTGATGTCTACTACGAGAATGTCGGCGGTGATTGCCTGGTGGCGGCGCTGAACAACCTGAATGTCGGCGCACGCATCGCCGTCTGCGGCATGATCTCCAGCTACAACGATACCGAGGCGGCACCTGGCCCCTCGAACATTTCGATGATCCTGATCCGACGCGCGCGCATGCAGGGATTCATCGTCTTCGATCACTGGCAGAACTACAGCCGCTTCCTCGAAGAGGTAGGGCCGCAGGTCGCCAAGGGCGATATCGACTACGAAGAGACGGTGGAAGAAGGGCTCGAGCAGACGCCGGATGCCTTCCTCAAGCTGTTCTCGGGTGGCAACAAGGGCAAGATGCTGGTGCGTCTCTGATCTTAGAACTGAGTGCTGAGAGCTGCGACAGCATTGCTGAAGATCCGGACTGAAGACCCGAACACCTGACGTCGCGCGTATGCGCGCTGCTCAGGCAGTCACGAAAGGCTCGCTGCGGCGGGCCTTTTGCGTGGGTGGCCTGGCGTTGTTCATCACGCATTACTGGTCATCAAATATCACTGGTCATCAGGATTGGTGACTCTCACGAACCAAAGACGTGCGGTTTGCGCTCTACTTTGGTCTTGGTCACTGCTCTAGAATGCAGGCCATCGTTCGTGGGCAGGTGGCATCATCGTCGCGCTTTTCTGTCACTTCGCCCACATATCACTCTGTGTCAGGTGGCGCCTGACCACGGCCCTGTCATCTCATGTTGCCGTGTCGCCCCTGACTCCGCGAGGAGAGCATCATGCAGGACTTTACCTATCAGAACCCGACCCGCGTGCACTTCGGTGCCGGTCAGATCGCCAAGGTGCGTGACGAGATTCCGGCGGATGCCCGCGTGCTGGTCACCTACGGTGGCGGGTCGATCAAGCGCAATGGCGTGATGGATCAGATCGAAGCCGCACTGGAAGGCCGTCAGTGGTGGAGCTTCGGCGGCATCGAGCCGAACCCGAGCTATCACACCCTGCTCGAAGCCCTGGAAGTCATCAAGCGCGAGAAGATCGATTATCTGCTGGCGGTCGGAGGTGGCAGCGTCGCCGATGGCAGCAAGTTCCTCGCGCTCGCCGCCTGTCATGCCGGTGATCCGTGGGAGATTCTCGCCGAGGGCAAGCACCCCGAGACGGCGCTGCCGCTGGGCGTGGTGCTGACACTACCGGCCACGGGTTCCGAGTCCAATGGCAACGCCGTGGTCACCAACTACGAGACCCACGACAAGCTGCCGATGTTCAGCGAGCTGGTCTATCCGCGTTTCGCGGTGCTGGACCCGGCCACCACCCTGACCCTGCCGGAGCGTCAGAGCGTGAATGGCGTCGTCGATGCCTTCATCCACGTCAGCGAGCAGTACCTGACCTATCCGGTCAATGCGCCGGTGCAGGACCGCTTCTCCGAAGGGCTGCTGATGACGCTGATCGAGGAAGGCCCCAAGGTGCTGAGCCAGCCGGATGATCTGGCCGTGCGCGCCAACATCATGTGGGCCGCCAACCTGGGCCTCAACGGCCTGATCGGGCGTGGCGTGCCACAGGACTGGGCCACCCACATGATCGGTCACGAGATCACCGCACTGCACGGTGTCGATCATGGTCGCACCCTGACCATCGTGATGCCGGCGCTGTGGGAAGAGCTGTTCGAGGCCAAGCGTGCCAAGCTGGCGCAATACGGTCGCCGCGTCTGGGCGCTGGAGGGCGATGAGGAGAGCGTCGCGCGCGCCGCCATCGACAAGACCCGTGACTTCTTCACTCGTCTGGGCGCGCCGGTGTCGTTGAGCGAAGCCGGTATCAGTGCCGACAGCATCGATCAGCTGGTCGACAATCTGACCCGTCACGGCTTCACCGCCATCGGTGAGCACGGCGATATCACGCCGGACGTGGCGCGTCGTATCCTGACCCGCGCTGCCTGATCGCACGGGTCAGTCAGGCTCGAGTGTCAGCCTCAAACCCCTCGTCACCTCTGGTGGCGAGGGGTTTTGCGTATCTCCCTCTTGTCTTTCCCCTTGTTGCAGCTTGCCGATCGCCAGATCGCGTCATGCCCAAGAGCTGGATTCGCTTGACGAGACTTCGTCGCCGGCCGCTTTTTGTTACTCTATAACCTTTTGCACGCCCTTCATCTTGCGGAGATTTCAGCATGTCTGTGGCTTCACGCGTCGCCAGAAGTGGCGATGCCCCGACGAGCCCGGTTCCGGTGCATCTGATCACCGGCTTTCTGGGAACGGGCAAGAGCAGTTTCATCCAGGCATTGGTCGCGGCCAAGCCAGCGGATGAGCACTGGGCGATCCTGGTCAATGAGTTCGGGCAGGTGGGGATCGATCAGGCGCTGTTTGCCGAGCGCGAGGATGTCAGCGTCAAGGGGCTGCCCGGCGGGTGTCTGTGCTGTCAGCTGGCCTTCGTGTTGCAGGCGGGGCTGGTCAGCCTGATCCATCAGACGCGACCTGACCGTCTGATCATCGAGCCTTCGGGGCTGGGCCATCCGGCGGGACTGATCGATGTGCTGCGCAGCGAAGGGCTGGCCTCGGCGCTTGCGCTTGAGGAAGTCATCACCCTGCTGGACCCGCGTGCACTGGACGATACCCGCACGCGTGAGCACGGCACCTTCCAGGATCAGTTGACGCTGGCGGGCGGCGTGGTGCTCAGCAAGCGTGATCTGGCGAGTGATCAGCAGCTGGCGGCCGCGCATGAGTTTCTGGCGGGGATGTGGCCGCGCAAGCGCTGGGTCGGTGAGCTGGGCAGAGCCGACGGCGAAAGCCAGCCGCCGCAGGCCCGCATGGCCGGTCAGGAGGTCGCACTGATCGATTGGCTGCTGTCAGCAGAACGCGCGCCTCAGCGCCAGGGCGGCGGGCATGGCTGTGACGCTCATAACGTAAGCGACGTGCGTGAAGACCAGCCCGAGATCAGCATGCCGGCCGCCCATCGTGCTGCGCGGGATAGGGCGCGTCTGGCGCAGGCCAGAGCTGAGCCGTCCGCCTCAGGCATGATGCCACTGCCCGGCGCACCGGTGATCGAGCAGGCCGAGGGGCTTGAGCATGCCAGTCTGGGCTGGCGAATCGCCGCAAGCGAGGTCTTCGATCTCGATCAGCTGACCCAATGGCTGGATGGCCTGCCGCGTGAGTGGCGCATCAAGGGCATCTTTCATACCCAGGATGGTTGGCGCAGCTATAACCGCGCCAATGGGCGTGCCGAGCTTGCGCCGTCCAGTTGGCGCGAGGATTCGCGGCTTGAGCTGATTGCACCGCTGGATGGGCAGGAGCAGGGGGAGGAGCAGGAAGGGATGGTGGCTGCGTTGCCGCTTGAGGATTCCCGCCAGCTGAATGCAGCCTTGCTGGCCTGTCGCAGCGACGGTGCCGCCAGGCCCTTCAACTTCTTCGGCGAGTGAGCTGAGCACCTCCCTCAGGAAGCGCTTCTTACGTCAGGCGCTCCCACTCGCCGATCAGGCGCAGGGCCTCTTCGCGGGAATCGCCACACAGCTCGTGATCGAAATCGAAGTCGCCGCACACCGCCGGACGCTGCGGCGTGCCGAACAGCTTGCACAGATTGTCGTCATCCAGATGCACGCAACGCACCCCCGCCGGCTTGCCATTGGGCATGCCGGGAATCGGGCTCGAGATCGAGGGGGCGATGCAGCAGCCGCCGCAACCGGCACGACAGCCGGGAGCGGCAGCATCTGCAGAAAGGGCGGCAGTCTGCGTCATGAGGTGGCGGACGTGTCTTCGTGCTCGGGGAGGACGAGAGGCTCACGCGCCGTCTGCGGGGTATGCCGCGCGATGGCGCCCTTGTTGATGCCCTCGTAGGCTTCGACGCGGATGCTGTCACCGCTGTCGAGGGCGATCTGGCGCGCCAGCCAGTCGGCGATCCACTCGATGGTGGTCGGTGTCGGCAGCAGCCAGACCTGCTTGCGCGGCAGGCGGATGCGGAACCTGCCCTGCGGCGCTTCATAGCTGAATACCAGCTCACGCCCCGGGCGGTCGATCAGATCGCCTTCCTCGGCCAGGTAGCGATCGTTGAGCTTCTCGGCCCACTCGGCTTCCAGCGCCGTGTCCCGCACACCATTGCGCTCGATGATCAGCGGCGAGCGATGCCCATGCGCGATACGCTGGCAGTTGCCACTGTGATGGCGCAGGCCATGACTGTAGGTGTAGGCGGCGCCGTCGATGGTCTCGTCTCGCAGACGCACACGTAGCGCCTCGACGCGCGGCGGCAGGCGGCGAGTCAGCAGCTTCTCGAAGTGGTTGGCCAGTACCTCGGTGGTGACCTCGGCCACCGGCAGCAGGCAGAAGGCCTGACGCGGGCCGCGCACTTCCATGGCGTAGGGCTGGGTGAAGCGCAGGCACAGTCCTTCCGGGCAGTCCGTGACGCTCACGCCTTCGGCCTGGCTGGGCACGATCAGGGTATGATCGGCGTCCTGATCGATCATGCGCTTGGCCCACGGCTTGACGTCGCCGAAGTCGAACAGCATGCCGTCATGGCCGACGGCGCCGTCCAGCTCCAGATCCAGATGCTGGCTGATGCCGTACAGGCCGCGGGTATTGCTCCACACCGAGGCATCCACCGCGGTGAGGGCCCTGACGAACAGGGTCTTGGGAGTCATTGCGGTCATCAATCGATACCACTGATCTTGTGAGTCTGCAGCGAGAGCTGCCACTGGGGATTGCGCATGCAGTAGCTGACGCACTGGTTCATCGGCGTGTCGGACGCCAGCACCTCGCGGTAATGCTCGCGGGCTGCGGCAGGCGCGGGCAGGGCATCGAGGGCGGCGGTATCCAGTGGCTGCAGATAGAAGTGCGCGAAGTCCAGGCTGGCGAATCGCTCCGGCAGGGCCTCCGGCTGCGGGTAGACGAGCTTGAGCTCATCGCCGCCGGTGAGGACCAGCTCGCTGGCGCCCTTGGGGCTGACGCATAGCCAGTCGATGCCGGCAGGCGGCTCGACGGTGCCGTTGGTCTCCACCGCGATCTCGAAGCCGCGGGCGTGCATCGCGTCCACCAGCTCGCTGTCGAGCTGCAACAGCGGCTCACCGCCGGTGAAGACCACATAGGGCGTGGCGATGCCGGTGTGCTCCGGCCACAGGCTGGCCAAAAAGTCCGCCAGCGCGTTTGCGGTGCGGAACTTGCCGCCATTCTGGCCGTTGGTGCCGACGAAATCGGTGTCGCAGAAGCGGCAGACCGAGGTGTCGCGGTCCTGCTCGCGGCCACTCCACAGATTGCAGCCGGCAAAGCGGCAGAACACGCTGGCGCGCCCTGCGCGAGCACCTTCGCCCTGCAGGGTGTAGAACGCTTCCTTTACCGTATACATCAGAGAGTGCCTGCGCCCTTGGCCGAGTCGGTCGTTTCGTAACTGAGCGGATCGCTCAGCCCATGGGCGGCGAAGGCCTCGAGACGCTCACGGCAGCTGCCGCATTCCCCGCAGGCCAGTTCGCGGCCTTCGTAGCAGGTCCAGGTCTGGGCGTAATCGAGCTGCATGGCGATGCCGGCGGCCAGAATCTCGTCCTTGCTTGCGTGCAGGAAGGGCGCGCGAATCTCGACTGGGGAGAAGTTGGCGATGGCGGCGACGGCGTTCATCTTGTCGACGAACTCCGGACGGCAATCCGGGTAGAGCACGTGATCGCCACCGTGGGCACCATAGAAGCAGACCTCGGCCTCGATGTTGACGGCCTTGGCGATGGCCAGTGACAGCAGGATCATGTTGCGGTTGGGCACCACGGTCGAGGTCATGGAGGCCTCGTCGTAGTCGGCCTTGGGCATTGCCTGGTCACTGTTGGTCAGCGCGGAGTTGTCGATCAGGCCATGGATGGCGCGAATGTCGACGACTTCGTGGGCGACGCCCAGCGACTCGCAGACCTGGCGTGCGACGTCGAGCTCACGCGAGTGACGTTGGCCATAATGGAAGGAGAGGGCGTGTACCTCGAAGCCTTCCTTCAGCGCCTGGTGCAGGACAGTGTAGGAGTCCATGCCACCGGAGTAGATGACGACGGCGCGGGGGCGCTCTGCAGAGGAAGCAGAAGCGGAGACAGCGGAATTCTGGACGTTGAGAGTCATGACGGAGAATTTCTTTGACCGATGGATTCGGCGCCCGGGATCCGGTCCGGGCGAAACGGGCGCCTATCCTACTCTTCCGCACGCCTTGATGCCACTCGTGCACTGGCGCGGGCCGCGGATACGCCGCCTGTCGCCAGATTCTTCAGCGGCCATGGCAGCCAAGCGTTGAGTCGGCGAGAAAATAGCCTTGGTACCCGCACCACAGGCTGGCATAGACTCGGAGTATTAGCGAAGCGTAGAGAGAGTCGTCTGCGTGCTGCACGCTTGTCCACCTAGTGCTTCGCCTTCTGGCACGCACTTCGGGATGACGGGTTGAGGAGCAGGTTGAGGGGCAGGTCGAGGAGCCGGCTGAGTGGCTTGCCGAATGGCTCCGGGCGTGGCTCTCGCAATGGCGCCTGGAGCAGCGTCTAGTGACAGGCGAGACGGGGAGGCGCTGGCGTTCAAGTGTGTGCTCAAAAGGGCGATCAGAAGAGACAAAGTGCAGCAGTCTGGCGCCTGGTGATGTCCATAGGAGGAGTAGCATGGGCGTCCGGACATTGCCGCATTAGCCATGCGGCCCGGGCCTTGCGGCAGCCAGCGGCGACAATGAAAGCAGGTGTAAGCAGATAAGCGCGAGAACAGCCGGAAGCGTGAATGACGTGTCATGTCCCGGCGGTGTTACCCGCGTTGCGCCAGCCAACGGCCAGCATCACTGGCGACAGGCGGCCCTTGCGGGGCATCAAGCCATTTTCCTTATGACTGCAGGTGGAGTGAGCGTGCCTCTCGATATCTTGATCAAATTGCTGTCGTCCATCGAAGAGCCGTTGTGGATTCATGACCGCTTCGGCCAACTCGCCTGGACGTCGCCGCGCGCTCGACAGGAAGACAGGGTGCCGGAGCTGCCATCCCCGCTGCCCAAGCAGCCGGAGCCTTGTGGCATCAGCGGCCAGCCCGGTTTCTGGTTGATGGGCATCACCGGCGAGCTGGGAGAATGGCTGCTGGTGCAGAAGGCCAATCTGCCGTGGCGCATGGCGATCTTCGATGCCGAGTGTCTGGTGGCCAACACCTGTGGCTGGCAGGAGCTGTTCGGCACCGAGCGGCCGCGTCTCGAGCCGGTCAGCGAGCGGCGAGTTCGCCTCAAGGCGCCGTTCTCGGGGTTGGCGGAGGCCCGGGCGGCCGGGGTGGATGACAAGGTCTTGATCGCCCTGCGCCGCCTGCAGCCCATAAACCTGCTGTCGCGCGATCGCTTCAATGCCCAGATCGATGAACTGCTGCTGGAAGAAAGCGTCGACGGCAGCATCGATGGCGGCATCATCTATCTGTCGCTGACCCACCTGGAAATCATCAACTCGGCGCACGGTGCCGAGCGTATCGATCCGCTGCTGGAGCGAGTGGCAGAAGCCATGTCCCTGCAGTATCGCGACGCCCTGGTCTGCCGCCCGCTGGGCAATGCCTTCGCGCTGTTCTTCGTCGGGGATGAGGCCAGCCTGATCGCGCGTGCCAACGAGCTGTGCGAACGGCTGGTGATGCTGATGCGACTGGACGGCAAGGCCCTGCCGGTCACGGCGCGGGTCGGCATCAGTCTGGCACCGCAGCACGCGCGGCGTGCCCATCGCCTGATGCATCTGGCCGAACTCGCCATGTTGCACGGGGAATACGATGACATCGATGTCTGCGGCCCCCTGCATGTGTTCTCGCCCGGTGCGCACATGCAGCACCTCAACGACTATCGCCTGACCAGTGACCTGCGCGAGCATCTCGAAGAGCTGGATCTCGCCTTCCAGCCCCAGTTCGACCTCGCCAGTGGCGAGGCCGTCGGCGTCGAGGTGCTGGTGCGCTGGGACCACCCCGAGCTCGGCACCATCGGGCCGGGACGCTTCATCCCGCTGGCGGAGCAATACGGCTTGATCGGCACCGTCGGCGCGCGGGTGATGGACACGGCCCTCTCGGCGACGCGTGATCTGGTGACGCCCAACGGCAAGCCGCTGTCGGTGGCGATCAATGTCTCGGCTCAGGAGTTTCGTGACCCCGGCTTCCCCGAGCGCGTCTCGGAGGCCCTGGCGCGCCATGACTTCGCGCCGGAACGCCTGGAGCTGGAGATCACCGAATCCTCACGCGTGCCGGATCTCGATCGCGTCGTGGAGCGACTCACCGGCCTGATCGAACGCGGCGTGCGCCTGGCGATCGATGATTTCGGCACCGGCTTCGCGTCACTGCTCTACGTGCGCGACCTGCGCGCTTGCCGCCTCAAGGTCGATCAGCGCTTCGTCGGTAGCCTTGACCATGATGCCCGCGACCGCGCCATCGTCTCCCACGCGATCTCGCTAGCCGACAGTCTGGGCATGGAGGTGCTGGCGGAGGGCGTCGAGACCGCAGAGCAGGAGCGCCTGCTGGTCGAGATGGGTTGCCATCTGGTGCAGGGCTTCCGCTATGCACGGCCCAAGCGCCTGCCGGAGCTGGTCGAGTGGCTCAAGCGCAAGCCGTCGATCCATCCCTGCCCCTGAGTGTTTCTTTTGAAGGGTGCTAGATGAAGGGTGCTAGATGAAGGGCGCTGAAGTGAAAGGCGCTTGAAATGAAGGGGCCTGAAATGAAAGGGGCCTGAAATGAAAACGCCCGCCACGCAGTGACTCTGCATGGCGGGCGTTTTCATGCTGGGCATTCGGGTCTGGCAGTGGCCGCGGGAGGTGACGGCTTGCGTTCAGACTCGAGAGCCGTGGCGACGTCTCATTCGCTGCAACCGCTGCCGTAGCCGTACATGTTCTCGAAGCCCGGAATGCGTTGCTCCCAGACGGGCGGCGTGCCGACGACCTCCTGCAGGCAATCGCTGAAGCGACGCGTCTTCTGCGGCAGGTACTGGCGGTGCGGGTAGACCAGGTGGATCGAAGGCAGTGGCTTCATCGGCACGTTGGTCAACAGCGGCACCAGCTCGCCGTTGAGGATCTCGTCCTTGATGTTGATCGCGGACACCATGCCATAGCAGGCACCCGACTTGATGGCACCGATCAGCACGTCGGCATCATTGACCTTGAGGCGCGAATCCAGCGCCACCTTTTCCTCGACACCGCTCTCGGTGCAGACGCGCAGGCGATCGAGAATGAAGCCATCGCGGGAATACACCGCTGCCGGCAGGCCAGACAGATCGGCGGGGGTCTGGGGCATGCCGTGACGCTCGATGAAGGCCGGCGAGGCACAGATCAGGTGACGGTGTGCAGCCAGCGGACGCGCGATCAGGTTGGAGTCTTCCAGCTCCGACATGCGAATGGCCAGGTCATAACCGCCGCCGATCAGGTCGGTCAGGTGGTCTTCCAGGCGCACTTCCACCTGGGTGTCCGGGTAGCGCTCCATGTACAGGCGCACAGCCTGGGCGACATAGGTGCGCCCGAAGTGGCTCGGGCTGGTGATCTTCAGGATGCCGCGCGGGCCATCCTGATAGGCGCCGGCCACATCATCGGTATCTTCCAGCACTTCACGCAGACGCAGTGCGTGCTGATGGATCTCGCGCCCCGCATCCGTCAGGGCCAGCGAGCGAGTCGAGCGATTGAACAGGCGAATCTGCAGTTCTTCTTCCAGACGGCTGATCTGCTTGGAGACCACCGAGCGGTTGACCTGACGATGGTCAGCCGCCTTGGAAAAACTCTGTGCTTCTACCACATCGAGAAACAGCAACAAACGGGATGCTTTATCCACGGTCTGACCTCTCGTGATGCCATGGGGAGGGGAACACTCTGCCAGCCATCCGTGAGGCAGTCAGTGCATATAAAGCGACGGTCCAACTTCGGTAGCAGTCGATAATCGGTGACATTGCATGGGTCATCATCACGAATCCAGGTGACGGAAATCCCTGACAAGGTGAGTTTATCACGGTCACTGTTTCCTCTAATACCACGCATCAACGCGTTTCTCGCTCTTCCTGTTGCCGACAATGCATCAAAGACATGTCCCACTGAGCCTATCTGGGGTCCGGCGAAATCCCTAGAATCATCCCTCCAGCGTCACGGAAGTGTTCCGACGCCTTATACCTTCATCCAACCAGTCATGCTCGACATGCTGGGAGTGAGTTCATGTCTTCTTCTATGTCCACCGACGCCTCTGCAAGATCGACCCCGCCAACGTCGGAAACGCCGACGACGCGTGAGCTGATGTCACGCCTGTGGCGCAGCACCTTGCCGATGACACTCGGCATCATGGGATTGCTGGGCTTCAACCTGGTTGATGCCGCCTTCGTCTCTCACCTGGGCACCGCGCCACTGGCCGCGCAATCCTTCACCTTCCCGCTGACCTTTCTGATCATCGGGGTGCAGGTCGGCATGGGCATCGCGATCGCCGCGATCGTCTCGCGGACCCTGGGCGCCGAGGATGAGGCGCGTGCCCGGCGTCTGGGCGGTGTGGTGCTGCTGGGGTCCGGTGTGTTGATGGCACTGTTGATGCTGCTGTTGTGGGTCATCAGGGTACCGGCCTTCGAGTTGCTGGGGGCCAATGCCACTGAAATGACGCTGATCGAGGTCTATTGGGGCCCGTCGCTGATCGCCAGCTGGCTGGGGGCCATGGCCTATGTGCTCTACAGCCTTTTCCGCGCCCACGGCGACACGCGTCTGCCGGGCGAGATGATGCTGCTGACCAGTGTCTTCAACCTGGTGCTGGACCCGCTGCTGATCTTCGGCGCGGGGCCGCTGCCCGGCTTCGGCCTGGCGGGGGCTGCCTGGGCGACCGTACTCTCCTTCGGGGCCGGGCTTGTCATCACGGCAGTCAAGCTCTCACGCCGCGACTGGATGGAATATCGCGGCCTGTGGGCCGAATGGCAGGCCTCGCGCCGTCAGTTGGCGGGAATCGCGATACCTGCGATTCTGTGTCAGATGATGCCGGCACTCTCCGCGATGCTGGTCACCGCCATCGTCGCGGGACTGGGCCAGACGGAGGTGGCCGCCTGGGGGATCGCCTCACGCCTGGAAACCTTCTCGCTGATCGTGGTGCTGGCCCTGACCATGTCGCTGCCGCCGTGGCTCGGGCGCTGCTATGGCGCCGGCCGTTGGCAGGAAATTCGCCGCCTGATGAGCCTGGCAGCCCGCGTGGTGGTGATCTGGCAGCTGGTGCTGGGCATCATCGCCGCAGTGCTGGCGACACCGCTGGCCTATGTGCTGGTGGGCAGTGACGAGGTCTCGGCGGCGCTGGCGGTCCTGCTGCCGTGGATGTTGCCCAGCTACTCCTTCCTCGGCATCTGCATGCTGGTCGTGTCGGCTGCCAACGCGCTGGGGTGGCCGCTGCGTGCCACGGCGTTGTCCTTCGTGCGTCTCTTCATCTGCTTCATGCCGGCGGTATGGCTGGGGGCACATCTGGATGGGCTGCGCGGTGTCGCCATCGGCTCGGCGATCGGCAACCTGCTGGCGGGTGTGGTGGCATGGCGCGTCTATCGTCAGGCCCTGGGCGACCGCGGCAAGACAGTGCGTCGCCATGCCTATGTCGCGACGACCTGATCGCCCGGGCCCCCATGGCGTCCAGCACGAGCGCTCCCTTGAGATGTCAGGCGCTATTCAGAAGATTCTGTCCGGAAGACCCTACTGGAGACCCTGCCAGTAGACCTTGCCAGAAGCTCCGTCAGCAGTCCCGCTGAGAAGCATCGAAAGCGGCCATTCCAAAAGTGGCCGCTTTTTTGTTTTTTATCACTGCCATGGCGTGAAATTTACCTGCTTATTTTCTGATGTAGGGTCTCATAACAGAATATTAACCGTGGTTTGCGCCTCTATACTGGATGCATTCAGGCCAAGCCACTGTGAGTCGCCCTGTCGACCGGTGCTGGCCTTCATCGTCTTTATTCGCTGCCGAGTGCGCGAATACGCCTGTCATTTGCCGTGGGGCGCGGCTTGCAGTCATGGGGTAGGCCAACATGAAGATTCTTGTACTCGGTAGCGGCGTCGTCGGTGTCACCAGTGCCTATTATCTGGCGCGTCAGGGGCATGAGGTCACGGTCGTCGACCGTCAGGCCAGCCCCGCGATGGAAACCAGCTACGGCAACGCCGGTCAGGTCTCCTTCGGCTTCTCATCGCCGTGGGCGGCGCCGGGTATTCCGCAGAAAGCCGTCAAGTGGATGTTCCAGGAGCATGCGCCGCTCAAGATCCAGCCGCGCATGGACCCGCAGATGGCCAAGTTCATGGTCAAGATGTTCGCCAACTGCAACGCCGACCGTTATGCCGTCAACAAGGAGCGCATGGTACGGGTCTCCGAGTACAGCCGCGCCTGCATCAACGCCCTGCGCGAAGAGACCGGGCTGCGTTACGAAGACCGCCAGAAGGGACTGTTGCAGCTGTTTCGTACCCAGGCGCAGGTCGATGCCGTGCAGAGCGACATGAAGGTGCTGGCGGGCTGTGGCGTGCGCCACCAGCTGCTGGACGCCGACGCCTGTGCCACGGTGGAGCCGGCACTGACCCGCGTGCCGGGCAAGTTCATCGCCGGCCTGCACTTGCCGGACGACCAGACCGGCGATTGCCATCTGTTCACCAACCGGCTGGCGGATTACTGCCGCGACACCCTGGGCGTCAATTTCGTCTTCAATACCACCATTCAGCGCATCCAGCGCAGCGGCAGCCGCATCGAGAAGGTCATTACCGACCGAGGCGAGATGAGCGCAGACAGCTACGTGATGTGTCTGGGCAGCTACTCGCCGTTCCTGGCGCGTGATCTGGATCTGGACCTGCCGATCTATCCGGTCAAGGGCTACAGCCTGACCGTGCCGATCATCAATGCCGATGCCGCGCCGCAGTCCACCGTGATGGACGAGACCTTCAAGGTCGCGCTGACGCGCTTCGATGACCGTATCCGCGTCGGTGGCACCGCCGAGCTGGCCTCGTTCGATCTTTCCTTGATCGAGAAGCGCCGTGCGACCATCAACATGGTGGTGCGTGATGTGTTCCCGGAAGCCGGTGACTATGCGCGGGCGGAGTTCTGGGCCGGCCTGCGTCCGATGACGCCGGATTCCACGCCGATCATCGGTGGCACCAAGTATGACAATCTGTGGTTGAACACCGGACACGGCACCCTGGGCTGGACCATGAGCTGCGGCAGTGCGAGTCTGTTGGCGGACCTGGTGGATGGTCGCAAGCCCTCCATCGATCCCAATGGTCTCAGTCTTGGTCGCTACGCTGCCTGATGCTCAAAGCAGTGTCTGTATCTGTGTCAGTGGCTGCGCCAGGGTCTGCCAGGCAGTGCGTACTGCCGTGTAGTCGTCTTTTTTCGAGTGTCTCTCCGTCAACTGATTGAACAAGGAATTGCGCATGACCAAGCAGATTATCTCTACCGAGTCCGCACCGGCTGCCATCGGCCCGTATTCCCAGGCGGTGCGCACGGGTAATCTGGTGTTCCTGTCCGGCCAGATCCCGCTGGACCCGGCGACCATGGAAGTGGTGGAAGGCGGTTTTGAAGCCCAGGCAGACCAGGTGTTCCGCAATCTCAAGGCGGTGTGTGAAGCTTCCGGTGGCAGCCTGGATCAACTGGTCAAGGTCAATCTGTTCCTGACCGATCTCAGCAACTTCGCCGTGGTCAACACGCTGATGGAGCAGTACTTCAGCCAGCCGTATCCGGCGCGTGCGGCCGTCGGCGTCAAGGAGCTGCCCAAGGGCGTGCTGTTTGAAGCAGAAGGTGTACTGGCACTCTCCTGATCGCTCGTCGATTGTCGGTCTGCACGAGCGGCCGCTCTGAACCAGTGGCCGCTCTGAACGAACGACTGGCGCGAATCGATGCCTTGTCTCTCACTCCCCTCGCTGATTCATCAGCGGGGGGAGTGTCGTTTCAGGGGTCGTGACGTCCTGTAGGCAGCTTGAGCGTGACATTTGGTGCCAGCATGATTAGCGTAAGGCTAAATAAGCCAGCGCCCAGCGCTGACTCTCGGAGCATCGCGGACGAACCCTTCAAGGAGCAACACCATGGCGCAGTCAGACACAGGCACCCGTGAACCCGGCATACGGCTGCGTCAGCTGGAAATGCTGTGGGCGGTGATCGAGTGTGGCTCGATGAAAGGCGGTGCCGCGCAACTGGGGATCAGCGTGCCGGTGGTCTCGCGGGGCTTGGCACAACTCGAGCAGACGCTGGGCTATTCGTTGTTTCTGCGCGAGGGCGGCAAGCTGGTGCCGACCCCGGAAGCCGAGCGCCTGACGCCATCACTCGCCCGGATGTTCAGCGCCCAATCCGAGCTCAGGCGACTGGCCTTCGGGCCGGGCAGCGGCAAGCGTCCGCGTCTCGTGCTGGCGGTCACACCTGGTCTGGAGGCCTTCAGTGCCGGTTGGCTGACACGCATCGCGGCCAGTGAAGCCTTGAGTGAGTGGCTGCCCAGCCTGGAAGTGCTTGAGGTGTCACAGCATGATCTCGCCATCCGCGAGGGGCGGGTCGCGATGGCGGTGAGTCTGGAAGCACCGCCGGAGCCCCAGGGCGGCAAGCGTGCCAAGACGGCGGCGGCACGCGCCCGTGAGCTCAAGGCCAGTCTGCGTCAGCGTGCGCGCGAGGAGACGACACTCATCGAAGGCGATGACGACGAGGCAAAGCCTACCGCCAAGGCTGCCATGCCCGAGCTGGGGGACACGCCGGAGCTGCCGTTTGACGTCGAGGATGATGCGCACAATGCCGAAGGGACCGCTTCCCGCAGCGGGGCAAGTGAAGAGGCCAGTGACGAGGCGCAAGCCGAGGCACCGCCCGCGCTGAAGCTGCCCTTGATGCTGCTGTGGCCCTCACGCTGGCCGCTGTTGGACAAGCCGCTGACCCTTGCACGCCTCAATGAACGCCCCTTCGTGGACCTGCCGGAAACCAGTAGTCAGGGGCGCTTGATTCGGGGGCTGCTCAAGCGTGAGCGTGTGACGCCGGCGAGTCTGCTGGAAGTCGCCACGCCGGCCAGCGCCGGGCGTCTGGCGCGCTCGGGCAGTGCCGCCACCATCATTGATGCGCTGTCAGCGCTGCAGGTGCTCGAGGATGCCAGAGGCGACCTGATCGGCCTGCCGCTCTCGATGCGCAGCGAGCGCTATCTGGAGCTCAAGTGGCAGTTGCCGACGGCCGAGGAAGGGGAGTCGCTGCACGCGGTACAGGCCCTGCTGGTCAGTCTGCTCGAAGAGGAGGTGGCGGCGAGTCTTGCCCGCTTGCCGCTGGTGGACGAGGAAGGCGGATCGGCATGACGGCGCAGGCGCCTGGCGGAAGCCTTGCCTCAGAGTAGAGATCAGGTCAGACAACAGGCCGGACAACAGACCATTAAAAAACCCCGCCGATTGGCGGGTTTTTTCGATCAACGGCAACGATCAGGCGTCGAGGGCTTCAGCGATCTGGGACTGAGCCTTCGGGCCGATGCCCTTGACTTCAGAGATCACGCCATCGGCGTGAGCCTTGCGAACCTTGGCGACGTCGTCGTAGCCAGCGTCAGTCAGGGCACGGATAGCGGCAGCGTTGAGGCCGAGGTCTTCCAGAGAGGCCGCATCGGCTTCTTCGGTCGCTTCCTCGACGGCTGCGCCCATCGGCATCATGCGAGACTGGGCGATAGCCTGTTCGCGTGCCAGACGTGCCTTGTACTGCACCAGCTTCTGGTTGAACTCGTGTTCGACCTGCTTGCGGTGCTTGTCAGAGGCTGCGGCTTTCTCGCTCAGGCGTTCGTTGCGAGCGCGCAGGTCTTCGACTTCCTTCTTTGCCTTGTCACGGGCATTACGGAGCTTGTCGGCTTCTTTGCTGGCTTCACGCAGCTGACGCTCCAGCTCCTTGATGCGGGCGTTCTGGTCCTGCTTGGTGTCCTGCTCCTGAAACAGGGATGCAAGCTGGTCGTCAAGATTAGCGTCGGTCATACTGCTATGTTGCCTCGAATAATTGATAAAGAGCTAAAGTCTGGGCGCACATTCTACCGCAGTTCTTCAGTTTGTGCTGCATTTGAGCGCAACCCGAGCGGGATGAATGTGAATCGGGGGTCCTGCATGGGGCAATATTACCCCAACTGTGTGACATCGCCAGTCACGGATGATCCAGTCACGGAGAAACTGAACGCGGGATGAGACGGCCTGAACGCACACGACAACCACACTCTCTGCGCCATGGCGCAGGTCACGGAAGCAGGTCACGGAAAAGACAGCCCGCTTTCATGGGCTGTCTTTTTTCGCGACTACCAAGCGCTTGCGCAGGCCTGTCAGCACAGACCTCTGTGCCTGCACCGGACTCAGGCCTGCACCGGATTCAGTGCTTGCGCCAGTCCTCGAGCTTGTCGCTCAGCTGCTGACGACGCGTGTCGGGTGATGCCAGCGTCTCGGAGTGATGACCTTCCCCGAAGCGATTCTCGAGATAGTCCATCAGGTTGATCAGCTCATCATCGGTCAGGCTGTCATCGAAGGCCGGCATGAAGACACTGTGGCCATTGTTCTCACGCTGCACACCATTGAGGATCGCCTGGGCCAGATTGTCCGGATAGACACTGCCGGTCACGCTGTTGTGGAACAGCGACGGGTAGTAGCCATCCTGGGTGCCGGCGCCATCCGCGCCGTGACACATGGCGCAGTGGCCCAGATACAGACGCACGCCCGGCGTGGCGTCGGTCAGCTGACCGATCAGGTCTTCATCATCGGGGCGCTTGTCCAGCGGCTGACCGCGCAGCAACAGCACGTCATCGGCCGGTGCGCCCTGATTGAAGCGCGTGGCGACCTGCGGCTCGCTTTCGGCCTCGCGATCGCCATCATTGACCGCCTCGCCCTGCTCGCCCTTGCCATCCACCGCCGGAATCGACTTCAGATAGACCGCGATGGCGCGCAGGTCATCTTCACTCATGTGACGCATGGAGTGCTCGACCACATCCGCCATCGGGCCGCCAGCCTGCGCCTTGCCCTTGAGGTTGCCGGTCGCCAGATAGGTCTGGATATCCTGCTCGCTCCAGCTGCCCAGACCATCCTGCATGTCAGGCGTGAGGTTGAAGGCGCGCCAGCCTTCGATCATCGCCCCGCCGAGATAGCCTTCTTCATCACCGGTCAGTGCCGTTTCCTGGAAGGCGAAGCCACGCTCGGTGTGACAGCTGCCACAGTGGCCCGGCCCCTGGACGAGATAGGCACCGCGGTTCCAGTCGGCACTCTTGTCCTCGTGGTCCTGCCACGGCTCCAGCGGCGAGAAGATCTCTTCCCACAGTGCCATCGGCCAGCGCATGTTGAGCGGGAACGGAATCTCGCTTTCGCGGTTGGGCGTGCTGCTCGGCGTCACCTCATGCATGTTCCAGGCGTAGAGCGCCTTGATGTCCTCATCCGTCAGACGGGCGTAGGACGGGAACGGCATCGCCGGATAGAGGTTGTGGCCATCGGCAGCCTCGCCCTCGCGCAGCACACGGGTGTACTCCTCGAGGGTGTAGTTGCCGATGCCGTGCTCGGTGTCCGGGGTGATGTTGGTGGCGTAGATCTCGCCCACCGGGGTCTCGAAGCCGAGGCCACCGGCGTATTCATCGCCGTCCTCGGTGCTGTGACAGGCCGCGCAATCGCTGGCGCGCGCCATGTACAGCCCCTTCTCGATCAGCGCGGGGTCATTGGTGGCAGCCTTGTCAGCTTCCACCTGGCTGGCGTGCTCGTCTTCGCCGCTACCACAGGCGCTGAGCAACAAGGCGCTGGTGCCCGCAATGGCGGCCAGGCGGACGGCACGGGTCAGGCGTGCGGGGCGAAGGATCGGGCGGGCACCGCGACCTTTCTCATCAATGGCATCACGGGTGCCAGCAGTACGGACGTGCGGGACCATGCTTATATTTCCTGTTCGAGCAGATCGGCAATACGCAGAGACAACGCCGCGATGGTCAGGGTGCAATTGACCGACCCGACGGTGGGCATGCTGCCGGAGCTGGCGACAAACAGGTTGTCATGGCCATGCACTCGGCAATCGCGATCCACCACGGAGTCTTTGGGGTTGTCTCCCATCAGGGTCGTACCGCAGATATGCTGGTTGTTGGAGAACTCATCACGGAACGCGATGTCGGTGCCTCCCATCAGCTGAGCGATACGCGCATATTGTTCACGGGTATGCGCGGCGCTGCGCTTGACGTAATCATCGATAGCATAACGGAATTCCGGGCGCGGCAGGCCGAGAGCGTCACGTTTTTTTGACGGCGTGATGCGATTGGCGGCCTCTGGCAACAGCTCGT
This sequence comes from Cobetia sp. 1AS1, assembly GCF_029846435.1. NCBI lineage: Bacteria > Pseudomonadati > Pseudomonadota > Gammaproteobacteria > Oceanospirillales > Halomonadaceae > Cobetia > Cobetia sp. 1AS1. The sequence continues at coordinate 160,195 of NZ_JARWKU010000006.1, forward strand.
GGAAGCTGTCGAACTGCACATAGCGACTGGCGCGGTTATCGATCTGCGCCTGAAGATCCGCGCCGAGCCTGAGCGGTGTTTCCGACAGTACCTCCGTGGTCATCTGCTGCGTGCGGGCAATGTTGGACAGGTGCAGCTTCTTGGACGCGAAGTCCTTGCGGAAGTCGCCGTCGCGCCAGGTGATGATCGAGGTCATCTCCTGAGGGCCACGCCCGGCCCACAGCGGCTCATCGGCCAGAAAGCTCACCCCGGTGCCGGGATGGTCCATAAGATGCCGGCCGACCATGTCGTTCTGGTTACCCACCCCATCGGGGGTATGGGCGTTGACCGACATCTGCATCAGCTTGGGCGTCTCGATGCCATTGGCCGCCAGCACCACCCGCGCCGCACTCAGGCGATGTTGCTTGCCGTCGGGGTCCAGATAGCGCACCTCGCGAATCTTGCCGCTGGCGTCGCTTTCCAGATGATGCACGATGGCATTGTCGATCAGTCTGGCACCGGCACGTTCGGCCTTCTCGACATGGATGATGCCGGAATACATCGCACCGATCGGGCAGATAGGCATGCAGTTGTTGTTGCCGCAGCAGGTCGGGCGCTCGTCATACGGGCGGCTGTTGCGCGCCACCGGCTCGGTGACCATGTCAAAGCCGTGGGGATTGATGCGCTCGCTGACCCGCCGCTCGTTCCACGACAGCGGCAGAGGTGCCATCGGATACTCGGCGCTGCGCGGGCTGCCGAGATCGACATCATTCGGCCCCCAGACACCCAGCGCGACCTCGGCACGGAAGTAATAGTCTTCCAGGTCGTCATAGCCGATCGGCCAGTCGCGCCCGACGCCATACTCGCTCTTGAGCACGAAATCGCTGGGCAGAAAACGCCAGGAAGACGCCGCCCAGTGCCAGGTAGTGCCGCCGACGGCGCGAATGTACTGGGCGTCGTAGGCCTGCTCGCCCTTCTGCACCAGATAGTCGGCGTTCTCGCCGTAGAGCATCGGATGGGGCGCCGCCTTGCTGGCAGGATAGGGCCCCATGAAGTCCATCTTGTTGGCCTGGTTGCGGAAGCGCTCGACGATCTGCCAGCGCTGCATGCGCGGGCCTGCTTCCAGCATGATGACCGACTTGCCGGCCTCGGCCAGGCGATGTGCGATCAGGGCACCGGCGACACCAGACCCGACCACGATCACATCGGCATCATACGCACGGGATTCCTCGGCCATGCAGGATTCTCCTCGGGAAATTGGGAACGGCAACAGGGGCGGTCAGGACGCCCCTGGAAGGTCTGGCATGCAGGCGATGTCAGGAGCTGAGGTCTAAGAGCACGGACTCAAGGCCCGACCATCCGCCACGCGCAAGCCTGGGGAGAAAGCGTGACCACTCAGGCCTTGGGTGCCTCTGCCCAGAACCCCGGACGGTTGGGGCAATAGGTACGCACCACCTGAACATCGCGCGGCCCGGCATACATGCCAGCGCGCTCGAAGGCGATGACCTCGGCGGCGGGATCACTGATCGACTTGCCGACCGTGCCCAGCATCCAGGCCTGCAGCAGACGGCGCACCAGCGCCATCTCGCCGTCACTCAGGTCTTCCTTTTTCACGTACTCTCGCGACTCGCCCAAAGCCAGCAAGCGGGACTTGAGGGCCGGCAAGCTGCCGACACCGGGCACTCCCTCGGCCGGAATTCTCGCCAGCGCCTCGAAGTAGCGCTGGCCCAGCCGCTCATCCAGGGTCTTGTCGCTCAGCAGCCAGCGCGACAAGACCATGAACGTCGCGAAGGCACTGTCATCCTGCGTCTGTTGCTCGTCAGCGACCGTCTCGGCCAGGGCCTGAAGGGACAGGCCGCCGAACACGGCAATGCCTGCCCCACCAAGCCCCAGCTTCAACAGCTGGCGACGTGAAGGATCAGTAGCGCTCTGGGATGTCGACATGCGGCCCTCCCGGACAATGAATGGTTCACCCGACGCCAGCGCACCGCGCGCTAGGCGGTAATGCCACCTGTGTGCTGCACTCGAACAGCACACAAGCAGATCTTGAGCGGTTTTGAACAGCTCTTGCGCAGCCCTTGCACAGGGTTTGATGAACAGCATGGTAACAAGCGCCATCACGTTATAGACAAACGTATAATGAACAAGGAGTTCCTGTTTAAGCAACTCCAGAGGCATGCTTCGCGCAACCCAGCCCGCTCACGGGCAAACGCTTGCTGCTGGCCTACTGACAAGGGTCGGTCGAAACCGCGAGAGTTACCAGCGAATGCCCACGGATGCCGATGCCTGACGGAAGAGTCACCCGCGCCTGTCTCCCGCTCACCGGCAGTTCCCTGACTGTGCTCGGCGCAGTAGGATGTGGGGCAAAGGCAGCAGCTGTGGCCAGACTGGCTCGCTCACGAGCCGACGCCCGCGCCGCCCATCACTCGACTTCAGGGAAGACTCGCCATGCTTCGTCACTTGCGTACTCCGCTCGCTCTGCTCATGTGTACCGCCGTTCTTGCCGGGTGTGAAAGCGCCTCGCGCATGGCCGACAGCATTTCGCTGCCGGACTTCGGCTCTTCGCAGTCCGAACAGGGCGAGCAGCGCGTCCAGCGCACCGTCGCCTTCCCGGAGGCGGAGTACGCCAAGCTGGACAAGACCGGCACCTCGGTGATCAAGGGCCGCATGTCCTATGAGTGGCAGGGCCAGACGATCTACGCCAACCGGGCGGGCATCTCGATCGCACCGGTCACCACCTACTCCGCAGAAGCCGCCGAACTGGCGCTGGCAGGCAAGACGGCGTCTCGCGCCGACCCGCGTGCCCAGGCCTACACCCACATCGTGCGCACTGACAGCAATGGCTACTTCAATGCCACTGGCCTGCCATCCGGCACCTTCTATGTCGCCGGTGTCATCCAGTTGCCGGACGGCACACGCAGCCCGCTGATTCTCAGTCAGGTGCAGGTCGGCCGCGGCCAGACCCGCAGCATCGAGCTGAGCCGCTGACGGCCCGCGTGTTCCTCTTGCTCTGCTTGCTGTCCCTGCATCGCCGGATGATGGCCATCGCACCATGACGACACTCTCGCTGCGCGCCTATACCCCGCAGGCCACGAGTCATGACCACGACCACCACCAGCTGGTGCTGCCGATCCGCGGCCATCTCGATATCCAGGTCGGCAGCCATCACGGCACCGTGGTCACCGGCGAGTGCGTCATCATTCGCCCCGGGGAGTCGCACCTGTTTCATGCCAAGGACGCCGCGCGTTTCATCGTCGCTGATCTGGACTACCTGCCCGACAATCTCGCGGCGTCACAACGCGTGGTGTTCTCGATCAGCACCCTGCTGATGAACTACCTGCTGTTTCTCGAAGCGCAGCTGCAGGGTGAGGTCGACAAGCACATCGATCAGCTCTCCATCGCGCTGTTTCTCGGCCTGCTGGAGAAGCAGACCTGTGATCAACGCGTCGATCGTCGTCTGCTCAGAGTGCTCGACGTCATGAACGCGCAGCTGGCCCAGCCCCACGATGTGGCATCACTGGCCCGACTCGCCCACCTGAGCCCGACCCAGTTCCACAAGGTGTTCCGCGACAATCTGGGCGTCAGCGTCAAGCAGTACCTGACCGCCAGACGCATGGAGCGCGCGCGGGCGCAGTTGATCCATACCGATCTCAGCGTCCAGCAGGTCGCCGAGGCCGTCGGCTATCAGAACCTTTCCGCCTTCTCGCGGCGCTTTTCCTGCTACTTCGGCCAGTCGCCACGCGAGATGACGCGTCAGTATTCGAGCCTCACTCCCCCGAATGACTGAATCACTGAATGACGACTGACTGACTCGATCATCTGAACAACCGATTGAGTACCCGAACCCGGCAGTCAATCACCGCACGCTGGCGGTATATGACGTTTTGCTTCTCCTGGCAGATCAGAGCGTAGTTTCAGCACAATATATTCTCGCGATGAGGCGTAATCTCGTGCACACCGAGACACACTTCATTGCGAGCCATCCACCATGCAGCACTCCTTCTCCCGGACGCCCTTCCGCCCAGCGCTGGAACGCCAGATCGGCAATCTTTCCGTCCTCACGGCCGCCCTGCTCTGGGGCACGACCGGCACCGCCGCCCACTTCAATCAGGATGTCAGCCCGTTGGCCACCGGCGCCTTCGCCATGGGCTTTGGCGGCATTCTGCAGGCCGTGCTGTCGCGACGAATCCTCCATGAGGAGCTGGCCGCCCTGCTGGTCCACAAGCATCTCGTGCTGTGGGCGGCGCTGTTCATCATCGTCTACCCGCTGGCCTTCTATTCGGCCATGGAATACACCGGCGTGGCGATGGGCACCGTGATCACCATCGCCACGGCACCGTTGGCGGCAGCGGTGCTGGAATATGTGCTGGATCGCAAGCGCGTCAGTGCGCGCTGGTACGCGGCGCTGATGCTGGGCATGACCGGTGTGGGGTTGATGGCCATGGGCGAGACACGCCTGGCAGACACGGCGGCAAACGCCACTGCCAGCGGCGTTGCCAGCGAGAGCCGCAAGCTCATCGGTATCGGGCTGGGCGTGCTGGCCGGCGCGAGCTACGCCACCTATTCGCTGCTTGCCAGACGCATGATGCTGCTGGGCGTGCATCGCCGTGCAGCCATGGGGGCGATGTTCGGCTGTGCCGGCGTCCTGCTGTTGATCGGCCTGTCCATCAGCTGCCTGTTCCTCGATCCGCGCCTGTTCGCCACGCCGGTGAATTCGGCGGTCGCCATCTACATGGCGCTGATCCCGATGCTGCTGGCCAGCCTCATCTTCGGACGCGGGCTTGCCAGCGTGCCCATCAGCCGGGTGACGGTACTGACCATGTTCGAGCCACTGGTGGCGGGCCTGTTGGCCGTCATCGTGGTCGGCGAGCAGTTCACGCTGATGGGCGCCATCGGCATGGTGCTGATCATGACCTGCCTGATGCTGCAATTGCGTTCGCAGGCAACGCAGGCGCCGATGGCTAGCCCGCAGGCAGACCTCGCGTCCTGGACGACGCCCGACACGGCCTGCGACGCTCTAGTTGATACACACGGCGACACTGCCCAATGGGGTGAGCGTGATCCGTGGAGCGATACCGAGCATGGCCGCGATGCCAATCAAGGGCCGGAGCAAGGAGCGGAGTCATGGCAGCGTCATGACGCCTGACGGCAATGAGGGAATTGTTGGCAAGTTAGAGTACGCGCCCTGAGCGGCACCCAGCTGGCGCGGCAACTCAACTCCCCGAAAGTGGTTTCAGCACACTTTCGCCAGCGCTTATGCTGCGACTGAAAACGGCCAAGGGATTGGCAAGACACGCAAGGACATCACCATGACAACCACCCGCCCCGATATCGCTGCCTCTTCAAGATCGACCGACATGGGAAGCCTGGCCGTCCTGTTTGCCGCGCTGCTGTGGGGCACCACCGGCACGGCGGCCCACTTCAATCAGGATGTCAGTCCGCTGGCGACCGGCGCCTTCGCCATGGGCGTCGGCGGCCTGCTACAAGCTGTGATCGCGCGGCCCAATATCATGAGCTGCCTGGGCCTGTTGCTGGCGCAGAAGCGCTGGGTATTGCTCGGCGCCGTGTGTGTCGTCATCTACCCGCTGGCCTTCTACTCCTCGATGCATCTGGCCGGCGTCGCCATCGGCACGGTGATCACCATCGCCACGGCGCCACTGGCCGCGGCGATTCTGGAGCGCCTGTTCGGCCACCACCGACTCACGCTGAGCTGGTATATCAGCCTCGCGCTGGGCATTGCCGGTGTAGTGATGATGGCGATGGGCGAAACGGCCACTCATGGCGGAGACATTGCCACCATCAGCGCCGGCGGCGACCCGATGGCGACAGGGTCAGGGGGCGTGCCTGATGCTGACTGGCAACGCCTGACCGGTATCGTGCTGGGCGTCATCGCCGGCACGACCTACGCTGCCTATTCGCTGATCGCCCGGCGCATGATGGACCACGGCACCCACGCCCGCGCTGCCATGGGCAGCCTGTTCGGCGTCGCCGGTATCGCGCTGATCGCGGGCCTGGGCCTCAGCATGCTGGTGGCAGACCCGCGCCTGTTCGCCACCCCCGGCAACACATCAGTCGCGCTCTACATGGCGCTGGTGCCGATGTTCCTCGGCTATATCGCCTTCGGCTACGGCCTGAAGACCGTCGCCGCCAGCAAGGCCACCCTGCTCACCCTGTTCGAACCGCTGGTCGCCGCGCTGCTCGCCGTCACCATCGTCGGGGAACATATCGCACCGCTCGGCTGGCTGGGCATGGCGCTGATCGCCGTCTGCCTGGTGATTCAGGTGAAGCCACAAAGGAACATTGAATAAAATAGAAAACTCATATAGCTTTCAAAAAAGCAATAAAAAATGACTCCTTTTAATTAGGCCCGTCGACAGCTCACAGGCACTGAAATGAAAACCATAATCATAGCGGCGTTTTATCTCTTGCTAGCAGGCTGTACCACTGCCATGCACAACACCTCTACGCAAAGCAACATCAATGATGTGGATTTTAAAAACTATACAGTTGGCCAAACACAGAAAGCTTATGTGGGCGATCAGATCATTGCACGAAAGTCATATCAAGAAATCGTACGAAAAAATCAGTACCAGGCCTTAAATGATTTCGTATTCAAAGGAGGACTTGGCACTGTCGCTATTCATCTCAATGGAAGTTACGGCGATATTTTCAGAATCGCCGGCCAAAATGAGGATGGAAATAAAGTCGTTCACATCCCTCACAGCCATCTAATGTTTGGCATAGATTCTGATGGCAAGTGGGATGGGACAGTCATGGCTAGAAGTTTTTGGAACTCGCCTGTAGGGAGCGGTTCGCAATATAGCATTGAGCCCTCTGATACGACTTTTCGGCTTGTAGAATCTCGAGTCCCTTACTCCGAAGCGGGCTACCTCAATCATGAGATAATATTCACTGGATTGGGCGCAAATGGCCTCAGTATTTTGTATAGAGAGTATACTTTCGAGGACATGGCTCGCACAGCCTACAAGCAAGAATTGATATACCCTAGAAATAGCAAAAAAATTAGATTCAAGAATTACGACATAGAAATCATCTCTGCCGACGCTTCAGAAATAGTATACAAAATTATCAGCGACTGAGAAACGCTTATATAAAAGCTTTCTCGAGAAAACCACACTTAACTTTTATGCAACATTAAAACTCCTAAACCACTATCACCGCCCAGCAATAAATTTATTGGCTGCCGGGCGGTTCTTGCATTCCCCCTTCACATCAGACGCTCAGCCACTCACGCCGCCGTCTTGTTGGCCAGTTCGACCTTGGCAAGCTTGATCAGTCCGCCGTAGACGACGAAGGCGACCACGACACCCACGACGGGCGGCATGAAGGGTGAGCTCCAGGCGCACAGGCAGGCGATGGCGTAGGCGGCGAGGCCCGGCCAGTGATAATCGACCCTGGGCACCTCGGCGAGGCGCGGATACTGCCCTTTGTGACCGAGCCAGAAGTTGGCCATGATCACGCCGCCGATCGGCGGGATGAAGGTGCCGAGCAGAATCAGGAACGGAATCAGCCATTCATACATGCCGAGTACCGCCAGCACGGTGCCGATGGCCGCGCCGCCCAGGGTGACACGCTGACGATGCGGGGTGCGCAACAGATTGCAGCCGGCGATCGCGAAGTTGTAGATGGTGTTGTCCTGGGTAGTCCAGATATTGAGGAACAGCATCAGGACGGCGAGGCTGACCAGTCCCTGGGCGATCATCACGTCGACGATATCGGCCTGCTGGTAGATCATCGCGCCGAGCGCACCGGTGAGCACCATCAGGCCATTGCCGACGAAGAAGGCCGCCAGGGTCGCAATGACGGCGATCTTCGGCGAACGCGCGAAGCGGCTCCAGTTGGTCGCCTGGGTGCCACCGCTGATGAAGGTGCCGATCACTGCTGTGATGGCGGCCGTCCAGCTCATGGAATCCGTCGGCGTCAGTGCCGCAAGGCCTGCGACACCGCCGACATCGATCATGCCGGTGTAGAGACTGAACAGGATGAACAGAAACATGGCCGGCACAGCGATGCGCGAGAGCATGTCCAGCCCGCGATAACCGATCATCGCCGTCAGACAGAAGGCGAAACCGAAGATGACCATCAGCGGTGTGGTCAGCCACTCCGGCAAGCCGAGCGTCTTGACCAGCACGATGGCAATGGTCGCGGTGCCCCAGGCGTACCAGCCGATCTGGGTGAACCCGAGCACGAAATCAGACAGGCGGCTGCCCTTTTCGCCGAAGCACAGCCGGCCCATCAGCACCGAATTCAGGCCGCTCTTGCAGGCGATATAGGCCAGGGCGGCAGCGTAACCGCCGAGCAGCAGATTGCCGATCACGATGATCCACAACAGTTCATTGAGCGCGAACGCGGCACCCAATGCCCCGCCCGCCCACATGGTGGCGGTAAAGAAAGTGAAGCCGAGCAGCACCATCGAGGTGGAGAGCAGTCCCCGTCGTGCCGAGGCAGGCACTTCGCTCAAGGGATAATCATTGCCGGATTCGCCTGCCATCGATGCCTGATCTGAGGCAGGGTCTGAAGCGCGGCCTGATGCGTTAGGTGAGGAGTGTTCTGCCATGAGTGCCTTCCTGGAGCTCGGTCGTGAGTCGTCGAGTCTTGTGGTGGTGTCAGCCTGCCTGAACGCCGGCCACCGCCCCCTGCGGCAAGGTGGCGGGCAGGGCGGCGGTCAGAGCGGCGGTCGCTACCCTACCACCACGCAAGATTCACGCCACCCATCCTCAAACCGTGCAAGATGCCAGCGCGCCGCCCGTGCCATGAAGCTGACACAGCCGTCAGGTTCTGGCCTGGCTACAGGCGCGGTTGGGCGCAAGACAGCCTCCAGAAATGATTATGCGACAAGCCCGGCGCAGCACCTACGAACCCCTCAGGTACGCCGACGTTGGCATCATCTTGAGCGCCAGACAGCAGAACGCCACGCGGCGCACTCTTTCAGTGCAGCGCGTGGCGTGACTCTCGCCCTCCTTCACTGACATCAAAACCTGACACCGAGTACAGGATGCAAATTTTTCAGCCTTTCCTTGTTTAGCGGTTCATGCTGAAGCCCTTCAGCTGCTCGCCAGCACCCCTTCGCTGGCATTGACCTCTTCGCTGTCCATCAGGCGCAACCGGACCGGCACCGATTTCGAGGCGGGCGTGTTGCTGCGCGCATCACGGTGATCCAGCGGAATCAGGTCATTGGTTTCCGGATAGTACGCTGCCAGACAGCCGGTCGGAATGTCGTATTCCTTGAGCTTGAAGCCCGCCATGCTGCGCTCGACGCCGTCTTCGCTGACCGTTTCCAGCGTCACGCGCTGACCCTCGCTCAGGCCCAGCGTCTCGAGATCCTGTGGGCTGATCATCACCACCATCCGCGTGCCATAGACGTCGCGATAGCGGTCGTCATTTGAATAGACGGTGGTATTGAACTGGTCGTGACCGCGCATGGTGATGAGCAGGAAGGTGCTATCCATGTTCAGGGTCTCATGGGTGACCTTGTTCAGCCCCTCCTCATCCGTGCCCAGCCCCTCGGGGAACAGGAAGTTGGCACGCCCCGAGTCGGTATGCCAGATGCGCTCGCGCGGGGCGATGCGGATATGGAAGCCGCCCTGAGCCAGGCGCGCGTTGTAGTCAGGGAAGATCTGCGGGAAGACCTCTTCGATGCGATTACGAATCCGCGCGTAATCCGCCTGCAACCAATCCCAGTCCAGGGTCGGATGCGGCGGCAACGTCGCCTTGGCCAGCTGACAGGTGATGGCGATCTCGGAGTGCAGACTTGGGTCCGCCGGGGCCATCACGCCGCGCGATGGCGCAACGTTGCACATGCCGTCCTCAGCGCTGGAGACCTGCTCCGCGCCCTTGCCATCGGCGCCGGCCTGCAGATCACGCTCGCTATGGCCGATCGTGGGCAGCACCCAGCCATGCTTGCCGGGGTGCAGGTGACTGCGGTTGAGCTTGGTGGCGATATGCACCGTCATGTCCATCTCGTGTACCTTCTCGACCACGCGCTTCTGATCGGGAATCGCGCGGAAGAAGTTGCCGCCCATGCCGATGAAGGCGCGTACCTCACCGCGCAGAATCGCCTCGCAGCATTCGGCGACATCATGGCCGTTCTCGCGCGGGCACTTGATGTCGAAGACCCGATCGAAGGCATCCAGCATCGCGTCATTGGGCAGATTCTCGATGCCGACGGTGCGGTCGCCCTGCACATTGGAATGGCCGCGTATCGGGCAGGCCCCCGCGCCGGGCTTGCCGATATTGCCGCGCAGCAGCAACAGATTGATGATCTGCTGGATGGTGTCGCCGCCGCGCGCATGCTGGGTGATGCCCATGCCCCAGCAGCAGATCACGCGCTCGGCCTCCAGATAGGTCTGCCCCGCCTGTTCCAGCGATTCACGTGACAGGCCGGACATGGCGACCAGGTCCTGCCACTCGAGCTTGCGGCAATGCTCGGCGAAGGCATCAAAACCGTGGGTATGCTGGGCGATGAAGTCATGATCCAGATAGCCCACCGCATGCGGATTGCGCTCGCGCAGCGCATCGTCGGCCTCGATCACGTACTTGCACATCGCCTGCACGGCGGCGAGGTCCCCGCCGATGCGCAGCTGATGATACTGACTGCTGATCTCGACACCCTTGCCGCTCAGCATGTCCTTGGGCGACTGCGGGTCGGCAAAGCTGACCAGCGCCCGCTCGCGCAGCGGGTTGAAGCTGACCACCTCGGCCCCGCGGCCACGCGCCTCGTGGAGATCACCCATCATGCGCGGGCTGTTGGTACCGCTGTTCTGGCCGAAGATGAAGATGGCATCGGCCTGCTTGAAGTCCTCGAGATTGACCGTCGCCTTGCCGATGCCGATGGACTCAGGTAGCGCCCGCGAGGTGGTCTCGTGGCACATGTTCGAGCAGTCCGGGAAGTTGTTGGTGCCGTACATGCGCCCGAACAGGGAAAACAGGAACGCCGCCTCGTTGGAGGTGCGCCCCGAGGTATAGAACTCGACCTGGTTCGGGTCCTCATAGCGCTTGAGGCGCTGGCCGATCTCGGCGTAGGCCGCTTCCCAGCTGGTGATCTCGTAGCGGTCCGTCTGGGCGTTGTAGCGCAGCGGTCGCGTCAAGCGCCCTTCCTTCTCCAGATGGTGATCCGACCACTCGCGCAGCTCGCTGAGCGTATTGTTGGCGAACAGCTCATCACTGACACGTTCGCGTGTCGCCTCCCACGCCAGCGCCTTGGCACCGTTTTCGCAGAAGTTGGCACCCTTGGGCTTGTCGCCATTCGGCCAGGCGCAGCTCGGGCAATAGAAGCCATCGGGCTTGTTCATCTTCATCAGGCTGCGATGGCCTTCGATGGGCAGATGCTCCTGCCAGATGAACTTCTCGACCGCCTTGATCGACGGCCAGCCACCGCCCGGTGGACGGTCCAGCTGACTGCCGGACAGCGACGCCGATAACGCCGGTGCGTGAGACCCCTTGGGGCTGAAGGAATCAACTGGCGTGGTCTGGTCTTGGGACATGTCGGGGCTCCTGACGGTGGCGGCCGGCAGCTGGCATCGATCAGACACCGTTGCGGGCACGCCACCGAGCAAAGAATTCAAGGGTCACCCTTGTTTCCTTGCCTCGCGCCAAGGCTTTTTCAAGGCCGATCGGCGTTGCGCACTTGAACTTCCGCCGATCCGCCACCAGAGTTGTACACACCTGACACAAGCAAGCCCGCACTTGAGCAAGACCGCACACAAGCAGACCCGCCACTCAACACGCCAGACATGATGAGGAGCTGGAACATGACCGTATTTGAAGCCCTGCGCGAGACCCACGACGAACAACGCCGCCTGCTGGACATGCTGCTGCAGACCGAAGGTGACAGCGAGCCGCGCGATGACCTGTTCAAGCGCCTCAAGGAATCGCTCACCAATCACGCCGGTGCTGAGGAGCGTGCGCTCTACATGCCGATGATGGAGCACGACATGACGCAGGAGAAAGCGCGTCACAGTGTCGCCGAGCACCATGAGATCGATGAGCTGGTCGAGAAGCTCGAGGCGACCGACTACAGCTCACCGGGCTGGCTGGCCACCGCCAAGCAGCTCGAGCACCTGGTGACCCACCACCTGGATGAGGAAGAGCAGGAAGTCTTCCAGCTGGCAGGCCGCGTCTTCGATGACGCCACCAAGAAGCGCCTCGCCGAGGAATATCACCAGGACATGAAGGCGCGCGAAGCGGCCTGAGCCAGAATCCAGCATCGGGCCTAGTCGAAAGCGCTTGGCGCTGTAACAGGCTGAACGCTATCGATAAGCGCCGATGACGCACACCAAAACGGGCTGACCACACCATGTGACCAGCCCGTTTTTTCATGCGTTCACCCCCCTGCGATGAGGGCATCGACGCCTGTGAAAGCGTGTGTCACAACGACTAAGGCGAAGAGTCATCCATCACGTCATCAGCAACGAGACACACGGCTTACTTGCGGCGCGGCGGCCTTGCGGCACCCTTCGATGCCGGCTTTCTGCTCGGGCTGCCTGAGCGCTTGCCATTGCCTTTCCCGGCCTTCGTCTTGTCATCAGGCTTCTCCGCACGCCCGACGTAACGCGCGATCCAGATGGTGTGCTTGGCCCCCGAGGTGCCATGCGCGTAGACCTGACGCGCCTCGGCCTTGAAACCGGCCCGCGACAGGCGCTGCGAGAAGCGCGCATCAGCCGTGGCCGACCACACCGCCAGAATGCCGGCCGGGCGCAACGCCTTGGCACACACCGCCAGCCCCTCTGCACTGTAGAGCCAGTCGTTGTCATCCGCGGTCAGGCCTTCCGGGCCATTGTCCACATCCAGCATGATGGCATCGAAGCCGCCGGGCGCTTCACGCAGCACCTCGGCCACATCGCGATTCTCGACTGTCGTGCGCGGATCCCGAATCGGATAACCCGCCTTGGCCCCCAGCGGGCCGTCATTCCAGGCCACCACTCCCGGCACCAGCTCGGCAACGACCACCTCGGCATCGGCCTTGAAGTGCTTGAGTGCGGCGGCCAGGGTGAAGCCCATCCCCAAGCCGCCGATCAATACGCGCTGCGGCGTCGCCGGCGTGCCGCGACTCTTGAGCAGACCGGCAGGAATCTCAGCCAGCGCATCTTCCGAGCCATGCATGCGGGTATTCATCAGCTGCCCGCCCTTGCCGCTCTCGATCTTGATGACGAAGTCCTCGCCATACTCGAACAGACACAACGAATCCGTCGTGCCGGGGATCGGCGCGGTATCGAGCAGCACAAAGCGTTTCATGGCACATCCATAGAAGGAAAAATGATCATCTGTCAGGTGGCTTGGTGGCCATCCTGACTATATTCAACATGACGGACATCTGTACGACATGGGGGAGCGTTAGTCTAACAGTCAGAACCCCGTGGCAGGTATCCGCCTGCGCGAAGGCATGAAGTTTCGCGAAAGCACGATAAAAATGAGAGCATGCGCGCATCAAGGCTGGAAGATATTCGCGAATTCTCTAATACTAGCTTTTGAAGAACGCAACACCGTCGTAAAGCAAAGACTCTCAGCACGAACACTCTCAGTACGAGCTGTCACCTTGAGACCAATGACCGATGCGCCAAGGAAAGCGCAGCGGTCACGCCGGAAGATGGGCAAGCCCCACCGCCGGCGAGGCAGAGTGACACCTGAAGTAGCACTCAAGATTCCGACTCATCGGAACCCGAAAAGAGGATATTTCGATGCCGCATACCCATCCGGAGCGACTCGCGTCGGTCAGTTCCAGCCAGGTCGAGGAACACTTTCGCGATCTCCATCCCATCGTGGCGTTGGTCTCGGCCACTCGGTTGCTGCAATTCCTCGAACGGGAAGGCCTGACATTGCATGCACACCGGGCCCTGTGCGCCAGCATCATTCGCAAGGCACTGCCCAGCCTCGAAACCGGCCCCGGGCATGATCCTGCCAATCTGCCGAGCCTGCACGGAATAGAACAGACCGAGGAAAGCGAGCCGCCTGTTCCGCTTGCACAGACCATGGCAGCGGGCGCCAGTACGCCAGCCACTATGCATGACAAGCATGAGGATATCGCCTCCTGACAACCGTCAGGCTTGCCGATGACGAGACATTCTGATGCCCAGCTCCGTTCACACGGGGCTGGGCATTTTTATATCGCTAAACAAGAAAATCATGATCAAGGGGGTTTAATCCGCCACGATCGTCCACAGATCTGTGGGGAGACGTTCAGCGTCTGAACGCGCAGCAGCGCATTCACGATCAACGAACCGGAGGTGACGGCATGACTCAGCAACAGCCCCCACAGCATCAGAACCATCAACCGGGCGATGAACATCGCATGGACCCCAAGCCCGAGTACATCCGCGAGGGCTATCGCGGCAGCGGCAAGCTGCTGGGCAAGGTGGCAGTCATCACCGGTGGTGACAGCGGTATCGGTCGCGCCGCCGCCGTGCACTTCGCACGCGAAGGCGCCGATTGTCTGATCACGCACTTGGGCAGTGAAGAAGTCGATGCCCAGGAGACCATCCGTCTGATCGAAGCCGAAGGCAGACGCGGACGCCGCATCGCAGGGGATATCGGCGACCCGGCCTTCTGCCGCAAGGTCGTCGAGGGCGCGATGGAGGAATTCGGTCAGCTGAATATTCTGGTCAACAATGCCGCTGAGCAGTACGACTGGGATGACGTGACCGAGATCGATGACGAGCAGATCGAGCGCACCTTCAAGACCAATCTGTTCAGTCACTTCTACATGATCAAGGCCGCCGTGCCGCACCTCTCCAAAGGCGATTCCATCATCGCCACCTCATCCGTCAATGCCTTCAAGGGCAATGACAGCCTGATCGATTACAGCGCCACCAAGGGCGCCATCCAGGGGCTGGTACGCTCACTGTCCGGCACGCTGATGGACCGCGGCATTCGCGTCAATGCCGTCGCGCCCGGCCCGGTGTGGACTCCCTTGATCCCCGCCAGCTTCGAGGATGAAAAGGTCGCCAACTTCGGCCAGCAGGTACCGATGGAACGCCCCGGCCAGCCCAGCGAAATGGGCCCGGCCTACGTCTATCTGGCCAGCGAAGACTCAAGCTACATGACAGGCCAGACGATTCACCTCAATGGTGGCGTCGTGCTCAACACCTGATCGCAGACCTTCAGCACACACCTGAGCAAGCCGAGTGTAATGCGACATGCTCGATACGAAACAGGCCGCCCCATCTTGGGCGGCCTGTTTCGTTTGTCGCGGGCTATGTCCGCAGGATGACTCAGCGTGCGGCGCGCAGACGCTCGGCCTGGGCCAACGTGCAATCACTGAGCAGATCCAGCGCGCCCAACGCCTGGTTTCCGGTCACGAAGGGATGCGCTTCGCCTGGCTTGCGAGTCTCAAGGTCCGCGATTCGTCCGGGTGTGCCGTCACGCTTGGGGTGATTGGACAGGAAGACGTCTACGCCGGCTTGCTGCGCGATCTGATGCATGCGTGACGCCGAGGCAGAATAGCCACGCAGTCTGGCCTCATTCGGCCCGAAGTTGAAGCCAGTGCCGCCCCACAACACGGCGTGATGCATCTCATCGCCATCCCTGACCGGGAGCACCAGCGACAGCGTGCCGGGGGTGTGGCCGGGCGTGATGTACATGCCGAGCGTGGTGTCACCCAGCGTCAGCCTCTCATCGTCTATGACCTGATGGTCCCGCTCTGGCGGCTCTCCCCAGCGCGGGTTGTCGATGCGCTGCTCGGGGTCATCCAGCATGTCCCAATCGATCTTGGTCATGATCACCTCGGGCGCATACTGCTCCACGATCCAGGACTGGCCGCCGTAATGGTCGCCATGGCCATGGGTAATTACCAGATAGCGAATATCGGCAGGGTCCAAACCCAGCTCGCGCATGCCTGGCGCGATGATGGTCTCGGCCTGATTCGGGGTGTTCATCGCATCGATGAGGATGATGCCCTCGGAGGTGGTCAAGGCCCAGCTCGAAACCTGGCCATTGCCGACGAAGTAGAGATTGTCGAATACCCTGTGCGGCCCCAGCGACTTGCGCTTGTCAGCGGAGGGCTTCGATCTGGGTCCGGGCTTGGCAGTTTCATCCTCGGAGTGTCGGTGGCGCTTGCCCGCGTCCACCAGGGGTGCCTCGAGGCTACACAGGCTGTGAAGGCCGGGATACCCCTCACCCGCCGCCAACCCCCGTTGCGCAAGCTGGGTCGCAAGCGGCGACATCGCCGCAGCAGGAGCATCAGCTGGCTGCGATGCCGCGCTGGCCAAGGCGACACCTGACAGCGGCAGGCCGATCACCCCTGCCAACAGTCCTGCCGTTACTAGCCGAGAATTCCCCATAGATAGCCCTATCTCACCAAGATGAATGGATTCAGCGTCGAAGATTGTCACCAACGTCACATTTTCGCAACAGTGCGTTGCGCTGCGCCAATGCAAAGCATTATCATTCAAAAAGTGCACGAATGATGCACACACATAACGATAATCTCGGGAACTTCAATCGATGCCAGCGCACCCTCCTGCACCTCACCGCCCCATGGCCTCACGCTCAGCCGTCTTGTTGGCCCTGGCGGCGCTCCCCTCTCTGGTGGTACTCCCGAGCCATGCCTCCGACCAGCTGGAAGACATCGTCGTCACCGCGTCCGGTCACGATCAGATGGTCAAGGACGCCCCGGCCTCGATGAGCGTGATCACGCGCGAGAGCCTTGAAGGCCGTCATTACAGCGACCTCACCGATGCGCTGCGCGGCTTGCCCGGCGTGACGGTATCCAGCGGCGGATACTCCAAGGACATCAGCATTCGCGGCATGCCCGGTGAATACACGCTGATCCTGGTGGATGGCCGCCCGATCGACAGCCGTGATACGCGACCGAGTGGCAGTGGTGGCTTCGAGCAGGATTGGCTGCCGCCACTGGAAGCGATCGAGCGTATCGAGGTAGTACGTGGCCCGATGTCGACGCGTTATGGCTCCGATGCCATCGGCGGGGTCATCAATATCATCACCCGCAAGACGCAGGAGGAATGGGTCACCAATCTGCACTATGACACCTTCATCCCCCAGCACAGCGTGTCGGGACATGAACGCCAGAGCCGCATTCGCACCTCGGGCCCGCTCATCGATGGGTTGCTGGGCCTGAGCGTCAGCGCCGGACAGACCACGCGCCAGGAAGATGACATCACCCGCGGCTACCCACAGCGCAAGCGTCAGGACCTCGACACCAAGCTCAGCCTCACGCCGGAAGACAATCAGCGCATCGAGGCCGAATTCGCCTACCATGACCAGAATCGCCAGACCGAGGAAGGCCGCAGTCAGGGCCAGGACAGTGATCGTGATTGGGATACTCGCCGCTTCAGCCTGAGCCATCAGGGTGACTGGGCCAGCGCCAGCACCAATTCCTACGTCCAGTACGAGACGTCACGCAACGATAGCCGTGGCATCACGCTGAGCAATACCAAGGCGAGCAGCAACGTGCTGATTCCGCTGGGCGATCACCTGACCACCCTGGGCGTGAGCTTCGAGGAGGAGCACCTCGAGGACAACGACACCAACGCTCTGAGCGAGATCAACGAGATCCGCAACAGCCGCTGGTCACTGTTCGCCGAGGACGAATGGCTGCTGACCGACGACTGGGCGCTGACCGGCGGCGTGCGTCTGGATGAAGACGAGAACTACGGCAGCCACCTGTCACCGCGTCTTTACAGCGTCTATCAACTGGCCGACAGCTGGACGCTCAAGACGGGCTTGGCGACCGGTTACAAGGCGCCGAGTCTGTGTCAGGTCGCCGACAACTGGGTACAGGACAGTCGCGGCGGCGATATCTACGGCAATCCGGATCTGGAAGCCGAGACCTCTCTGAGCCGCGAGATCGGCCTGCTGTATGACAATGCCAGAGGCACCCAGGCGGGCGTGACCCTGTTCCGCAGCGACTTCGATGACAAGATCGTCACCGAACTGTGCCCGGATGGCGCCTGCGCCGGCGGCGCGGATGATGCGCGCTGGTACAACAACGTCGACAGTGCCGTCACCCAGGGCGTCGAGCTGAGTCTCAATCAGGAGCTGCGTCACGACCTCGCGCTGGCACTCAGCTACACCTATACCGATTCCGAGCAGACCAGTGGCGAGAACAAGGGCCAACCGCTGACCCAGATTCCCCGCCACCAGGCCACGGCTCAGCTGGACTGGCAGCTCAACCATCGCCTCAATCACTGGACACGAGTCGACTGGCGTGGCGAAGAGACTCAGCCCGCCACCGGTGTCACCAGTCGTACCGTTATCGCGCCGTCCTACACGATCGTCGATACCGGCGTCAGCTTCGATGCCACCACTCAGCTGACACTTAGCGCCGGCCTCTACAACCTGTTCGACAAACGCGTGCGCTACGACGATTTCGGCTACGTGGAAGATGGTCGCCGCCTGTGGGTCGGCGTCGACTACACCCTCTAGCACCGACTCCGGCCGCCAACGGCTTGCCTCCCATGCAATGAGCGATCAGTCCGCTGCATGGGAGGTAATCGCGGCTTTCCTCGCCACGCCTCTCTTCTCTCCTCTTCTGGTCCCCTCTCTCCTCTTTTCTCTCCTCTTTCCGCCTTCCCCCTTTGTCTCGTCTTCAGTGCCTCGCTGGCCTGTCACCTCTGCTCTCCCCGCCAGTATCAGGCCCTGCTGTTTGTCCGTATCAGTCATTTCAGTCGGCTGAAAGCCAGTGGCCTCTCTATTCTGGTAGCAGCCACAGGCGTTGCCGTGGACAGGACTGAGCGTTACCCGCTCTGCAGGAGGCAAGCATGTCCAAGCTGATTCTTTCACTGGATGGCGGCGGCATACGCGGGGCGGCCACCGCGCAGTTTCTGATGCGTGTCGACGCGACACTCAGAAATGACCACCAGACCAGCCTGCGTGAGCGGGTCGATTTCTATGCGGGCACCAGTACCGGCAGTCTGATCGCGCTAGCGCTGGCCACCACCAACATGAGCCTCGAGGACATAAGCGGGCTCTACAGCGCGACCAGCGCCAAACAGATCTTCGCCGACAACCGCGGCTGGTTCGAACTCGATGGCATCAATGCGCCCAAGTACGAGGCCAAGGGCAAGAGCGCGATGCTCAAGAAGCACCTCGGCCAGGCCAAGCTCAGGGATGTCCCCGCTGGCAAGCAGGTACTTGTCGTCACCTACGGCATCGAGCGACGCCGCCCGCATGTCTTGAAGTCGAGCAAGCGCGAGCATCACAAGCTGCTGGCCTGGCAGGTCGCGGACGCCTCCAGCGCGGCGCCCACCTACTTCCCGACCCGCGACATGAAGCTGGGGCCGGACAACGAGCAGACCTGGCTGATCGATGGCGGCGTCATCGCCAACAATCCCACCATGTGCGCCATCGCCGAAGCCTGTCGCCTGTGGCCGCATGAGCCGCGTCGCGTGCTGTCGATCGGCACCGGAACACGCACGCGCAAGATCAATGGCCCGGATTCGCAGCACTGGGGCGCAGTGCAGTGGGTACTGGAAGGCAGCCTGATCGACGTGCTCTCCGATGAGAAGGTGGTCGGCTATCAGGCCATCACCATCTCGCCGCCGGGCAGCTATATCCGCGTCAATGCCGAGATGCGCCCACAGCCCGGCATGCTCAAGGCGCCTGATGACGCGATGGACGACATCAGCACCACCAACATCAAGCATCTGAAGGCCATGGGCGATTTCTGGTTCGAGCAATACGGTGACGCCGTGGTGGCCCTGATCACCGACCGCTATCAAGGGCCCTCGCTGGATCGCATCGATCCCGCCACCGGCAAGCCCGAGACCTACGAACCTCACTGAACACGCCTTACGCGACGCGAACTCGGAGACGCCTGTCAGCGATTTTGCTACTCTGCGCTGCCATGCTCCACGCCGACTCGAGTTTATTTAATGACACATGGCACACCGCAAGACATTCGCATTCGCCCCGGCACCTCAACATGGCGAATGCTGGTGACTCTCACATTATCTCTGGCGATTTTCATACCCACTGCAGCTCAGTCAGACGATGATATGCGCTTTGACCAGCCGGAAGCCTTCGCCACCCTGAAGAAGGCGGTCAGCTATTTCGATGAAATGGATACCTTGCCGGAAGAGGCATGGATCAGCCGCGATCAAGCGTCTGCGCGCAGCGATATGGACGAGATGATCGAGGAAGCCATGCAGGCCCTCGACGTGCCGGAACTCTCGACACTGCGCAGCACTTACCGGCAAGTCGAGGACAAGATTCGCGAATCGCGCGGCGAGATTTCCGAGTTGAAGGAAAAGCGCATGCTCGCGCCGGACACCGATGTCTCGACACTGACGCGCCTCACGCCCACCGATACCCTGCGCGAATTCACCGCCAGCACGCGCGGCGATTATGATCTGCTGATCGCCGCGCATGAGAAGAACATCGCCGCCTATCAAGGCGAGCTGAGCACGCTGGAAGGCAAGCTGGCCGCGCGACTCGAGGAGATCGGCATCACCCTGACGCCGGACCAGGTGCAGGTGTGGCTGTCCTCGGTAGTCGGCGATGATGTGCTGACCATGAGTGTCGTGTTCGCCAGCATCAAGTCGGTGGCCCAGCAGCTCGCCGAGCTGACCCGCGACAGCGGCGAGAACCTCGACTACGCGCGGCGCTATTACGGCATGGTCGTCATGCTTCATCGCATGATCGTGACCATGCAGCAGGACTTCATCACGCGCGTGAATGATGAGGTATTGCCGCAACTGCAAGGCTTCGCCGACGAAGCCGAGGCCACCACGCGTGAAGCCCGTACGTTGATCAAGCAAGGCGGATCACGCGAGAGTCTGGAGAACAACATCCGCGCCAACGCCCTGACGCTCAAGACGATCAACCTGTATCGCTCGCTGGTGACCGAGCAGCGCGACCGCGTCACGACCTCTCTGACCAAGAGTCAGCGCGAGCTTGCGGTGGCGACCAATACCTATCGCACCGTCAAGCTCAGCGCCCACGTCGCCGACCTGATCCGTCAGGGCGTCAAGACCTTCGACACCCTCGCCGGCCTGCAGGTACCGGTTGCCACCAGCTTCGAGAACAGCGCCATGCGCGAGGAATTCCGCAAGCTGACCGAGCGCATGCAGCAGGCAAAATAACGCACGCAACCGGTATCGATACCACGCCTTCGCCTGTCCGGCGAAGGCGTTTTCAGTTGTGGCGCCGAATATCCCGCATGCTCAGAATGCTCTCCAGCGTGCGTCTCAGGCGCGCCACCTCGCTGATCAGACTCTCGCCTGCCAGCATGCCGACCCCCAGCACCAGGCCACGTCGCGAGTCTTCGCTGCTGCAGACCATGCTCAGTGGCCGCACGATCAGATGCTCCTTGACCATCAGCTGCGCGACGCGCTGGTCATCGATCTCGGGGGCGAACTGCACGCACAGGCTGATGCCGCGCGACGGCGGCGAGACGCTGATCACGCCCTTTACTTGACACAGCTGGTCATGCACTACCTGCTGCCGGCCGAGATAATCGCGCTGGATGCGCTGATACCAGGCGTCCAGATCGCCATCGGCGATGAATTGCGCCAGCACCGCCTGATCGAGCATGCGCCCCTCGCGGAACACCTCGCTGCGCAGGCGGTTCATCGGCCCGGCCAGCGCGCGCGGCACCACCAGATAGCCCAGCCGCAGCCCGGGGAACATCAGCTTGGAGAACGAGCCCACCAGCAGGCGATTGCCGGAATCGGGATCAAACAGCAGCTCACCGTGATCATCACCGCTGAACTCGTAATCGTCCTCGAGGATATAGGCGGGCTGACAGGCCTCGCACAGTCTCTGCTTGTCACGCCGCGAGGTGGGCACACTCAGCGGATAGTGGTGCGACCCGGTGAAGTAGGCGATCTGCACCGGCCCTTCGCCAAGCGAGGTGAGATCGTGTCCTGGCTCACTTGTCGTATCACTCGTCGCATCGCTCACCGGCCGCCACGGAATCTGGCGGGTCTCGAGGCCTGCGGCCAGGAAGACATTGCGCGCGCCCCAATAGCAGGGTGACTCCATCACCACCCGCTGCCCGGCATCCGCCAGCGCCAGCGCGCACAGCTCGATGCCGTGGTGGGTGCCCTCGGTGATGATGATCTGCTGGGTATCACAATCGATATTGCGCCAACGACGCAGAAAATCGCGGATCTCACGCTTGAGCGGACCATAGCCGCCGCTGGAGTAGGACAGCAGCAGCGCGTTGTGCGGCACCGTCACGCTGGCATACAGCTGACGCCACTTGCGCATCGGAAAGCGCGCGATGTCCGGAATGCCCGGCACGAAGGCACCACTCTGGATCAGACTCGCCCCTTGCCCGCCCAGCACCTTCCGGGCCCGCGCCGACAACGGCAGCGGTGCCGGTGAAGCCCCTCCTGCGCCCGCTCCTGACTCCGCCGACCCAACCTCCCCCGAGCCCGCGCTTGCCCGGCGCGCATGCGGGCGACGCGTCCAGGTACCCTGCCCCTGGCCGGTGTGCAGATAGCCCTCCTCGATCAGCGACTTGATCGCCAAGGCCAGCGTATTGCGCGCCACCCCCAGCGCCTCGCACAGCTTGCGATGCGGCGGCAGCCGCGCGCCCAGCGGCCATTGCTCACGAATCACCTCGAGCAACGCCTGCTCCAGCCGCACCTGCTTGCCCAGCGTTTCGGACTGGCGGCGATAACATTCGATCAGCGGCTCAAGCGCGGCCAGTTCCATCGCGGTCTCCCGTTGTCGTTGTCGTTGACGTTGTCGTAGTGCTGTCACGCAGCTTCCCGAGGTTGTCCAACCCCCGCCAGCCACTCGCCTGACAGGCGGCGCGCAGCGCCCATTCAGCCCTGATTATCCGCAGCCCCTGCCGATTGGTCCAGTCAAACGCAAAATTGGTCTATTCGCCATCGGGCATGGCGCTGGTAGCGTGTGTTTCAGGCGTTGCCTACTGACTGATGCTCACAGCGAAATGATTGCTGAATCGCTCTTGGCTCCCCCTTTACAGGAGCGACCTTTCAGCATGCATCAGCCAGCGACAGGACTGTCATTACTTCTCGTTCATGCCAGCAAGCTTTGGAGATGAGATTGAGAAGAGCGCACGGGACATCAGCAGGAAACGGCTTCGCTATATAACAAATTCCAAGATCGAATTGAGTATTCCAATGAACAACAGTACTCCCCCTGCAGAACAGCTAGTCAGAGTCCTTGCGCGTGGCGACGTCCTGGCACTTGCCTTCGGCGCCATGGTCGGTTGGGGCTGGATCGTCCTCACCGGCGGCATGATTCAGGATGCCGGCAGCGTCGGCGCCATCATCGCTTTCATCATTGGCGGCATCGCCGTCGTCCTGATCGGTCTGACCTATGCAGAACTGGCAGCAGCCATGCCCAAGGTGGGCGGTGAGCATGTCTACAGCTACCGGGCCATGGGGCATTTCTCTTCCTTTCTGTGTACCTGGACCATCATTCTCGGCTATCTGAGCGTGGTGTCCTTCGAGGCGGTGGCATTGCCCACGGTCATCGAGAACCTCGCGCCCAACTATGCCGTTGGCCACATGTGGACCATCGCCGGTTGGGATGTGAAGGCGACCTGGGTGGCTGTCGGTGTCGGCGGCTCGCTGGCCATGATGGCGATCAACTATGTCGGGATCACCACTGCCGCACTCCTGCAGAAGGTCGTCACAGGCGTGATTCTGATCGCCGGCGTCCTGTTCGTGACCGGCGCCTTGTTCGAAGGTGATGTCGCCAACATGACACCGCTGTTCACCCAGTCCGAAGGCGGCGTGGTGGCAGGCATCATCGCGGTGCTGGTACTGGTGCCTTTCCTGTTCGTCGGCTTCGACGTCATTCCGCAGGCCGCAGAGGAAATCAATCTGCCCTACAACGCCATCGGCAAGGTGCTGATGATGTCCGTGGTACTGGCCGTGGTCTGGTATGCGCTGATCATCCTGGCCACCAGCATGGCGCTGGATCATGACTCCCTGCTGGCAAGTTCACTGAGCGTGCCGGACGCCATGGGCGCCCTGTTCAATTCGCCCTGGGCCAGCAAGCTGATGATCCTTGCAGGTATCGCCGGCATCATCACCAGCTGGAATGCCTTCTACATCGGTGGGTCACGCGCCATCTATGCCTTGGCACATGCCGGCATGCTGCCTGCCTGGCTGGGCAAGCTGCACCCCAAGCACAAGACACCCACCAATGCGGTACTGCTGATCGGTCTGCTGTCCTGCATCGCGCCCTTCTTCGGTCGTCCGGCACTGGTGTGGATCGTCGATGCGGGTGGCCTGGGTATCGTCATCGCCTATCTGTTCGTCGCGATCTCGTTCCTGATCCTGCGTATCCGTGAGCCCGACATGCCGCGTCCGTTCCGCGTCCGCCACGGCAAGCTCTGCGGCACACTGGCCATCCTTCTGTCCTTCGGCATGGCCTGCCTGTATCTGCCGGGTAGCCCTTCCGCGCTGACCGGTACCGAATGGCTGATCTTCGGCGCCTGGATGGCTCTTGGTCTGGTGATGTATGTCATCGCCCTGAAGCAATTCGGCCGAGCCTATAGCGACCGTGTCATGGCCCCGGCTTTCACGGCGCAGTAAACACGCACAACCTACACCGCTGGGCAGTCTGTTCCGCCTGCCCAGCCATCTCGACTCAGTCATATTCGAGCCGACTCGAGAGCAGCTGACGCCTCTTGCGACATGCTGCTCACTCCATGAATGACCTGCACGCCAGAACGCCAGAGGAGCTTCACATGTCCCGTTCCGCCCTCCCGATCAGCGACTTCCTGAAGCGCTACGTCAACTCGGAAACCAGCAGCGACGTCTTCGTCCCGGCGCTCATCGGTACCGAGCACCGCGAGACCGGCACCACCTTCAACGTGACCAATCCGGCCACCGGCGAGCAGCTGGCGCGTGTCGCCGAGGTCAGCGCCGATGACACCCGTGACGCCGTCGCCGCGGCCGAGATCGCCGGCAACGCCTGGAAGAAGGTGCCGGTGAAGGAGCGTTCCGCGCTGCTGCGTCGCTGGTTCGATCTGGTGCTGGCGCACCGTGAAGACCTCGCCCAGCTGATGACGCTGGAACAGGGCAAGCCGATGGCGGAGTCGCGTGGCGAGGTGACCTACGGTGCCTCCTTCATCGAATTCTTCGCCGAAGAAGCCAAGCGCATGGCCGGTGAGACCCTGCCGTCCCACGGCGCCGACAAGCGTCTGATGGTGCTGCGCGAGCCGATCGGTGTGGTGGCCGCGATCACGCCGTGGAACTTCCCGCTGGCGATGATCACCCGCAAGTGCGCCCCGGCGATCGCCGCAGGTTGTGCGGTAGTCATCAAGCCGGCCGAAGCCACGCCGCTGACCGCATTGGCATTGGCGGACCTGGCGCTGGAAGCCGGCCTGCCGAAGGGCCTGATCAGTGTCGTCACCGCCATGAAGCCGATCGCCATCGGGGAAGTGCTGACCACCGACCCGCGCATCCGCAAAGTCTCCTTCACAGGCTCCACCCCGGTGGGCAAGACGCTGATGGCGCAGTGTGCCTCCACCGTCAAGAAGACCGCGATGGAGCTAGGCGGCAACGCGCCATTCATTGTCTTCGATGATGCCGATGTCGATGCCGCCGTCGACGGTGCCATCGCCTCCAAGTTCCGCAACGCCGGCCAGACCTGCGTATGCACCAACCGCTTCCTCGTCCAGGACGGTGTCTACGACGCCTTCGTCGAGAAGCTCGCGGCACGTGTCGAGAGCATGCAGGTCGGTGATGGCCTGGTCGAAGGCAACACCATCGGCCCGCTGATCAACGACGCGGCGGTCAACAAGGTGCAGAGCCACGTCGATGATGCCGTCAGCAAGGGCGCACGCCTGGTCACCGGCGGCAAGAAGCACGCTCTCGGTCACAGCTTCTTCGAGCCGACCGTGCTGGCCGATGTCACCACCGAGATGGTGGTGGCAGATGAGGAGACCTTCGGGCCGCTGGCACCGGTGTTCCGCTTCCACAAGGATGAAGAAGCCATCGCAATGGCCAATGACACGCCCTTCGGCCTGGCAGCCTACTTCTACGCCACCGACTACCGCCGCATCTGGCACACGCTGGAAGCGCTGGAATACGGCATGGTCGGCGTCAACGAAGGCCTGATCTCGACCGAACTCGCCCCCTTCGGTGGCATCAAGGAATCCGGTCTGGGTCGCGAAGGCTCGCACCACGGTCTGGAAGAGTTCACCGAGCTCAAGTACGTCTGCATCGGCGGCCTCTGATTTTGCGACGACGTCTCACGACACCTTCTCACCACTTTCACAAGACAACGATGGCATGGCCCGCGCCATGCCACCGGCAACAAGAAAAGGAGCCTGACATGAGCCACTCTCAGCTGAGCAACGAACAACTCGACGTCCTCAAGCACAAGTACGTCGCCAAGGGTGCCGTCACCGCCACGCCGCAGTTCGCCGACACCGCACTGAACGCGGAAATCTGGGATGCGGACGGCAACCGCTGGATCGACTTCGCGGGTGGCATCGGCGTGCTCAACCTGGGTCACCGTCACCCGAAGATCGTCGCCGCCGTCAAGGCCCAGCTCGACAAGGTCATGCACACCGCCGCGGGCGTCATCTCCTACGCCCCGTACGTGCAACTGAGCCAGAAGCTGGCCGAGCTGACGCCGGTGCGTGGCCCGGAACGCAAGACCCTGCTGGTCAACTCTGGCGCGGAAGCGGTCGAGAACGCCATCAAGATCGCGCGTGCCGCCACTGGCCGTAGTGGTGTCATCACCTTCGATGGCGCCTTCCATGGCCGCACGATGATGACTCTGGCGATGACCGGCAAGGTGCTGCCGTACAAGAACGACTTCGGCCCGATGCCGGGTGACATCTTCCGTGCGCCCTACCCGACCCCGATTCACGGCATCAGCGAAGAGCAGTCCTTGAACGCCATCCGCACCCTGTTCAAGACTGACATCGCACCGCACCGCACCGCAGCTATCGTCATCGAGCCGGTGCAGGGCGAAGGCGGCTTCTACATCGCCTCGCCAAGCTTCCTGACCGCACTGCGTGAGCTGTGTGACGAACACGGCATCCTGCTGATCGCCGATGAAGTGCAGTCCGGCTTCGCGCGTACCGGCAAGCTGTTCGCGATGGAGCACAGTGGCGTCGAAGCCGACATCATGACCATGGCCAAGAGCCTGGCCAACGGCATGCCGCTGTCGGCCGTCGTCGGCACCGCCGAGGTGATGGATGCCTCCGGCCCGGGCTCTCTGGGCGGCACCTACAGCGGCAACCCGCTGTCCTGCGCCGCGGCCCTGGCCGTCATCGACGTCATCCGTGAAGAAAACATCCTGGAGCGCAGCACCCAGATGGGCGAGCAACTGGCCGCGCGTTTCGCCCAGTGGGAAGAACGCTTCGCACATGTCGCGCACTCACGTAACCAGGGTTCCATGGCCGCCTTCGAGCTGGTGGACGCTGATGGCAAGCCGGATCCCGCCGCGACGGCGGCCGTGTGTGCCAAGGCCAAGGAGTTGGGGCTGATCCTGCTGTCCTGTGGCTTCTACTCCAACACCATCCGTATCCTGGTGCCGCTGACCGTCGAGCCGGAAGTGCTCGAGGAAGGTCTCGCCATCATCGAGCAGGCGCTGGAAAGCCTCGCCTGATCGCTTGCCTGGCGCAGAACGTCTAGCGCAGGCATGCAGAAAAACAGCGGCCACCTTCGGGTGGCCGTTTTGCGTTTTCTGCAACCTGCCATCGCACAACATGACACGAGAAAAGGCGGCGCCATCATTGTGAAAAGGCTGGCGATATGCGCCACGACCCTGTTTCAAGGCGTGAGATGAATTATCACGCCAAGCCCTGCCACTGCGGGGTTCTTCAACCACCAATCGCGCACCTCACCGTTAGTTGCCCATCTAAATATATAGCCAATCGGCTTGATGATTTGTTGGGATAGCCTTTATCGCTCATTTATCATATCCGGCCTGTTTCCCTCCCACCTCCAGCCGGTTTCTGCCATGCCATATGTGTCCATCCATCCGCCCTGCCTGTACGAGCGCGGCCTGCACGAGCAAGCTCTGATCACCAGCCTGAGCGACAGTCAGATCATCAGCTCCACGAGTGACACCCACCATGTCTGACAGCAACGCCACTGACTTCAAACGCAGCATGCAGCAGCGCCATCTGGTGATGTTGTCGCTGGGCGGTGTCATCGGCACCGGCCTGTTTCTCAGCTCCGGCTATACCATTCAGCAGGCGGGGCCTGCGGGTGCGGTACTCGCCTATCTGATCGGCGGCCTGGTGGTCTATCTGGTGATGATGTGCCTCGGCGAACTGGCCGTGCATCACCCGGAACCCGGCGCCTTCAGCGCCCACGCCACCCGCTATCTGGGCCCTGCCACCGGCTATACCGTGGCCTGGCTCTACTGGCTGACCTGGGCCGTGGCGCTGGGGTCGGAATTCACCGCCTCCGCCGTGTTCATGGGGCGCTGGTTCCCCGGTGTCGAACCGTGGATCTGGTGCGGCATCTTCTCGCTGATCGTGTTCGGCATGAACATCGTCTCGGCGCGCTTCTTCGCCGAATCCGAATTCTGGCTGTCGCTGATCAAGGTCGCCGCGGTGATCGTCTTCATCGCGGTGGGCGCCGCCGCCATGTTCGGCTTCACACCCCTGGCGGGTAACGCCGAGGCGCCGGGCGTCACGCGCATCCTGCAGGAAGGCGTGTTCGATCACGGCGTGATGCCGATTCTGATGACGCTGCTGGCCGTCAGCTTCGCCTTCTCCGGCACCGAGCTGATCGGCATCGCCGCCGGCGAAAGCGAGAACCCAGAGAAGAACGTGCCCCTGGCGATCCGCGCGACCCTGTGGCGCCTGATCATCTTCTTCATCGGCACCATCATCGTCATCGCCGCCCTGTTGCCGCAGGACAGCGCCGGCCTCAAGGAAAGCCCCTTCGTGGCGGTCTTCCAGCTCACCGGCATTCCCTACGCGGCGGATATCATGAACTTCGTGATCATCACCGCGCTGCTGTCGGCGGCCAATTCCGGCCTCTACGCCGCCTCGCGCATGCTGTGGACCCTGGCGGACCAGAAGACGCTGCCGCGCGTGTTCAGTCGCGTCAATCAGCGCGGCATTCCGGTGCCCGCACTGCTGATCACCATGCTCGGCGGCCTGCTGTCGCTGCTCTCCAGCGTGTATGCCGAGGACACCCTCTATCTGGCGCTGGTGTCAATTTCCGGGCTTGCCGTGGTGCTGGTGTGGATGGCGATCGCCGCCAGCCAGTTCAGCTTCCGCCGCCAGTGGCTGAAGGCCGGCCATAGCGCCAGCGAGCTGACCTACCGCGCGCCGCTGTATCCCGTCGTGCCGATTGCCGCCTTCCTGTTCTGCGCGCTGGCCTGCATCGGCATCGCCTTTGATCCCAACCAGCGCATCGCGCTCTACTTCGGCGTGCCCTTCGTGGCGCTGTGCTATCTGGTGCACTATCTGACCCATCGCACGTCTGGTGACGCCGCGAAATCTGTAAACCCGACCCCGCAGGAGGCCCTCGATGCCCGCTGATGCCACCCGCAATCCGCTGAGCGCCATCACCGCGCGCCAGCCCTTCATGATCGTCGATGGCGCCCTGGCCACCGAGCTTGAGCGTGCCGGGTTCGATCTCAACGACTCGCTGTGGTCGGCCAAGGTGCTCGCCGATGATCCCCAGGCGATCGTCGATGTCCATCGCGCCTACTTCGAGGCCGGTGCCGATGTCGCCACCACGGCCAGCTACCAGGCAACGCTTGAGGGCCTGATGGCACGCAGCCTGAGCGAGACCCAGGCCAGCGCGCTGATCCAGCGCTCCGTCACCCTGGCGGCGCAGGCCCGCAGCGACTATCTGGCCGCACACCCGGAGCGCCTGGACTGCCCGCCGCTGGTCGCGGCCTCCGTCGGCCCCTATGGCGCCTGGCTCGCCGATGGCAGCGAATACCGTGGCGGCTACGCGCTGGACCGCGCCGGCCTGCGCGACTTCCACCGTGCCCGCCTCGCCACGCTGCTCGATGCCAAGCCGGACGTGCTCGCCGTCGAGACGCTGCCCTGCGCCGAGGAAGCACTGGCCGTGTGTGACCTGCTGCGCGATGACTTCCCGACCGCGCGTGCCTGGATCGCCTTCAGCGCGCGCAACGCGACCGAATTGAGCGACGGCACGCCGATCCGTGACGCCGTGCGCGCCATCGCCGACTGCGAGCAGGTGGTCGCCATCGGCGTCAACTGCACTGCGCTTGAGCACATCGAATCGCTGGTGCGCGAGATTCGCGGCGAGACGGACAAGGACATCGTCATCTATCCGAACTCCGGCGAGGTCTATGATCCGGCTACCAAGACCTGGTCTGCTGCCTGCGCCGTCTCGGTAGATGCCGAAGGCCACAGCTTTGATCACGATCATGATCTCGCCGGCTGGACACCGCGCTGGCTGGCCGCCGGCGCCACGGCCATCGGTGGCTGCTGCCGCACCGGCCCGGACGACATCCGCGCCCTGTCGGATCTGCGCAAGGCGCTGAGTTGATTGAGGTGCTGAGCTCGGTGCAGTGAATACGCAGCGCTGAGCACGAACGCCCTGTCCGGTCATGTCACATGATCGGTCAGGGCGTTTTCGCTAGCGTCCCGCGCCCCAAATCGCTAGGATGACAGGACACTGATGAGCGATTGCTCAAAATCATTTCGACGTGCTTGTTTCGACGTACACTTTTCGACGTGCTCTCACCGTGGCCTTCACGCTGTAGTGAAGAGCGCTTGAGAGATCAGCAGGAGAATCCCCATGTCACAGCTCGATATCCAGGTCGCCTACGACGTGGTCTGCCCCTGGTGCTGGATCGGCAAGCGCCATCTCGATGACGCCATCGCGCAACTCGACTTCAAGGATGAGGTGCGCGTGAACTACCTGCCCTTCCAGCTCAATCCGTGGGTGCCGCGTGAAGGCATGCTGCGGGCCGACTACCGCGCGCAGAAGTTCGGCAGTGTCGAGCGCGGCGCGGAACTGGATGCCCAGGTGGCCCAGGCCGGCGCGCAGAGTGGCGTCACCTTCCGCCATGCCCTGATGGAGCGCACGCCCAACTCCACCGATGCCCAGCGCATCGTCTGGCACCAGCAATCCAAGGGCCTGGCGGAGCGCCCACTGCTGGAAGCCCTGTTCAGCGCCTACTTCCACGATGGCAAGGACGTGGGTGACCGGCAGGTGCTGGCCGAGATCGCAAGCCAGCACGATGACGACCTGAGCATCGAGCAGGCGCTGGCCTTCCTTGATTCCGACGCGGGCGAGCAGGAAGTCGCCGCCCAGCAGGAGGCGCTGCGCAACGCCGGTATCCAGTCGGTGCCCAGCACCATCGTCGGCCAGTACTACGTGCCCGGCGCGCAGCCGGTGGAAGTGCTGGTGCAGATGCTCAATGAGGCGCGTGCTCAGCAGGCGGGTTGATCCGCCCCGCATTGCCCGATTGCCCTGACAGACGACACGCCCTTCGCAAGAATGGCGTGTCGTTTTGCGTTCAGGCATAAAGGAAAAGCTTATTAGAGGCAAGCCACGACAACAACGACAAGGACTGCTGCATGCCGCGCCCCATCATTCTCGATTGCGATCCCGGCCACGACGATGCCATCTCGCTGATTCTGGCCCTGAGCTCAGATGCGCTCGACGTCCTCGCCGTCACCACCAGCGCCGGCAATCAGACGCCCGACAAGACGCTCAACAATGCACTGCGGGTGCTCACCCTGCTGGGCCGCCACGACATTCCGGTCGCCGGCGGTGCGCCCAAGCCCTTGGCGCGCGAGCTGATCATCGCCGACAACGTGCATGGCGAAAGTGGCCTGGATGGCCCTGAACTGCCAGGCCCCGGCTTTGCCCCCGTCACCCAGAGCGCCATCGAGCTGATGGCCGAGAAGGTCCGCGCCTGTGAGCAGAAGGTCACGCTGGTGCCCTCTGGCCCGCTGACCAACATCGCGCTGTTTCTCTCAGCCTACCCCGAGCTGCACCCGCGCATCGACAGCATCGTGCTGATGGGCGGCGCGGCCGGTGTCGGCAACTGGACACCCGCCGCCGAGTTCAACATCTTCGTCGACCCCGAAGCCGCCGACATGGTGTTCAAGTCCGGCCTGCCCATCGTGATGTGCGGGCTGGATGTCACCCATCAGGCGCAGATCATGGATGAGGACATCGAGCGCATCCGCGCCATCGACAATCCCGTCGCCCAGTGTGTCGCGGAGCTGCTCGACTTCTTCATGATCTACCATCGCGATCCGAAGTGGGGCTTCAACGGCGCGCCGTTGCATGATCCCTGCACCATCGCCTGGCTGCTGGCGCCTGAGCTGTTCACCACGGTGGAGTGCTGGGTCGGCGTCGAGACACAGGGCGAGCACACCCAGGGCATGACGGTGGTGGACCGCTATCAGCTCACCGGCAAGCCGCACAACGCCAGAGTGCTGTTCGATATCGAGCGCCAGGGCTTCGTCGATCTGATCGTCCGGCAGCTGGCGCAGTACTCTCCTCGCTAGCTAGCCCGCTCGCCAGCATCCAGAAGGCAGTCGCCCTGCCAGCGCCATACGAGGGGGTCTTTCCTGCTGAGAGCAGCGCTTCCCTATAGAGAGCCGCCATGTCAGACACCGATCGCCACGCCAGTGACACCGCGCAACAGGCGCACGTCCATAAGCACGCCCATAAGCACGGCCATAAGCACAACTACGACTACCTCATCGTGGGCTCGGGCTTTGGCGGCTCGGTGTGCGCGCATCGCCTGACCGAGAAAGGCTACCGCGTGGCGGTCATGGAACAGGGCAAGCGCTGGACACCGGACAACATGCCGCGCTCCAACTGGCGGCTGAGTCGCTGGTTGTGGCGGCCGATGCTGGGCCTGCGCGGCTTCTTCACCATGAGCTTTTTCCGCCATGTCATCGTGCTGCACGGCAACGCGGTGGGCGGAGGCTCCATCACCTATGCGCAGACGTTGCTGATGCCGCCCGACAGGGTGTGGGACAACGGCCAGTGGGCGGGGCTCAATGACTGGCATACGGTGATGCCGGCGCACTACGCCACGGCGAAGCAGATGCTCGGCGTGACGACCAATCAGATCATCGCGCCAGCCGATCGCCACTTGAAACGCATGGCGGAAGTCGCCGGCTGCGAAGACACCTGGTACCCCACCGAGGTCGGCATCTTCTTCGGCCCCGAGGGAGAAAGCGGCACGCCAGCCGCCGGTAGCGCGCATGCAGACCCCTACTTTGATGGCGAAGGTCCTGATAGACGCAGTTGCATCGGTTGCGGTGGCTGCATGATGGGCTGCCGACACGGCGCCAAGAACAGCCTCGACAAGAACTATCTGTATCTGGCAGAGAAGCACGGCGCCCAGGTACACGCCGAGACCAAGGTGATCGATGTCGTGCCGCTCAATGGCAAGGCGGATGGGGCCGATGGCTATGTGGTGACGACGGTGCCCTCCACCTTCGCCGGGCTCTATCTCGGGCTGGGCAAGCGCCGTATCACCTGTCAGTCCATCGTCTTCGCAGGCTCGTCGCTCGGCACCCAGGAGTTGCTGTTCCACCTCAGGGACAAGCGTTCATTGCCGAACATCTCGAACGCGCTGGGCAAGCGGGTGCGTACCAATGCGGAGTCGTTGATCAGCTGTCGCATGCCGGACAGTCCCGATGACATGTCCAAGGGCATCGCCATCGGCTCCGGCATTCATATCGATGAGCACACCCATATCGAAGCCACGCGCTATCCGGCGGGCTCCGACTTCATGGGCCTGCTGTTCACCACGATGGCCAGGGGCAAGCCCGGCTGGACTCGCCCGTTCTCATGGCTCAAGGCAATGGCGAAGGTGGTGGCGGCCAATCCGCGCCGGGCGCTGAAATTCCAACTGCCGTGGGGCTTCGCGAAGGAGACGATCATCTTTCTGTGCATGCAGACGGCGGATGGCCACCTCAACATGCAGCTCAAACGCCTGTGGTACTGGCCGCTGCGCAAGGCGCTGGTCACCGAGGGCAAGCGCATCCCGACCTTCATTCCCGAGGCGAATGATTTCGTCACGCGTGGCGCAGAGGCCATCGGCGCCATCCCCGGCAGCAGCATCCCCGAGATACTCTTCAACATCCCGACCACGGCGCACTGCATGGGCGGCGCTGCCATGGCGGCCTCCCCCGAGGAAGGCGTCTGCGATGGCCAGAATCGTGTCTTCCATTACCGTAATATGCTGATCTGTGACAGCTCGATGCTCGCCGCCAACCTGGGCGTCAATCCCAGCCTGACCATCACCGCCCTGGCGGAACATGCGATGAGCCATATCCCGCGCAAGGAGTGACCTTCACACCGTCCGATATGGAAAGTGCTGGTGCATGAAGTGCTGGTGCAAGCGGTGCTGGTGCAAGCGGTGCTGGCGCAGGAAGTGCTGGTGTAGAGAGAGAACGACGGCTGGTATTATTGCCCGCCAGTATCTCAGGCTAAGTGCCTACAACGCGCGGGATCGATCAACACGGGAGCAACAGCAATGAAACGGGTGTCACTCTTCAGCATGGCAAACTGCCCACACTGCAAGACAGCCAAGCAGTATCTGGAGCAGCAGAAGATCGGCTTCCGCCTGGTGGATGTACGATCTCCTGCGGGACAGAAGGAATTCGCCAAGACAGGCTTTCGCAGCGTGCCTGTCCTGAAAATTGGCGATCAGTTCCTGAAGGGGTTCAGCGTCAAAGGATTCAATCAATTGTATAATAAATAAATAACTGCGTCTCCTAACGAACAGTTCTTATAATGACTTTAGACGTAGCTATTTAACATAAAAAGCTATGTATAAACTGAGCAAGAAATAGTAAAAACACATTAATCACTTATCCTTAAAGTCTATTTTCTTGATAATCTCAGCCAATAAGTCGTGAGCATTTACTGGTAAGCTATCGTTAGATTGCTCACCTTTTTCACGCGCCACAAATAAGCGACTGGCCATTTCTGATTTTATTTTATGCTTATGCGCGTCTGGCAAAGGTGCGATATAAGGATCTATCGACTTTAAATCCAATGAGGTTTGTTGATATGCATATTGTTTTTCACGATGTTTACCAGATTCTCTCGCCATATATCCTGCAGGGATAGTAAGAACTGTAATGAAAGCCATGCGAAACAATAAGGCTCTCCAATCAAATTCTCCGTCATTTATGCTCCAATAATTAATAGCAACAATAACGACAACTATACCCATAACAGTTAGTGCAGCGTATCTAAGCCAATCTGCCTGTTTTTCCTCTATTTTTGCGCTCTCCTCAAAATTCCCTGAAATTACTCTTTCAGAGATAACACCCAACAAATCATCCACTTGCCTCTTTTTCTCGATAAGCTCAGCATGTGAGCTTTCATATAAATCAAAAGCCTTTTGGACTTGTACTTTTAATGTTTCTTCTAAGTCCACAGAAGAGGAATTTAATTTCTCGATTCTAACTTCATACTCATTGAACTTATCTCTTATATATTCTTCACGCTCCATATGCATTTTCTTCAAAACATCTATTTCTTTATAGCTTTTACTTAACTCTATTTTGACTGCATCTGAGCTTTCAATATGACCTATAGTGGAGTAGTAGTTATTGAGCAAATCTAATATTCTTTCTGAACTCAAAGAAAACCGGTTTACAAATAACTCTAGCCTGTCATCATCAGGCCATCTATCCAATATTTGCCCTCCCAACTTATTACTAAGCTCATATATTTTCCGTATAGACCGAACATAAGCTGCATCATCTAATTTATCATAGTCATGCTTGAATCTAGATATAGATTTTGCAACATTATTCAATAAATCTTGCAACTCTTCTGGAAACCTTATTATAGAAGGAGAGTTGGACAAGCCATTTAGCAAATCATACATTTCAGAAACTTCATTATAAATAACTTTGTTTTTATCCACTTGGCAGCCTCAAATTAAATTAGAATGGAATCTATAGAGCTTTCATAAAGGGTTCATATAGCTAATTCTCTCAATATTCGCCACTAGATCGGTAAATCTCTCCCCCTGAATATGCACGTGATCCTTCAGTGCCTGTTCTGCAGCAGCGGCGTCGCCGGCTTCGATGGCGGCGACGATGGCTTCGTGTTCGGCGTAGGAGCTGTGCATGCGGTGGCGGACGTGAAGTTGCAGACGGCGGTAAGGCTTGAGGATGGCGTGCAGGCGCGTGGCTTCTTCGGTGAGGAAGGCATTGTGGCTGGCGCGGTAGAGACAGTGATGAAAGAGGCCGTTCTCGTAGTAGTAGCCATTGGCGTCGTCGGCTTCCAGGCGTTCACGACAGGCGGCGTGGGCGTCCTTGAGTTCAGAAAGCTCCTGCGTGGTGATGCGTCGCGCAGCGAGTCGACCGCACATGGCTTCCAGTTCCGCCATGACTTCAAAGCGTTCCACCAGCTCCGAGACGCCCAGCTGCGTCACGAAGGTGCCGCGCTTGGGCACCACCTTCACCATGCCGGAGGCGGCCAACTGCTGCAGCGCCTCGCGGATCGGCGTGCGTGAACATTGGTACTCGCGCCCCAGGGCCTCGGGATCGAGCTTGGTCCCCGGCGGGAAGCGCCCTTCGACGATGGCATCTTCGAGCAGATCGCGAAGGCGCTGGGTGTGGGACATCTTGATCATCTGCGGCGTCCTTGTACTGATGCTGAGTGCTGATGCTGAGCACTGGTGCTGATGCCTTGCGGCCATGTTGCGGTGACGACGGTGCCAAATCCTGCCGACCTCCACCTCAATCCCCTCACAGACATGCAAACCGGCCATGAGGCCAGTTGCTGCCTCGTCCCCTTGCCTTCATTGAACAGGGGAAGTGGCCGCGCAGGAAACTGACTTTAGTCGTGTCTGGCATGCCAGGACTTGACGCTAACACACCAGAGGCCTATCTGTTGTATACAACAAGACGAAGCCAAATATTCAAGTCTCAGACGCCATACTGAGCAATGGATATGAACCCATCATCACAGCTTCGCGTCTCGCGCCTTGAGGAAGACCGCCATGAACATCAATCTGAGTTTTCTGCAGGATCTGCTGACCCATGTCGGCCAGCGTGCCCGCCAGCAGGTCGGCCTCTCGCCAGGCGCCGGCAATGAAGACACCGCCCTCGCCCGTCTTACCGAGAGTTGCCACAACCTCACCGAGAGCAGCGGTGAAGCCTCGCGCATCATGATGGCCCAGCGGGCGCTGGAGGATTATCAGCAGCTGGACCACGAGCAGCGCCTCGCCTTCTTCCATGTGCTGGCCGAGCACTACGCCGCCGATGAAGCACGCATTCACGCCGCCTACGCGGCCTATCGTGAATCCCCGGACAACGCCAACCTGAGCACGCTGTTCGCCGCCAGCGAACCCAGGCGCCAATCGCTGTTGCGCCGTCTGAACCTGTGCCCCGGCGGCACCTATGAAATCGTGCGCATGCGCGCCGACCTGCTCAAGCTCATCAAACAGCATCCGGAGCTCAAACCGCTGGATGCCGACTTCGCGCACCTGTTCGCCTCCTGGTTCAATCGCGGCTTCCTGATGCTGGAGGCCATCGACTGGAACACCCCTGCGGCGGTGCTGGAGAAGATCATCCGCTATGAGGCGGTGCATGCCATCCAGGACTGGAGCGACCTGCGCGGGCGCCTCGACCCCGAGGACCGCCGCTGCTACGCCTTCTTCCACCCGGCCATCGGCGATGAGCCGCTGATCTTCGTCGAGGTGGCGCTGTGCAAGGGCGTGCCCAACAACATCCAGCATCTGCTCGCCAACAGCGGCCAGACCACCGAGCGCGAGGCGGATACCGCCGTCTTCTACAGCATCAGCAATTGCCAGAAGGGCCTGAAAGGCATCTCGTTCGGCAACTTCCTGATCAAGCAGGTCGTGCAGGAGCTGCAACGCGAATTGCCCAACCTCAGCCGCTTCGTCACCCTCTCGCCGGTGCCCGGTTTCAGTCAGTGGCTCGAACGTGCGCGTGACGAGGAAGGCCTGGAAGTCTCCGACCTGCTGGCCCATCACCTGCAGCACGATGACTGGATGAATGACGAGGAAGCCCAGCAGAAGATGGCGCCGGAGCTGCGTGCCCTCGCCGCCCACTATCTGGTCAACGTCAAGCATCGCAGCGGTCAGCCGATGGACCCGGTCGCCCGCTTCCACCTCGGCAACGGTGCCAGCCTGCATCGCCTCAACTGGCCCGGCGACACCTCGCCCAATGGCCGCCAGCAGGCCCACGGCCTGATGGTGAATTACCTCTATGAGCCGCACCGCATCGAGCAGAACCACGAGGCCTTCAGCCGCAACGACAGCGTGGTGTGCAGCAGCGAGGTCAAGAAGGAGTCGAAAGCCAACAAGGAACTGGCCAAGGCCCCCAAGCGCGAGGCCAGGAAGGAAAGCGATTCCCTGTCCAGTTCACCTCTGCCCTCAAAAACAGCCGAACAGCCGCCAGCACCGAAACCGGCTGCTGATGACAATGACAGCAAGCAAGCGCCTGAGTCTTTGAAAGAATAAGCCGCTCGAAAAATGATTCGCCCGTCAGGCACGCCGCCTGCCGGAGCACGCCTCACTACAAAAACAACGCCATTGGAGCCAACGATGTCTCACGCCAACCACGACAACCTCTATCTGCAATTCGCGCGCAACTTCGATGAGCGCCCGGATGCCACCTTCCTCGATACCGTCGAAGGTCACGGCTACACCTTCGCCCAGACACGCACCGCCGCCGGCCAGATGGCCAGTGCCCTGCGCGAGCTGGGCGTGGCACCGGGCGACCGCGTTGCAGTGCAGATCGACAAGAGCTGCGAGACCGTCATCCTGTATCTGGCCTGCCTGCAGGTCGGGGCGGTCTATCTGCCGCTGAACACCGCCTACACCGGCGAGGAGATCCGCTACTTCCTGGGCGACGCCGGCCCGCACCTGTATGTCTGCCAGCCCAAGGCGCTGGAGACGGCACGCGAACTCGGCAAGCAATGCGGCGTGCCGCGCGTCGAGAGCCTCGGTACCGAGCAGGATGGCAGCCTGATGGAGCAGGCACGCCAATGCAGCGCGAGCCACGAGGTCGAGCCACGCACCGCCGATGATCTCGCCGCCATTCTGTATACCTCCGGCACCACTGGCCGCAGCAAGGGCGCGATGCTGACCCACGCCAACCTGGCCTCCAACTGCCAGGCGCTGGCCGAGACCTGGCGCTTCAGCGCGGCCGATCACCTGATCCACGCCCTGCCCATCTTCCATACCCACGGCCTGTTCGTGGCCTGCAATATCGTGCTGACCGTCGGCGCCTCGATGACCTTCCTGCCCAAGTTCGATGCCGAGCAGATTCTCGACCTGATGCCGCGCTCCAGCGTGCTGATGGGCGTGCCGACCTTCTACACGCGCCTGCTGGAATCCGAGCGCCTCAATCGCGAGACGACCGCCAGCATGCGCCTGTTCGTCTCCGGTTCCGCGCCGCTGCTCAGCGAGACCCACAGCGAATTCAGCGCACGTACCGGCCATGCGATTCTCGAACGCTACGGCATGACCGAGACCAACATGAACACCTCCAACCCCTATGATGGCGAGCGCCGTCCGGGCACGGTGGGCATGGCGCTGCCCGGCAGCGAAGTGCGCGTCACCGACCGCGAGACAGGCGCCATCCTGCCGCGTGGCGAGACCGGCCTGATCGAGGTACGTGGGTCGAATGTCTTCAAGGGCTACTGGAAGATGCCGGAGAAGACCGCCAGCGAATTCCGCGAGGATGGCTTCTTCATCACCGGCGATCTCGGCCATATCGATGCCGATGGCTATCTGTGCATCAGCGGCCGCGACAAGGACCTGATCATTTCCGGCGGCTACAACATCTACCCGAAGGAGGTGGAGCTGCTGATCGATGACATGCCCGGCGTCAACGAATCGGCGGTGTTCGGCGTGCCCCACCCGGACTTCGGCGAGGGCGTCTGCGCGGTGGTGGTGATGCAGCCCGGCCACCAGGACAGTCTCGATGAAGCGGCGGTGCTGGTCGCCCTCAGCGACAAGCTGGTCCGCTACAAGCAGCCCAAGCGCGTGTTCTTCATCGACAGCCTGCCACGCAACGTGATGGGCAAGGTGCAGAAGAAACAGCTGCGCGAGGAGTATGCCGAGCTGTTCGCACCTGAGCCGGCCCGCTCACACGGCTGAGCCACCACAGCCAGGCCTGACCCCCGATACATTCGTGCCAGCGGCATGGCGTGACGCCATCACGTCATGCCGGTGGGTTCACTCACCCTCAAGCCCTGCAAAGGCCAGACAAATGACAGGTAAAGGACGCGCAATAGTCAGACACAAGACACGTAAAGCCAGGCTAGCCAACCTGGAGAAAGAGATAAGTTAGATACATCAGAAAGACGACAAGACGCCACACTGATTCACCACCACTTCACCACAACAACAAGAAGGTATTACGCCATGGTGATCTACGGAGTAGCCCTGCTCGCAGGGTGCATGATGGCCGGTCTCGTGATCGGTGATCTGCTCGGAGAAATGCTCAATATCGATTCCAATCTCGGCGGCGTCGGCATCGCGATGCTGCTGCTCATCTTCATCACCGGCGTGCTGAAGGACCGCGGCAAGATGGCCGACAGCACCGCCAGCGGCATCAATTTCTGGAACGCGATGTACATCCCCATCGTGGTTGCGATGGCCGCCAGCCAGAACGTGGTCGCGGCCTTCAGCGGCGGCATGGTCGCGCTGGTGGCGGGCGTGCTGGCCGTGGTGCTGGGGCTGGCCCTCGTGCCGCTGCTGACCGGCAAGCGCCCCGAGAATGCGCTGGAAGATGACCCGCTCGCCGGCGATACCCGCTATACGCCGACCGGAACCTCAGTGACGACGGGGGCGCCGGTGCTGGACCGCAGCCGCCACACCTCCTCCACTCCTGCGCACAAACACTGAGGGCTGAACCATGATCGAGTCACTCGTCCAACTGTTCGACAAGTATCATCTGGTCGCCGCCTTCGCCGTGATCGGCCTGGCGATGTATGTCGCCTACTGGATCAGCAATAACCTGACCCACGGCAAGCTGCACGGCTCCGCCATCGCCATCATCCTCGGCCTGGTGCTGGCCTATGTGGGCGGCGCGACCACCGGCGGCAGCAAGGGGCTCTCGGATGTCACGCTGTTCTCGGGGCTTGGCCTGATGGGCGGCGGCATGCTGCGTGATCTCGCGATCATCGCCACCGCCTACGGCGTCAACCTCAAGGAAATCCGCCAGACCGGCTTTCGTGGGGTCGTGGCGCTGTTTGTCGGCGTGCTGATCTCCTTCATCGCCGGTGGGGGTGTCGCCATTGCCTTCGGCTATACCGATCCTGTCGATATCACCACCATCGGCGCGGGCGCGGTCACCTACATCGTCGGCCCGGTCACCGGTGCCACCCTGGGGGCAAGCTCCGAAGTGGTCGCGCTGTCGATCGCCGCCGGACTGGTGAAGTCGATCCTGACCATGGTCGCCACGCCGATGACAGCGCGCCTGATCGGGCTCGACAACCCGCGTTCCGCGATGATCTTCGGTGGCCTGATCGGCACCACCAGCGGTGTCGCGGCCGGTCTCGCCGCCACCGATGCCCGCCTGGTGCCCTACGGCGCGATGACGGCCACCTTCTACACCGGCCTGGGCATCCTGCTCGCCCCGACGGTGCTGTTCCTGGCGGTACGTGCGGTGATGTAAGCGTTGCTCTGATACAAACCGCGCTGTTATAGACCGCTCTGACACAAGCTGCTCTGAAACAAGCGCTGAAACAAGACGACGGCGGCATCAGCAAGGACAAAACGTCTCACGCTGATGCCGCCGTCGTGTCTTTACTGTCTAGCTGCTTCCTTTCACATGCACTTTCGCGCAGGCAAGCCTGATCAGCGTGACTCCAACAACATTTCCATCACCGAGCGCGCCGCGGGCCACATCACGCTGCCGTGGTCTTCGCCTGCATAACGCCGCCATTGCACCTGGGTCTGCGGGCAGCGCTCGCCCAACTGGCGCGCATAGGCATGGGCGTTGTCGATCATCGCGCGCTGGACACGCATCCTGTCCCGCTTTGGGTCATTGCGCTGTGGCTGCGGCGATTGCTCGCGTCCGCCAGCGGCAATCAATACTGGGCCCGCCGCCTCGGAGCAGGCAAGACGCAGCGGCCAGTTGGCCTGGTCATTCTCCTGCAGCCACCACAGCGAGGGGCTGATCGCGAAGATGGCGCCGAACGCTTCTGGCTGTTGCTGCTGGGCATGGAGTGCAAACAGGCCGCCGAGTGAGTGACCGACCAACGCTGGACGTTCGAGATCGAGCGGATAACGTGAGGCCAGTTCAGGCGGCAGGGATTGCGTCAGATAGGCCAGAAACTGCGCCCCACCCCCCGTGCCTTCAGGTGCGGTGCCGCTGGTGAGCGGTGGCGTGAAGTCCTTGTTGCGCAGTGTCGTGACGGTGGTACGCGTCGCCTCTGCCTGATCGTCACTGCCCGCATAGCCGACCGCGACGATGGCGAGATTCGCCGGTGCCTTGTCAAAGCCGCGACGGCCCAATATGTCGCGCGCCGCCGTGAATAGATCGAGATGGCGATTTCCGTCCAGTACCAGCAGCACGGGATAACCTCCCGGAGGCGGCGCGACCCTGGGCAATGCCACCTGGATCAGATAATCGTGCCCCGTGAGACGCGAATGCTGGGTGAAGGAGGTCGTAGTGCCTGGCAGCGCCTCATCAGCGGCGTGAGTCATGGCAAGGGCCTGCAAGCTGACAGTACCGGATGTCAGCATGATGAGTCCCCATACCTGTAGCCGGGCGAATAGCCTCATGCGCGCTCGCAATCCGAGACTCACCATCAGAACTCATACTTCATGGTCGCGACGGCGCTGGCCGGGCGTCCCACGAAGTTGAAGACACTGGCAGAGCCGGCGCGCACGTAATATTCGCGGTCGAACAGGTTGTAGACGTTCAGCTGGCCGCTGAGTCGTGGCGTGAACTGGTAACCGAGCATGGCATCGAATACCGCATAGCCCGGTGCATGGATGGTGCCCTGGGTATTGTCGAAATCACTCAGCGCCGTCATGCCGGCACCGACGGATACGCCGTCCAGCAGGTTGCCTTCGAAGCGATACTGGGTCCACAGATTGACCATGTTGTTGGGCATCAGCATCAGCAAGGTATCGGAGCTTCCGGCCTCCAGAACCTCGGAGTCCAT
The DNA here is from genome assembly GCF_029846435.1 of Cobetia sp. 1AS1. NCBI lineage: Bacteria > Pseudomonadati > Pseudomonadota > Gammaproteobacteria > Oceanospirillales > Halomonadaceae > Cobetia > Cobetia sp. 1AS1. The sequence goes on from NZ_JARWKU010000006.1 coordinate 203,187, forward strand.
GTAGGTGTAGCCGAAGATGACATCCCACTGCGGCGTGATGTTGCCGGCCAGCTCAAGCTCCGCACCGGTGATGCGCATCTTGCCGGAATCCACCGAGTAATCGACGCTGCTGTCGGTGGAGGATGCCGCGCGGTGGCTGTCGGTCAGCTGGAAGCCACTGATGCGCGCATTGAGGGCGCCATCCAGATAGCTGCCCTTGATGCCGATCTCGTATTGCTCGCCTTCCCGCGGGTCGATCAGGTCCCCGTCCTCGCCTTCACTGGTCTGAGGCTCGAAGACCTTGGAGTAGCTGGCATAGACGGAGTGATCGGCGTCCAGGTCGTACACGAGTCCGCCGTAGGGCGTGACGGCGGTGTCCTGCATGTCGCTGCTGCCGCCATTGATCCTGTCTTCGGATTCCGCCGAGAAATGGCTGACCCGCGCGCCCAGTATCACGGCCAGCGGCGCCACGGGACGCAGCGTCACCTTGCCGTACAGGCCCTGTTCTTCGAGGGTGGTCTCGGTGCGCGACAGGCTATAGCCACTGACGCCGTCACGCGCGTTGCCGAGAATGTCCACATAGGCCAGGTTGTTCAGCTCGCTGATGCTGGCGCTGGAGCCGGTCAGGTCGCTGGTGCGCGCCGCGGTGGTGTCCGCTTCTGAGGTCTTGTAGTCGACGCCGACCACGAATTCGTTCTGGTTGCCGAAGGCATCGAAGCCCTGGGTGTAGCTGGCATCCACGCTCACCGAGGTCTCATCGGTGAAACCGGCATAGCCCGCGACACTGCTCATGTCGCCGCTGTCACTGAGCGCGGAGCCACTGTAGGCGTACTCGTAATCGGCATTGCGATCACTGTAACGCGCCGCCAGACGTCCATAACCGCGCGAACTGAAGTGGTGGGTCAGCTCGGCGATGACATCGGTGGAGTCGCTCTCGAAGCTGTTCCAGTCCGCACCATAGAAGGCCGAACTTCGTGCGTAGGTGAAGTCGCCATCGCTGCCCACCGGCTGACCCTGATTGACGGTGATGTCCTTGGTGTTGTGGATCACGCCCAGTGACAGCTCGGTGTTCTCATCCAGATCGATATCCAGCGCGCCATAGAAATCATTCAGCGTGTTGTCGTTGTCATCGACCCACTGCGCCTGCTCCGTGGAGCGGGTCACCAGACGCCCGCGGATACGGCCCTGCTCATCGATGGGCCCGGAGATATCGACGCTGACGCTTCTGTCATCCAGCGTGCCGACACTGCCGCTGATGGAGCCCTGGAAGGTATCGGTCGGGCGCTTGCGCACCAGATTGATGACCCCGCCCAGCTCACTGGTGCTGTTGAAGAGGCCGGATGGCCCGCGCATGACCTCGACCCGATCGATGGCGGTCAGCGAAGGCACCGAGCCCGTCAGGCTCGACATCGGTGCGGACAGGCCATCGATGCTGTAGGCATCGTACTCATAGCCACGCGCGAAGATGGACGAGCGGCCACTGTCGTTGTTCAGCACCCGCACACCCGGCGTACGCGCCGCCAGCTGATCCAGGGTGATGAAGTTCTGGTCCTCGATGGCGTCATGGGTCACGACGCTGACCGACTGCGGGATGTCGCGCAGCGAGGCCGGTACCTTGGAACCCACCGTGGCGGCATCCACGCTGTAGCCACCACTTTCTTCACTGGAGGCCATGTCATACAGACGCAGACCAGTGACCCGCTGCGTATCCAGCACCAGCGTCGATTCATCCGCCTGCACCGGCAGACTGACCAGCACCACGCCCGCCCCGAGCATCAAACGACGCGCCCCTGCCCCACACAGCACGCCTCCCCGAGTCTTCATCTTCTTCATCATGTCCCCTTGCCTCGTGCTCATTGTCTTGTGCTCACTGCCCATCGCCACTAATGATAATTATTTGCATTTGATGCATTGACGGGGCATTTTGGCACTCCACGACGACAAAAACCTTTGCGGAACCCTTCCTGATGTTTGCAGGTGCGACAAGATGAGCCTTACCTCCCTTTCTGGCCGCGCTGGCGGTGTCACGACGACTTCTGATGCGCTTTCCGCTTCGCCCTCAAGCGAGAGCGCAAGGCACAGGATCATCGAGCTGGAACACGTCCACCGCATGGCGCGTGCCCTGACCAGCGACCACCAGTGCGAGCCTGCCGAGGGCCAGTCTGGCGATGGCGCGCTGATCGGCAACATGCATCTGCACGAGGCTCAGCCCGGCCTGTTCATGCGCCTCAACCGCGTGCGCAAACGTGCCGATCTGATGATCCGCTCCCGTATCGAGCCGTCCCTCAAGATCGCCGTGGTGTGGCGCGGGGAGCCGAAGGTCAGTTTTGGCCCGGACAGCCATGCACTGGCACCGGGGCGCGCGCTATGCATCGCCCTCGATGAGGTGACGGAATTCGCGCTCAAGAGCGTGAAAGGCGCGCAGGAGCACAGCGCCATCCTGTCGCTGACGCCGGCATGGCTGAAATTGCATCTGGGGGTGTCACGCGCCAGCCAGCTGATGCCCGAGACGCGGCATCTGGCCCATTACGCCTGGCAGCCGTCTGCGCGTCTGATCGAGCGACTGGAGGAATTCAGCCGCCAACGGCCGGGGACGCTGGCGCTGCGCCTCGGCATCGAGTCATTGGCATTGGAAGTGATCAGCGAATGTCTGGCGGCCAGCGCCTCTCTTTCTCACCCGACTCCCGAAGGGCTTGGCGAGCACTGGGCGGCAAGGCTGGAAGACTGGATACACAGCGGGGAAGCCGCCTATCTGAGTCAGGCGGAGATGGCGGCGCGGCTGGGCATGAGCGTGCGCCAGTTGCAGCGCCGCTATCGCGACGCCTACGGCCAGACCCTGGCGCAGGACCTGCGACGGCGGCAACTGACCCGAGTGGCGAATCTGCTGCAGGACCGCAAGCTGACGATTGAAGCCGCAGCCGAACTGGCGGGTTATCGCAGCGCGGCCAACTTCGCCACCGCCTTTCGCCGCCAGTTCGGCGTGCCGCCCAGTCAGCGGCCGGTGGTGCCGGCGTAGCGACGCTTGGACTTGGCGATGACCCGTTGCTAATGTTGAGCGTCGTTGCGGCATGCACCCTATTGGCGGTGCAGGCAGACCGCAGCCGCATACGAAAGAACGACAACAGCAAGAACTGAACATCATGAACAACAAGATCTCGCCACGCTCTCGCACAAGGACACTGTCATGTCGGTTGACAACATGAAGCTGGAATCCCTCGCCCTGCATCACGGCTATACCTCGGAAGCCACCACCAAGGCGGCGGCGGTACCGATCTACCAGACCACCTCCTACACCTTCGATGACACCCAGCACGGCGCGGACCTCTTCGATCTCAAGGTGCCGGGCAACATCTACACCCGCATCATGAATCCGACCAATGACGTGCTGGAGCAGCGCATGGCCGCCGTCGAGGGCGGTATCGCGGCGCTGGCGGTGGCTTCCGGCATGGCGGCGATCACCTATGCCATCCAGGCGCTGGTGCAGGTCGGCGACAACATCGTCAGCACCAGCCAGCTGTATGGCGGCACCTACAACCTGTTCGCCCATAGCCTGCCGCGTCAGGGGGTGGAGGTGCGCATGGCGGCCTTCGATGACTTCGCCGGCCTCGAGGCGCTGATCGATGACAGGACTCGCGCCGTCTTCTGCGAGTCCATCGGCAACCCGGCCGGCAACATCGTCGATCTCGCGCGCCTGGCCGAGATCGCCCACCAGCATGGCGTGCCGCTGATCGTCGACAACACCGTCGCCACGCCAGTGCTGTGCCGCGCCTTCGATCACGGCGCCGATATCGTGATCCACTCGCTGACCAAGTACATCGGCGGCCACGGCACCACCGTGGGTGGCATCATCATCGATTCCGGCAAGTTCGACTGGGTCGCCAACAAGGAGCGCTTCCCGATTCTCAACGAGCCGGACCCCTCCTACCACGGCGTCGTCTATACCGAAGCCTTTGGCCCGGCCGCCTACATCGGGCGTTGCCGTGTGGTGCCGCTGCGCAATACCGGCGCGGCGCTGTCACCGCAGAGCGCCTTCCTGCTGCTGCAAGGCCTGGAAACCCTCAGCCTGCGCATGGAGCGCCACTGCAGCAATGCGCTCACGCTGGCCGAATATCTTCAGCAGCACCCGAGCGTCAGCTGGGTCAACTACGGCGCGCTGCCCGACAGTCCCTATCACGCCACCTGCCAGAAGATCACCGGCGGCAAGGCCTCCGGCATCGTAAGCTTCGGCATCAAGACGAACGCGACAGGTGACGACAAGGCCGAAGCCGGACGCATCGCCGGTGGCAAGTTCATCGATGCGCTGCAGATGATTCTGCGCCTGGTCAATATCGGCGATGCCAAGTCGCTGGCCTGCCACCCGGCCTCCACCACTCACCGCCAGCTCAACGAGGAAGAACTGGCCAAGGCCGGCGTCTCGACGGATCTGGTGCGCATCTCGGTGGGGATCGAGCATATCGACGACATCATTGCCGATGTCAGCCAGGCACTGGACAAGGCGGTGGCCTGACCCGAGAGCGGCTCTTAAACGACAGTCAGGCGCCATTCAGGCGCCAACCAAGCCGCCTCAGTGATATCTCATCGCCCGCGAAGACACGTCTCTTCGCGGGCGCCTTGTGTTGCGTATACCGATGACTGTGCTTCTCTCAGGCCTGCCAGAACCGCAATGAGTAGCACAGCAAGGTAACGGTATATCAAAGGACTGGACTACCTGATTGGCGAGCCGTCCAGACCCAGCATAAATCTGGTTAATACCAAGAATAAAAAATCGAAACTACCGAAATACACGAACAGAACACACTCTTGGATCAAGGCGCACACAGAGGCGCCTGTCACAACGATAACAACTCCAAGAGGTGTCCCGATGAAGCGTACCCTGCTGACCGCTGCAATTGCCGCTACCGCTATCCTGCCGCTGAGCGCCGCTCAGGCTCAGGATATCAAGCTCGGCCACGTGCTGGCGCCCACCCATAGCTGGAACATCGCTGCGGAAGGTTTTGCCAAGGATGTCGCCGAGGCCACTGATGGCCGCGTCAATTTCCAGGTCTTCCCCAGCGGACAGCTCGGCAACGAGAAGACGGTCGTGGAAGGCATGCAGATCGGCAGCGTGCCGGCTGGCGTGATCGGCTGTGGCTCCTTCCAGCCGCTGGATGCCCGCTTCGGCATCGTCGAACTGCCCTACTCCTGGCCGGACCGCGAACACGCCTACGCCGCCTACGATGGCAAGCTGGGCGATGCGCTCGAGGATGTCGCCGACGAGCACAACATGAAGATCCTGTCGTGGTGGGAAAACGGCTTCCGTCACGTCACCAACAACCGTGGCCCCATCACCACCCCGGAAGACCTCGCCGGCCTCAAGATTCGCGTCACGCCGGACAAGATGCGTCTGGATACCTTCACCGCTCTGGGCTCAAGCCCAGCACCGCTGTCCTTCGGTGAGCTCTACTCCGCGCTGCAGCAGGGCGTGTTCGATGCCCAGGAAAACCCGCTGGCCATCATCTATTCCTCCTCGTTCAGCGAAGTGCAGGACTACGTCTCCCTCACCGGTCACGTCTGGGCACCGGCGTGTCTGACCATCTCCAACTTCACCTGGAACCAGCTCTCCGAGCAGGATCAGGCCGCGGTGCAGAAGAGCGCCGACGAATGGCGTGACAAGCAGCGCGCGATGACCCAGAAGGATGACGCCGAGCTGGTCGCCAAGCTGGAAGAGGCAGGCATGCAGGTCAACGAGGTCGACACCGCGCCCTTCAATGCCAAGGTGCAGGGTGTCTGGGCCGAGTACACCGACGTCTTCGGGCCTGAGCTGATGGGCCTGGTCGAGCAATACCGCAAGGGCGAGTAACGATGTCTTCCGCCTCTCCCTCCGTCAAGCCGCTGGCCGTGTTGTGTGCCGTGCGTACCTTGATGATCACCCTCTCACGTTGGAGCTGCCGGGGCTGTCTGGCCCTGGCTGCCAGCGGAGTCGCCGCGCTGTCGGCACTGGTGATCTGGACCGTCTTCATGCGCTGGGTCATGGGCCAGCCGCCGCACTGGGCAGAAGAGTTGCCGCAACTGGTGCTGGTATGGACCACCCTGCTGGCCGCGGTGTCCTGCACCCGCAACCGTACTCATCTGAGTGCGGGCCTGCTGCCGCTGCTGGTGCGCTCGGTGCGTGTCCAGCGCATCACCGGACGCATCACCGACGCCATGATCCTGATCATGCTGCTGTTGCTGGCCAAGGCAGGCATGGACCTGACCGCCATCACGATGCGTCAGACCACCACCGCGCTGCAGATTCCGGCCGGTATCGTCTATCTGTCCGTGCCGCTGTGCTGCACCGCGATGGCACTGGTACAGCTGGAGCATCTGCTGACGCCGACCACAACCTCCCGTGACACCCTGGCCGATGACGCCCCGTCATCCCCACGCCAAGGAGATGCCTCATGACTCTCGGCGCCCTGGCTCTGCTCGGCGTATTCGCGCTCGGCATCCTCATCGACATTCCCATCGCCTTCGCGCTGTTGATGTCGGCCCTCTTCTACCTGCTGGCCTTCGGTGCCGCGCCCATGATGGTCTCGGCGCAGCAATTCGTGGCCGGGATGGAAAGCTTCACCCTGCTGGCGATCCCGCTGTTCGTGCTCGCCGCCCAGTTGATGAACCGCGCCGGCCTGACCGAACGCCTGGTACGCCTGTGCATGGCGATGGTCGGTGATATCCGCGGCGGCCTGGCAGTGGTCGCGGTGCTCGCCTGCATGATGTTCGGCGCGCTGTCCGGCTCCGGCGTGGCGGACGTGATCGCCATCGGCAGCATGCTGCTGCCCACCATGGCCCGCAACGGCTATGACAAGGGCTTCAGCAGTGCGCTGGTCGGTACCGCCAGCTCCATCGGCACCGTGATTCCGCCCAGCATCGTGATGATCGTCTACGGCACCACCTCCAATACCTCGGTGGGCCAGCTGTTCATGGGCGGCATCATCCCCGGCCTGATGCTGACCGTCGCGCTGGTCGGCGTCGCCCTCTACATGTCACGCAAGCATGGCTGGTCGGGCGGTGTCGCGGCCCGTGTGCCCGGCGAGCGTCGCCGCGCCCTGCTCAGCGCCATGCCGGCCCTGATGGTGCCGGTGATGATCATCGGTGGTATCCGCTTCGGGGTATTCACGCCCACCGAAGCCGCCGCCTCCGCGATTCTCTACGCCATCATCATCGGCACCTGTGTCTATCGCAGCCTGACCTGGCGCGGCTTCCTGGACAGCGTCCGCGCAACCGCCGAGACCACCGGCGCCATCCTGCTGATCATCGGTGCGGCCGGCATGTTCGCCTGGGGCCTGACCTACGAGCAGGTGCCGCAGGCCATCGCCCAGCTGATCGGCGAATTCACCGACAGCCGCATCAGCGTCCTGCTGCTGCTGACCGCCGTGCTGCTGGTGCTGGGCTCCTTCATGGAAAGCGTGGCGATCATCATCATCGTGACGCCCATCGTGATGCCGCTGCTGGCGCAATACGGCATCAGCCCGGTGCACTTCGGGGTACTGCTGACCGTCAATCTGGCCATCGGCGCCAATACGCCGCCGCTGGGGATCGACCTGATGGCCGCCTGTCGCATCGCCGGCATCAACGTCAGCGACTCGCTGCGCCCGCTGGGCCTTATGCTGGGCGCGATGCTGACCGTGCTGATGCTGATCACCTTCATTCCGGAACTCGTGCTGTTCCTGCCCAACCTGATGGAGGGCTGAGTGATGACCACCGCCATGGACCACAAGCTTCCCCAGCGCTGGCTGTTCGTGCCGGGTGACGATGCCGCCCGTCTGCAGGCCGCCCTCACCAGCGGCGCCGATGCCATCGTGGTCGATCTCGAAGAGTTCACCCCGGCCGCCGGACGCAAGCTTGCCATCAGTCGCTTCGCCGACTTCGCCAGACGCGCCCGTGCCCTGAAGGTGTGGCCGGCCGTGCGCCTCAACCTGCTGGAGCACGGCGGTCGCGACGAATTGGCAGAGCTGATCAGCACCACCCTGGGCGATCCCACCGGGACTCCCGCCGCCATCTTCCTGCCCGCCGTCGAGCAACGCGCCCAGCTGGCCGCGCTGGATGGCGCCCTCGCCGAGCAGGAAGCCCTGCATGGCCTGCCACGGGGCAGTCTGAAGAGCGTCGCGACGCTGGAAAGCCAGGCCGGACTGCTGGCCGCCGAGGAACTGCTCGCCGCGGGCGATGACACGCCACGCCTGCTGGGAGCGCTGATCGGTACCGGGGACCTGGCCACGGATCTGGGCCTGATGCCCGACCAGCCCGCCGCCACCATCACCGAGACGCTCAAGCCGTGGCGTCAGCGGTTGGCGCGAGCCTGCAAGACCCATCGCCGGCTGGCCATCGATGGCCCGTGGCGCTGGAAGCACGGGCTGGGCACCGACCAGCACTGGGCCAATCAGCAGGGGCTGCAGGCGCGTTGCGTCATCTACCCCGAACAGCTCGAGGCGCTCTATGACCTCATGCCCGCTCGCGGCGCTGACCCGATGCCCGCTGGTGGAGCGCTGACCTGATGCCCGTCGACAGCACCGCGCCTCAGTTCTGAAAGGTTGCCCTGCCGAGCGCCACACCGAATTCATTACCGCGTCAAAAACTACCGACGTCTCAACACCGATTTCTCAACATCGAATTCTCAACACTGATTTCTCAACAACAACGAGAGCACTCCCATGACTCAGGCCGCGAACACTTCCTCCGCTTCCACCCTGCCGCTGCGCAATGGCGGGCAGATCCTCGTCGACCAGATCCGTCTGCACGGCACCAAGCGTGTCTTCCTGGTGCCGGGCGAAAGCTATCTGCCATGCATCGATGCGCTCAATGAGCACAAGGGCGCCATCGAGCCCATCGTCTGCCGCCAGGAAAGTGGCGCAGGCTACATGGCCGAAGCCTACGGCAAGCTGACCAACGAGCCGGGCGTGTGCTTCGTCACCCGTGGCCCGGGCGCCACCAACGCCTCCATCGCCGTGCATACCGCCTATCAGGATTCCACGCCGATGATCCTGTTCATCGGTCAGGTCGGGGGTGACTTCATCGAGCGCGAAGCCTTCCAGGAAATCGATTACCGCCGCATGTTCGGCGAGATGACCAAGTGGGTCGCGCAGATCGACGACACCTCGCGCATTCCGGAATACATCGCGCGTGCCTATCAGGTGGCGCGCAGCGGCCGTCCGGGCCCGGTGGTGCTGGCACTGCCCGAAGACACCCTGTGGGGCGAAGCCCAGGTCGCGGACGTCAAGCCGCACCCGCGTCTGGCCACCTACCCGGGTCAGCCGCAGCTCGATGAGCTCAAGAGCCTGCTCGCGACTGCCGAGCGTCCCTTCCTGCTGGTCGGTGGCAGCGGCTGGACCCGCGATGCCCAGGTCGCGCTGGAAGGCTTCGCCGAGCGCTTCGATATCCCCACCGGCGTCGCCTGGCGCCGTCTGGAGTGCGTCGATGCCGAACTGCCGCAATTCGCCGGTCACGTCGGCATGGGCATGCATGACGCGCTGCGCCAGCAGCTGGTCGAGAGTGATCTGGTGATCGCCGTCGGCACCCGTATCGGCGAAGCCACCAGCGAAGGCTACAGCTGGATCCAGTCGCCGGTGCCGACCCAGAAGCTGGTGCACATCTACGCAGACCCGGAAGAGCTGGGCCGTGTCTATCAGCCGACGCTGGCGATCAATACCGACGTCAACGGCTTCGCACTGGCGCTTTCCACCCTGTCACCGGATAGCGCCCCGCGCTGGTCCGGCATTACCCGCGAGGCGCGCGCCGCCTATCTGGCCACGCTGGAAGAGCAGCCGTCGCCGGGCCCGCTGAGCCTGGACAAGGTCAGCCTGACCGTCGACCGCATTCTCGATGGCAAGGGCTGCATCAGCGTCGGCGCCGGCAACTACGCGCTCTACGCACACCGCTACGTGCGCTTCCGTGGCCTGGGCAGCTCGCTGGCCCCGACCGTCGGCTCCATGGGGTACGGCCTGCCCGCCGCCATCTCCAGCAAGCTGGAATTCCCGGAACGCCCCGCCGTCTGCTACGCCGGTGATGGCTGCTTCCAGATGAACCTGCAGGAACTGGGCGTGGCACTGCAGTACCGCCTCGGCGTCGTGGTACTGGTGTTCAACAACGGCATGTGGGGCACCATCCGCGCCCACCAGGAAAACGACTTCCCGGGCCGCGAGATCGCGCTGACCTTCACCAACCCGGACTTCGCCGCGCTGGTCACCGCCTACGGCGGCCTGGGTCAGGTGGTGGAGAAGGACGAGGACTTCGAGGAAAGCTTCAAGCGCGCCCTGGAATTCGCCGACCGCGAGCGTCTGCCGGCCCTGATCGAGCTGCGCTATGACCCGGACGGCATCGCCCCGGGCAAGCTGCTCAGCGGCATCCGTGAAGATGCCCTCACGCGTAACGCGGCCGAGTAAGTCACAGGGAGGCGCTCCTTCCCGCCTTCGGACGACCTTCCCGTCGCCCGAAGGCGGGAAGGTCGCCAGTCAGAACAGTTGAACCGTCAGAACAGTTGAACCATGCCGCCAGAGCGCGACGACAGGAGTCATACAACAACATGTCCACTACCACTACCCCTTCAGCCCCCTCTGACATCACCGAACAGACCCAGCAGATTCTGGATAGCCTCGCCCTACGCGTCGATGGCAAGCGCCTGTGGGACGCGCTGATGACATTGGCCGAGATCGGCGCGACGCCCAAGGGCGGCAACTGCCGTCTGGCCCTGACCGAAGAAGACCGCGCCGGCCGCGAGCTGGTCACCGGCTGGCTTGAGGCCGCGGGCCTGACACTGCGCGTCGACGAGATCGGCAACATCTTCGCCCGTCGCCCGGGCCGCAATGACAGCCTGCCGCCGGTCGCCACCGGCAGCCACATCGACACCCAGCCCACCGGCGGAAAGTTCGATGGTTGCTACGGCGTGCTGGCCGGCCTGGAAGTCATGCGCGTGCTGGATGAGCGCGGCATCGAGACCGAAGCCCCGCTGGAAGTGGTGATCTGGACCAACGAGGAAGGCAGCCGCTTCGTGCCGGTGATGATGGGGTCCGGCGTGCATGCGGGCTTGATCCCGCTCGAGAAGGCCCTGGCCGCTACCGACCGTGACGGTGACAGCGTTGCCGCATCACTGGCGCGTACCGGCTATGCCGGCGACGTGCCGGTGGGCAGCCATGATTTCGGCGCCTATTTCGAGGCACACATCGAGCAGGGCCCGGTGCTGGAGCAGGAAGAGATCACCATCGGTGCCGTCACCGGCTCGCTGGGTCTGCACTGGTTCGACGTGGTGGTCAGCGGCCAGGAAGCCCACGCCGGCCCGACGCCGATGCCCTACCGCCGCGATGCGCTCAAGACCGCCTGCGCACTGGTAAGCGACATCCTGACGCTGGCCGATGCCTACCAGCCCAACGGTCGCGTCACCTGTGGCGAATTCAATGTGCATCCCAACTCGCGCAACGTGATTCCGGGCCAGGTGCGCTTCAGCGTCGACCTGCGTCACCTGGAACCGGCAGTGCTCGCCGAGATGCACGACCAGCTCAAGGCGCTGTGCCTCAAGCATCACGCCGCCAACCAGAGCGACAGGCAGCGCGTGGACATCGAGCTGATCGAGGTCCAGCACATACCGCCGACGCCCTTCGCGCCGGAACTGATCGAGATGGTGCGCAGCGCAAGTCAAGAGCTGGAACTCAGCTACCGCGACATGGAAACCGGCGCCGGTCACGACGCCGTGCAGATCGCCGGCATCAATCCGGTGGCGATGATCTTCGTGCCCTGCGAAGACGGCATCAGCCACAACGAGAGCGAGAACGCCGAACCGTCCGATCTCGAGGATGGCGCCAACGTCCTGCTGCTGGCGATGCTCAAGCGTGCCGGCATCGTCAGCACCAACCCTGACGACGCCAATGCGACCCACAACACCGCGGAGAACGCCCAATGAGCACTGCCACATCCGCCCCGCTGACGCATGCCGACTGGCAGCAACGCGCCGCCGCGCTGACCTTCGAGACGCGTGCCTTCATTGACGGTTCCTATACCGAGAGTACCGGCTGCGACACCTTCCCGGCCTACAATCCGGCCACCGGCGAAGTGCTGGCGCATATCACCGCCTGCACCGAGCAGGACATCGACCGCGCCGTGATGGCCGCGCGTCGCGCCTTCGAATCCGGTGTCTGGTCGCGTCAGTCCCCCCAGGCCCGCAAGGCCGTGCTGCAGCGCTTTGCCCAGCTGATCAGCGACAATGCCGAAGAACTGGCGCTGCTGCAGACACTGGAAATGGGCAAGCCGATCGGCGACAGCCTAGGCTTTGATCTGGCGGAAACCGCGCGCTCGGTGGCCTGGTACGCCGAGGCCATCGACAAACATTATGACGAGATCGCGCCCACCGGCGAGAACGTGCACGCCACCATCACCCGTGAAGCGCTGGGCGTGGTCGCGGCGGTGGTGCCATGGAACTTCCCGCTGATGATCGCTTCCTGGAAGTTCGCGCCGGCACTGGCGCTGGGCAACAGCGTGGTGCTCAAGCCGGCCGAAGCCTCAAGCCTGAGTGCGCTGCGTCTGGCGGCACTGGCCGATGAAGCCGGCATTCCGGCGGGCGTGTTCAACGTCACGCCGGGCCTGGGCGCGGTGGCGGGTCAGGCGCTCGGCCTGCACATGGAAGTCGATGCGCTGGCCTTCACCGGCTCCACCGCGACCGGCAAGCGCTTCATGCGCTACTCAAGCGACTCCAACCTCAAACGTGTGTGGCTGGAGTGTGGCGGCAAGTCGCCGCATATCGTGTTCGCCGATTGCCCGGACCTGGACCAGGCCGCGCGCGCTGCCGCCGATGCCATCTTCATCAATCAGGGCGAAGTCTGCATCGCCGGTTCGCGCCTGTATGTCGATGAGGCCATCTTCGATGACTTCATGCCGCGTCTGATCGCCTGCGCCCGCGCCATGCCGGCCGGTGACCCGCTCGACCCGGCCACGCGCATGGGCGCACTGGTCAGCGCGGACCACCACGAGAAGGTGCTCGGCTTCGTCGAGACGGCGCTCTCGGAAGGCATGACGCTGCACCAGGGCGGCCAGGCGATCGCGCCCAGCGATGCCACCGCAGGCGGCTGGTATCTGGAGCCGACCATCGTGGAAGGCGGCCAGAACAGCACCGTGATGCGCGAGGAAATCTTCGGCCCGGTGCTCGGCGTGACCCGCTTCAGCGGCGAGGAAGAAGCCATCGAACTGGCCAATGATTCCATCTACGGCCTGGGCGCTGGCCTGTGGACCCGCGATCTGGCGCGTGCCCATCGTGTCTCGCGGCGTCTCAAGGCGGGGCTGGTGTGGGTCAACTGCTACGCCGATGGCGATATCAGCGTGCCCTTCGGTGGCGTCAAGCAGTCCGGTTTCGGGCGTGACAAGTCACTGCACGCGCTGGACAAGTACTCCGACCTGAAGACCACCTGGATCAATCTCGCCTACTGAGGCCTGTGACGACCCACCCACCATCGGCACCGCTGTCATCCGATATTGCAGGATGGCAGCGGTGCCGATGGTGGTCGTCGAGAAATGGGGCTTGAAACTGAGGTTCGGTCTAGACGGTCTCGCCCGTGCTCTTATCATCGCCCTCATTCTCGTCAGACTCGGGCTGGGCCGCAGACGGCTGGGCCGCATCAGGATCAGCATGCACGGCGGCAAGCGGGTCGCGACTGGCCGGCACGCCGTCGGCTGCGGCAGAGGCCGCGGCGGGCTGCATTTCCAGCCCCCGATGCAGACGCTCTTCCAGCGGCACCTTGGCCAGCGCGTTGTGCATGAAGTTGACGAAGGTGGATTCGGCGGCACTGAAACGCGCCTCGCGGTGCCACATCAGGTGCAGGTCGATATCGGCCACGCCACCGTAGGGCGGCAGGGGCCACAACTCTCCTTCCGCGACTTCACGGCGCACGATGTGCTCGGGCATGCAGCCGATGCCCCAACCGGCCAGCACCATGCGGCGGATTTCCTGCAGGCTGCTGGACTGACCGATCACCGGGCCCTGCACGCCTTCGCGAGCACGGAACATTGCCAGCGGTGACAGCACGCCATCGAGCTGCTCACTGCCAAAGGAGACATAGCGTTCATTGCGCAGCGCATCCATCGGCAGGTTCTGCTGGCCGAACAACGGATGCATGCGACCACAGAAGTAGCGGTAATTCTGGCGCGCCAGCACCTGGGACATCAGCTGTTCAGGCGTCTGCTGGGCCAGACAGATACCCAAGGCTCCCTGGCGCTGCAGCAGGCCCTGCTGCACCTCGTGACTGGACATTTCCTGGATCGAGAAGGTGACCTGGGGGAAACAGCGGTGAAAGCGTGCGAACACGCTATCAAGGAAACGGCATTCAATGCCGGTGATGAACAGGAGCGAGACATGTCCGGAAATCTCCGTATGACTATTGCCCACCTCAGAGGCGAGGCGCGCCACATTGGCGTAGATCTCCACCGCCTCGCGATAGACCACCTGCCCCGCCCCGGTCACGCGGAAGCTGTGACTGTCCCGTTCGATCAGACGCTGCCCCAGGCGCTCTTCCAGGCGCTTGAGTGACAGACTCACCGCTGGCTGTGACAGGTAGAGACGCGCCGCGGCCCGACTGACGCTTTCCTCCTGGACGATGACGATGAATGTTCTCAGCAGGTTCCAGTCCAGCGTGTCATGTATGGGTCGCATGGCGATTGTTCCTGTCCCGAAAGTGGCGCGACCGGCAAGAGCGCAATGAAACGCACTCCCGGTGGTACGCCAGATGGTAATAAAGTCAGCACCGCGTCACCAACGTCTGCCCTCGAGTGATATATTCCCCCTCGCTCAAGACACTAATGACGATCAATACAATATCAATAAAGCGGAAAACACGACGATGTTCGATACCCGAGAAACTTTCATTCTCTCGATCATGATCATAGCATGTGGCGTATTTCTGATGGGGCTTTCGCTCTATTTCTTCCGCCGTATCAAGACCTATGATGATTACAATGTCGCAGGCCGTTCCACCTCGACCTTCCCGCTGATCTGTACGCTGATCGGTACCGCCGTCGGCGGTTCTACCCTGCTGGGCTTCGTCTCCAAGGGCTACACCTTCGGCATGGGCCAGCTGTGGCTGCCGGTGGGCATGACCTTCGCAGGCATTGCGCTGTACTTCTTCATCGGCAAGATCCACGCCGAAGGCGAGCGCCTCAACATGGTGACCCTGGCCGACTTCCTGGTCAGTCGCTTTGGCGAAGGCGTCAGGGTGCCGACCCTGCTCAGTATTCTGTGTGCCTACGCGGCCATCACCGGCATGCAGTTCGTGGCCGTGGCCACGGTGCTCAAGCTGGTGTTCGGCCTGGCACTGCCGGTGGGCATCCTGCTGACCTGGGCACTGCTGACCGCCAAGACATGGCTGGGCGGCCTGATGGCGGTCATCTGGTCAGACGCCATCCTGGGCACCCTGCAGACCCTGGGCATCTTCTTCCTGCTGGTCACCGTCTACTACGCCAGCGGCAGCTGGGAATTCATCAGCGCGGCACCGATGCCCGAAGGCAACCCTGACTTCCTGAGCCTGACCGGCATTTCCGGCCATGAACTGGCGGTCTACATGCTGACCATCGGCGCCTATCAGTTCGTGCGTCAGGACCTGTGGCAGCGCTTCTGGGCCGCGCGCAGCCTCAAGGCGGCACGCACCGGCTACGCCGTCGCCATCGTCTTCACGCTGCTGGTCGGCGGTGCCGTGGTCCTGATCGGTGCCTTCGCCAAGCTGGGGCTGGATATCGTGGTCGCCAATCCGGACCTGTCCTTCTACGCCATCATCAAGGCCACCCTGCCGTTGCCGCTGATGGTCAGCATGGTCGTCGTGCTGCTGGCGACCATCATCTCGTGCGCCGATTCGTTCTTCATCGCCGGTGCCTCCTCCATCGCCAACGACATCATCAAGCCGCGCATGAAGGGCCGCGATGATGCCTTCATGCTGCGCATGAGTCGTCACTCGGTGGTCGCCATGTCCTTGATTTCGCTGGGCCTGGCGCTTTATGCACCGCGTCTGCTCGAAATCTGGATTCTCGGCAGCGCGATGCTGGTCTGCGGTGTGCTGGTGCCGACGGTGGTCGCGCTGTGCCGTCGCACGCCAGACCCGCGTGGCGGGGTGATCATGATGTGGGGCGGGCTGGCTACCGCCGTGCTGTGGCAGGTGCTGGGCCATCCCTTCGGCCTGCACCCGGTGATGATCGGCCTGCCGGTCTCGCTGGCGCTGATGCCGCTGGCGCTGCGCAAGCCGAGCCTGAGCCTCTCGACCGAATCTGCCACGCGCTGACTGACTGAGCTGACTAGCCGAGCTGACTAGCCGAGCTGACTGAGCTGACTAACTGAGAGAACAGTTGCGCTCAGTGGTTATCAAGTAGTGATGTAGCACACGAAAGCCCCCGTTGCCGATGACCTCTTGAGAGCATCGGCAACGGGGGCTTTCCCGTGTTCAGGATCCATCGCTCTGCGGTTTCTTGCTCGCCACTCTGATAGCCGCTCTAATAGCCATTCTGCTGGCCACCATGATGGCTATTCTTTTGACCATTCTACTGGTCGAGCAGATGCCTTCAGGCAGGTTTTGTCACGTTCGACTGCCCACTATCCTTGCGACGACTTGCCGGTCTTTTCTGCCATCGATCGGCCAATTTCTCATCGCAATCCCCGCATGTTGTCACCGCGCAATACACACATATTTTCTTACATAAATTTGGCAAATACTGCGTATTGAAATTTGAAAGCCCAAAAGGCTGATGATTCGTTGACCGCGAAGGGAGGGCCTCATAGATTGAAGGCGTACCATCACAACAAGAAGCAGGGACAGGTACCGCATGCATCTCCCGGACGCAGCATCATGGTCACGAGAAGTCCCGCATGCACTGCCCCGCTCACAATAACGATAACGTGGATACTGCTATGAAAACCCTCAAGCCCGCTCTGTTGCTCCCGCTGCTCGCCCTCCTCCCGGCCACCCAGTCCATGGCCACCGAATTGCGCATGCTGTCCAGTTACGACCAGACCACTGCCTACTCCCGTGAGATTGCCCAGCGCTTCATCAAGGAAGTCGAAGCCAACAAGGCCGCCGACCTCACCATCAAGCTGACCGGCCCGGATGTGGTGCCGCCCTTCGAGCAGCTGCAGCCTGTCGCGGCCGGTGTCTTCCAGCTGCTGTATACCCACGCCGCTTACCACACCAACACCACCGGCGTCGGCGCCGCGATGGATGGCGTGGCGGTGAATCCGGAACAGACGCGTGAATCCGGCCTGTGGGACATGGTCGATGAGCACTACAACGGCCTGGGCCTCAAGCTGATCGCGATTCCGCCGCTGGGCAGCCACGGCTTCCAGTACGTGCTGAAGGAGCCGATCACCGGTACACCGGGTCTGGATGGCCGTCGTCTGCGCGGCAGCCCCACCTATACCAACGTCACCAAGGGGCTGGGCGGTACGCCGGTGCTGATGTCCAGTGGCGATGTCTATTCCGCGATGGACCGTGGCGTGATCGACGGCGCGGCCTGGGGCCTGAATGGCGTCAAGGACATGGGCTGGCAGGAAGTCGCCGGCTACTACTCCAAGCCGACCTTCGGTCAGACCTACAACTTCGTGCT
The DNA here is from genome assembly GCF_029846435.1 of Cobetia sp. 1AS1. Classification (NCBI taxonomy): domain Bacteria; kingdom Pseudomonadati; phylum Pseudomonadota; class Gammaproteobacteria; order Oceanospirillales; family Halomonadaceae; genus Cobetia; species Cobetia sp. 1AS1. The sequence continues at coordinate 220,737 of NZ_JARWKU010000006.1, forward strand.
GATGAACCTGAACGCCTTCAACACCCTGTCGCCGGAACAGCAGCAAGTGCTGCTCGACGAAGGGCGTGAGCTGGAAACCGAGATCGTCCCGATCCTGGATGAGCTGGCAGTCGAAGAGTGGAAGGCGCTGGACGAAGCCGGCATGCAGGCCACCGAATTCGCACCGGAAGACGCCGAGCGTCTGGATGCCCTCGTCACCGACGGTATCTGGCAGCTGGGCATCGACAAGACCCCGGACACGGTGACCGCCATGCGTGAACTGGCGATCGAGAAGAACCTGACCACCGTCAGCGAGTAAGGAATCCACCATGCTAACCCTGCTTGCACGTGTGCATGACGGCGTGACGCGAGCAGGCTTCCTTCTGGGCGGTGTCACCTTGTGTGGCATCGTCCTGTGCTTCTGGCTGGAAGTCATCGCGCGCTACTTCTTCAACTCTCCCACCCTGTGGTCCGGCGCGATGGTGGCTTACCTGCTATGCCTCTCGATTTCGCTGGCAACGCCGGAACTGGCACGCACCCATGGCCATATCGCCATCACCGTGCTGCCGGAGCGCCTCGGCCCTGCCGCGCGCGCCTTCTATGATCGTCTCCTCGCCCTGGTGACCGGCGCCGTCTGCGCCGTGGCCGGTTGGATCTGCGTGCAGGAAAGCCTGCGTCAGTTCAATTACCACACCACCACCGCCATGGGCCTCGACATTCCCAAGTACTGGGTCTCCAGCTTCATCGCCTACGCGATGATCAGCGCCGCCCTGTACTTCCTGCGCCACGCCTTTAGCCGCTCGACTAGCCGCGCGACGCCCCCGGCTACCGCCGCCAGAAAAGGACCCTGAGTCATGGAATGGTATACCTCTCTGGGCCTGGCCATCGCCTTGCTGATGGGCCTGTTCGCCCTCGGCATTCCCGTCTTCGCCGCCTTCCTGACCATCAACGTGCTCGGCACGCTGTGGTTGATGGGTACCGCCGGCTTCGGCATGTTCGCCAACAGTGTCTACGACAGCATGACCTCGGAGACGCTGACCACCATCGCGCTGTTCGTGCTGATGGGGGAGATGCTGTTCCGCTCCGGCTCCATCGATGTGATCTTCGACTCGCTGGATGCCCTGATGGGCCGCATGAAGGGTCGCCTCTACTTCTTCGTCGTCGCCCTCTCGACGCTGTTCGGTGCCCTGTCCGGCTCGGCATTGGCCGTGACCGCCATGCTCAGCCGCTCGGCGCTGCCGACCATGCAGGAGCGCGGCTATGACGACAGGCTCTCCATCGGCCTGATTCTGGGTGGGGCGAGTCTCGCGCCGATCATCCCGCCGAGCCTGTTGGTGATCATCATCGGCTCGATGGTGGATGTCTCCATCGCGCGCCTGCTGATCGCGGGTATCCTGCCCGGCATCCTGCTGGCCGCGCTGTTCATCCTCTATGTGAAGGTACGCATCACGCTGGACCCGCGCCGCGCGCCGCCTGTCGATGAAAGCGGCGGCGGCACGGCCCAGGAGAAGCGCCGCGCCGTGATCAACATGCTGCCGTTCACCATCATCATCTTCGCCGTGCTCGGCCTGATTCTGCTCGGCATCGCCACGCCGTCCGAGTCCGCCGCTACCGGCGTGCTGGGCTCGCTGGTAGTCGCGGCCTACTACCGCAAGTTCTCGTTCAAGATGGCTGGCGAGGCGGTGATGTCCTCGCTCAAGGTCAGCACCATGATCATCCTGATCCTGGCGTGTTCGAAGCTGTTCTCGCAGCTGTTGAGCTTCACCGGCGCCACCAGCGGTCTGGTGAGCAGCGTGACCGGGCTGGATCTTGATCCGGTGTGGATGCTGCTGATCCTGATGCTGATTCCGCTGATCGCCTGCATGTTCATCGACCAGATCGCCTTCATGATGGTGGTGATTCCCATCTACGCGCCGCTGGTCAAGCTGTATGGCTTTGATCCGGTGTGGTTCTGGACACTGTTCCTGATCAATATCTCGGTGGGCAGTCTGACCCCGCCCTTCGGCTACAACCTGTTCGCGGTGAAAGGCGCCGCCCCGGCGACGCCGATGCAGACCATCTACGCCGCGGCCTGGCCGATCGTCATCTGCTTCCTGTTCGCGATGCTGATGCTCTACTGGGCCCCGTGGCTGACGACCTTCCTGCCCAGCCTGATCTGACCGACCACGACGAGAGACTTCCATGTACCAACTCAATGACATGCCAGCGCAGGTCGCGCCTGAACGGCTGGAACAGCTCAAGCAGTGCGAAACGGCCACCATCGGCCACTTCCACACCCACGGCTTCATCGAACCGGCGATTGCCAGCATGCTGCCCGAGGTGCGAATCGCCGGTACCGCCGTCACCGTCTCGCTGCCGCCGGAAGATGGCACCCTGCTCAACCACCTGATGCGCCTGGTGCGTCCGGGCGATGTGCTGATCGTGCATCGTCAGGGCGATCGCCACCGCGCCTGCTGGGGCGGCGTGATGACGGAAGTCGCCTCACGCCTCGGCGTGGCAGGCGTGGTGATCGACGGCATGGCCACCGATGCGCTGACCATTCGCGACAAGCAGTTCCCGGTCTGGAGTCGCGGTGTCGCCTCGCTGACCACCCGCTTCGCCGGTATCGGCGGCGCGCTCAACGTGCCGGTCAGCATCGGCGGGGTCGTCGTCAATCCGGGCGATGCCATCCTCGCCGATGAAAGCGGCGTCATCGTCATGGCGCCCGAGGAAGTCTCGGCCATCGCAAGCCACGCCATCGAGGTGCAAGAAGCGGAAGAAGTGCTCTTGGCGAAGATCGCCGACGGCGCCTGCCTGCCGGACCTCACCGGCTCCAGCAAGCTGATCGAGGAAGTGAACGCACGCGGTTGATCACCCCGCTTGATGCGCTTGCAAGACGCTGAAACCAAAAAAGGCCACCAGATTGCTCTGGTGGCCTTTTGGGTTCTGACACGGTCAGTATGACACGGTCGGTCGGACACGGTCAGTATGACACGGTCAGTCCGACGCGGGCTGAGGAGCTGCCCATCACTGATGGGTGATCACCGCCTCACAGCTGACCGGAAAATTCAGCGAATTGGCGATGAAGCACAGCGCATGCGCCCGGTGGTGCAACTCATGGGCGAGCGCGATATCGTCACCGGCGGCCAGCGTGATCTCGGGGCGCAGCACGATAGCGGTGAAACGTCCCGCCTCGCCCGGGTTCTCTGTCTGAGTCTTGTCATCAGCGGCGGGCGCGCCTTCCTGCATCGTGCCCTCGGCGCGGTCGTGATAGCTCATGACACGAATGCCGGCCTCAGCACACAGGTGCAGATACCACAGCTTGTGGCAGGCCGAGACGGAGGCCACCAGCATGTCTTCCGGATTCCAGCGGCCAGCGTCGCCCCGAAAGGCGGGGTCGGCGGAGCCTTCCAGGCTCGGCTTGCCACTGACACGGGCCACGAAATCACGCTCATAGGCGGTGTAATGGCGGGTGCCATCGCCGCGATTGCCGGTCCACTCAAGTTCAACCGAATACTGGTGTCGTCTGGACATCGTTGTCTGCTGCTCTCTCTCAAGGGAAACCGCGTGCGTCGTATGACGCGCGGTCTGATACTTCTGCCTGATTAGGCATCTGAACAGCGTCAGCACGCGAGAAGTCACCGTAGGCCGATGATAGGATTGAATCGATCGCACTATGACAGGATGTCACGCATGGCGCTTGCCGTAACACGCTCCTTTGGGGCAATTCCCGGGTTGGCTGTTGCCGCCCTGACGCTCGGACTGAGCCTGAGCCTGAGCCTGGGCTTGTGTCTCATCACCCCCGGTGCCTCGGCACGCGCCGAAGCCGCACAGTTTCGCCCCACGCCCAAGGTGATCAATACGCTGAGCAGTACCTACGGCTTCGTCATCGCCCAGGACATCACGCTGTCACGCATCGCCGATGAGTATCCTGGCCTCGCGCCGGATGCCGAGCTGGCCTCCGCCTACTTCAAGAATGCCTTCCCGAACATCACCCATCGTCTGGCGGAAAACCTCGCCACCCTGATGGGCAAGGACCACGCGCGCGAAGTGCTGGAGGGCATCCGCCGTCAGATAAAGAAGGAGCTGGATTTACAGCTGACCAGCGACAAGTTGACCAGCGACTTCGCGGCCCGCTTCATCGAGGCCATTCATCTGCGCGCCCAGGGGGAATACCTGCCCTCGCCGTTCAAGGAATTCCTGCTGGCGACCAAGTATCAGATCGAGCCGGTATACGAGCTATACGACGGCTATTTTCAGGAATTCCACACCAAGGGCCACGCCAAGTCGCTGGGCATCAACCTGGCGCTGCATCTGCCCGCCTCGTGGTCTGCCGCCGAGGGACGCCTGCCGCATATCGTGCAGAAATGGCAGAGTCAGGCGGGCACCGGCACCGACATGATCATCCTCGAGATCTATGATCTGCATGGCGACACCGTCAGCGACGCGCAGCTCAAGGTAATGGCCGCCACGGACCAACTGGCGCAATGGGCGCCCATCAACAGTCAGATGCTCGACTCCGGCCTGACCCGAGTAGATCACCGTCAGGTCTACTGGTTCGATATCGCCATGACACAGCGACACCAGGGCACGCCCATCACCTCGCAGACCCGCGAATACGGCCTCTTCCTCGACGACAAGCTGATCCGCCTGCACTGCACCAGCTACCACCCCACCGCTGACGGCACCACCTACGCCAAAGCCAAGACAGACCTCGCCGTCGATGACGGCTTCAGCGAGATCAAGCCGTTGTGTGAAGGGGTGATGGGGAGTTTGGTGGTGATGGAAAACAGTAAAAGAAAATGATTCCCTCTAAAATATATCCAAACACTTTACCCTAAATACAAAAGGGCTCAGTCAACTCTCGAAAGATAATTAATTAAAGCTTGAAAGAAACCTTTTCTCCAATGGTTAGGTTCCTTAATTTCACCTAATGGCCCCTGCAAAAGAGAGGCAATAATTTTCTCATCATTAGTACAAAATTTACGAACACCTTCAATTTGTTTAAATATGATATTTAAATTCTCAGCAGCCTGTAAAGAATATACCTCCGCTAGATTGAATGCCAAGAAATGTAGTTCAACCCTACTCTTATCTATATCACACCAGTATTCAGGAGGATTCACATAGTAACTAATAACACCTTGATCATTGTCAACATCACTTGGTTGATACTCTGCAAATATCCACTGTTCATTAAAAAACTTTTCGTGATCAAGGAAAGGATGGATAACTTGTTCTGCAGCAGTCGCTGCAAGAGTTTGCCCTTTACCTCCCATATTACAATCTCGACAGGAAGGAATTAGGTTCTGTGGCAGTATAGAAAATTGAGGAAAATATTTCTTGGCCAAATAATGATCCAAATTTTCTGGCTTACCTATTCCACCACAAAAAGGACATTTATCATTTGCCAAACTCATTATCTTATCGTAAATTCTTCTTGCGTTAGGCTTGCTCTTTTTAACAAAATAGTAACTATAAAGTGAGATCAAATTTTTTTTCGTTATTCCATTCAATAGGATAGGATTTATACCCATATCACTAGTCAGAGGAGCAATGCTACTTAGAGTTCCCTGATGACCACGGTCGATATATTCTGCTACAGCTATATCAAGATCCTCCTTATTATTACTTAAGCATTCCTTCAATTCATCATTACCATTAACGCCTGCCAAGCATGTATCAAAAACTTCAGAATAAGAGAATTCAAGCCCTTCAATTCGGATCATTAAGAATTCCTCTTTCTCTTAGCTAAAAGTACTTGCAATACAGCTCGTCCCTCAATTCCAAGTTGCCCTTCATATTCATCAATTATCTCCTCATAGCTGCCGCCCTCACTGACTGATTCAGCTAGTAAAGCGTGAAAACCAGAGCGAGATACTTCTAAGTTAAAAACCTCTGAAGTTAAGATACCTACATTTTCACCGAACGTTTCTACGCCAGGCCTCTCAACTGTGAGGTTATTACCAATACGATTTACTTTGGATACACAAGACCTAGGAATTTCTTGTAACACTACTGGCGAATGAGTTGCTAAAATTGCCACACCATTTCTTACATAAAGTAAATTAGATAAGGATCTAATGAATAGAGCGAGTAGTGGAGGATGAAGATGACTCTCAGGCTCATCGATTAATATTAAGCTTTTTTCTTCTACCGTTGATACTAAACGCACTAAAGTTAAAAATATGATTGCATGTCCTGAACTCATTCTCTGAAGTATTGGCAGAATCTCTCCATAGTAATAATCTAGGAACTCTGGACTATCGATCACACTTTCATCGTCTGATATAAGCTCTAGAAAAGCACTCTTAGCTCTGACGAACATCTCCTCCAAAATCGTTATATCAATGTCAGAAAAACCGTTGTCATTATTTAAATACTCAATTACACTATTCCACCTCAGGGTTCTGAATTCATCTCTAAAACAATTAATTAAAGATTTCGCGCCCAGCCTATATAGCTCCTCTAGACTTATATTAGCACCATCTTTCTGTGAACTCTTAAGGCCAATATAATAATAGCAAGTACCTTTAGCCGGATCAGGCTGCTCAACTAAAGGCGAAAAAGGGTCAAAGGCACTAAATGAAACTGATATAATGCTACTAAAGTAATCTTTAGAAATAACATCATCTGCTGTACGGGAATTTTCGTAAAATCTAGCAGACGTAGAGCTTGGGTTTATCACACTTGAAATCATAGAATTAAGCAATGTAGTCTTGCCTATACCATTGCGACCTATCAAAGCATGTATATTAGTTGCAGGTTTTGATAGGGAAATTACATTAAAATCAAGTTCTACCCTGCCTTCTTTTTCAGTCTCTGGGCGCCGAAACTTAAACTCGTAATTTGTGTTTTCAGACTCTCCTTTTAAAACTCTAGCAAACTGTCCCTTCAACACAGAAATACTAAACTCACGTAATAACGACACACTCATAACTTTCTCGTCTCTATTATCTTCGAGAATTTTATGATCATACACAATGTCCCTCATACTTCTTAATATATTACTTACCAAGTCTGTACCGAGAGAGAAAATCTTTTTATAAAACTCAATATCTTCACCTACAGAGAAGAATCTTTCATCAAGGCCATTATTCAACAAATTTGCTAGAGAAGTTATAGTCTTTTGTTCCTCAGTCTGCCCTTTAAAACCTATTTTCACCCTTCCTAAATCATGTTTAACGCCATCCCCGTCCACATACAACAAGTAAAACATAGTATTATAGGAGTAATCATTCCAACTAGATTCAATCAGCATCAAGATCGACTTTTTTTCGGTGTGAAATTTTCCGCCTTTTGGTCTAACACTAATTTCCATACATCCCCCTGTTATGAACACCAGCCTAACTACTCATTTAATGTTTTTGAGCTTTCTTACAATAGATGGCTGGCTAACCCCCGCCCTCTTGGCTATCGCATAGGTGCTGGGCAATTCGGCTGCCATCTCACGTAGCCATTGTGCTTCGATGCGTGCCAGGCCTTCCTTGAGGGTTTCGTTGGGACCGAGCTTGGGTACTGGCATGGCTACCGCCCCCTCAGCGGCAGGCTCTGAGAGGGAATTGGGACTATGAGAGTTATCGGCAGTGGTAAAACTTTCAGTAACGCCTATTCCATTAGATTTGTCATTACTGAAGCCAAATGAATCGCCTAGTCCATTAGCGTTATTCGTGGAACAAGTGTTGAGCAGTGTTTTCACTGAGTCGCTGTCGATGACATCACTGGGGGCGCTGAGCCAGGCGCGTTCCAGCCAGTTTTCCAGTTCGCGGATATTGCCGAGCCAGTCCTGGCGCATGAGGATGGGCCATAACGAGGCGTCGAGGAGCTTGCGGCGGCCGTGACGTTGATTGAGGCGGGAGAGGTGTTGCTCGATCAGGGCGGGAATGTCTTCGCGGCGTTCGCGCAGCGGCGGCAGGCTGACGGGGAGCACATTGATGCGGTAGTAGAGGTCGAGGCGGAACTGGCCCTGCTCCACGCGGGCGGCGAGGTCTTGATTGGTGGCGACGACCAGGCGGAAGTCGGCGCGGCGGGTGGTGGTGTCGCCCAGGCGGGTGATCATCCCATCCTGAATCACCTTGAGCAGCTTGGTCTGGGTGGCCAGCGGCAGTTCACCGATCTCATCGAGGAACAGGGTGCCGCCTTCGGCCTGCTCCATCAGGCCCGCCTTGCCACGGTTGCCCGCGCCGGTGAAGGCACCGGCCTGATAGCCGAACATCTCGGACTCGAACAGGCTCTCGGGGATGGCGCCGCAGTTCACCTCGATGAAGGGGCCGTCGGCGCGCTGGCTCCAGCGATGCAGTTGATGGGCGAAGGCCGTCTTGCCGACCCCGGATTCACCCAGCATCAATACCGTGGCGTTGGTGGGCGCGACCCGCTTGAGCAGCAACGCTATCTCGCGCATCACCGGGCTTCTGACCTGCAGCTCGCCCAGCTCCAGCGCGGCGTCTTCGCACTCGGCCTGCTCGCGCGCTGATTGTTCACGTTGCCGCTGTTCAGCCTGGCTCTGTGCATATTGCTCAGTGTCGTGGACTGATTGCCCTGCCCCCGCCGTTGCCCATTCGCTTTCTGCCTGACTGACGCCACCCAGCTCACCGCCGCGCGAGTTACGACGCAGGTGATCACTGAAGCGCTGCTGAAGCACCGCGTATTCCTGCTGCAACAGCTGGATATCGGTGAGGTCCATCGAGCGGCTGACCACGCACTCAAGCTTGCCCGCAACGAACACCGGATGCGCCTGCGCCACTACCCGCCGCCCGGTGGCGGTGAGCTGCATCATCTGCAGCGTGCGCCCCGTGCGCAGCACCTCCAGGCTGATGGAGGGCTTGAGTACGCCGCTGGCTTCCAGCTCATGCACGTTGGCGGCACACAACTCCTCGCGGGTCATGCCATAGACCGCCGCGGCGCCGGGGCTGACATCCATCACCTGGCCATCCGCATTGACCACGAAGTAGTGATCGTGAGCGGTGTCGATGATGGTCTTGAGAATCTGACGGTCGAGCTCTGACATGGCGGGTACCTCATGGTCGAGCCTGTGAATCGGGGCGGGGCTTTCCAGCAGGTCTTTCTATAGCTTCTTTCCAGCGCTTCTTTCTATCAGTTCTTTCCAGCAGTTCTTTCTCGCACTGCGCTTGAAGACACTCTCGATGATGCCCGAATGTGATCCACAAATGAATCGGTGATCCATTTTTGAATCATTAATGGCGCACGAGCGATCCACAAATGAATCACTCTGCGACCGCCCTCAAATAAAAATCAATAAAATCAATTGACTAAAAATTGGCATGGTTACTGCAATGCTGGGGTATGCGCCAAGGAAGATCGCCGGCCTTCATGCCACCGTCCGGCCGAGCGATCAGGCGAACAATCACAATACCCCGCTCGCCGTCACGCTAGCGCGAGCGACTCAAGACCCTGGAGAGACAGATGAGCGAGTTCAATCAGCCGCTGGGCGGCAACGACATGCCACGTTTCGGCGGCCCGGCCACCATGATGCGTCTGCCGGCTCAGGAAACCGCGGAAGGCCTGGACGCCGCCTTCATCGGCATTCCGCTGGACATCGGTACCTCCAACCGTCCGGGCGCACGTCTCGGCCCGCGTCAGATCCGTGATGAATCGCGCATGCTGCGCCCCTACAACATGGCCACCCGCGCCGCGCCCTTCGATAGCCTGCAGGTGGCGGACATCGGCGATGTGCCGATCAACACCTTCCACCTGCCCAAGAGCATGGACATCATCGAGCAGTTCTACGATGAGGTGCTGCGCCACGACTGCGTACCGCTGACACTGGGCGGCGATCACACCGTTACCCTGCCGGTGCTGCGTGCCATCGCCAAGAAGCATGGTCCGGTCGGCCTGATCCACATCGATGCCCACGCCGACGTCAACGACCACATGTTCGGCGAGCCCATCGCCCACGGCACGCCGATTCGTCGCGCCCAGGAAGAAGGCCTGCTCGACAGCAATCGCGTGGTACAGATCGGCCTGCGTGGCACCGGCTACTCCGCCGATGACTTCGACTGGTGCCGCCAGCAGGGCTTCCGTGTCGAGACCGCCGAGATGTGCTGGTTCAAGTCACTCGCCCCGCTGATGGCCGAAGTGCGCGACATGATGGGCGACCGCCCGGTGTACATCACCTTCGACATCGATGGCCTGGACCCCTCCGTCGCCCCCGGCACCGGCACCGTGGAAGCCGGCGGCCTGACCATGCCCCAGGGCATGGAAATCGTGCGCGGCGCGCGTGGCCTCAACATCGTCGGCGGTGACCTGATGGAAGTCTCCCCGCCCTACGACACCAGCGGCAACACCGCGCTGATGGGCGCGACCCTGCTCTACGAGATGCTGTGCGTACTGCCGGGCGTGCAACAGCGCGACTGATCCCTCAGTACGACTGAGCCAAGCCGCTCGCGAACGACCCACGAATGACCCGCTGTCCTGCTGCACCCGCGCCGGGGGCCCGTCCCGCCCTCGGCGCATACAGAATCACCCGACACGAAACGGCATGATGCATCACACAATGCTCGGCTAGAGCCTGACCATTACAACAAGATCTAGGTGACCCGAATGACAACCAGCATCGACTCCGCGGCGGACCATACGCCGCCCCGCGCTATATCCGACTCTGTCTCAAGTTCCGTATCAAGTTCTGGCTCTGGTGCTGAACAGCCTGAGACCGCCAAGCCACAGAAGGCGCAGAAAGACCTCATCGCCACCCGCCCCGTGCCGCTGACGGCCAAGGGGCTGATGAAATTCCTGGTGCCGTCACTGCTCGGCGTCAGCTTCTTCCTGGTGCCGTTCAGTGTCGGCGACACCATCAATATCGGCATGGGCCTGATGGCCGATTGGCTCAAGGCCACGCTCGGCAGCGCCTTGCCCGCCATCGCCGTCGCGGTGCTGTGCCTGTCGGTGATCCTCACCGGCTTCGTCAAGCTCGCCAAGCCCGCCTGGGCACGCCAGGGCGCGGCGCATGAGCTGTTCGATGTCTCGCCGGTGTGGTTCGCCATGCGCGCCCTCGGCGCCATCTTCGCGTTGATGACCTACTTCCAGTGGGGGCCGACCCAGGTCACCGCGGCCTTCACCGGCGGCGTGATGCTCAATGATCTCGCGCCGGTACTGCTGACCTTCTTCTTCTTCGCGGCCATTCTGCTGCCGCTGCTGGTCGACTTCGGCTTCATGGAATTCATCGGCAGCCTGGTGCGTCGTCCGTTCCGCGCCATCTTCAATCTGCCCGGGCGCAGCGCCATCGATGCCACCGCCTCGTGGATGGGCTCCGGCACCGTCGGCGTGCTGATCACTACCCAGCAGTACGAGCAGGGCTTCTACAGCAAGCGTGAAGCGGCGGTGATCGCCACCAACTTCTCGGTGGTCTCGATCGCCTTCGCGTTGCTGGTCACCAGCTTCATGAACATCAACCACCTGTTCGTGCCCTTCTATCTGACCGTCGTCATCGCGGGCCTGATCGCCGCCGTCATCGTGCCGCGTCTGCCGCCGCTGTCGCGCAAGCGTGATGACTACCACGAGCCGGTTGGCTGTCAGATCAGTGAAGAGAACCAGAGCGACTGTGGCGTGCTGCGCTACTCACTGGGCATGGCCGTCGCGCGCGCCGAACATGCCCCGGGCCCGCTCAAGCTGGTGAAATCGGCCGGCTTCAACGTGGCGGACATCTTCCTCGGCCTGCTGCCGGTGGTGATCGCCATCGGCACCGTGGCGCTGATGCTGGCCGAGTTCACGCCGGTGTTCACCTGGCTCTCCTACCCGATGATTCCGCTGCTGGAGCTGCTGCAGATTCCTCACGCGGCAGAGGCAGCCCCGGCGACGCTGGTCGGCTTCGCCGACATGTTCCTGCCGGCGGTGCTGGCCAAGGACATCGACAGCGAACTGACCCGCTTCGTCATCGCCTGCCTGTCACTGACCCAGTTGATCTACATGTCCGAGATCGGTGCCCTGCTGCTCAAGTCGAAGATTCCGCTCAAGATCTGGGAGCTGGTGGCCATCTTCGTGCTGCGCACGCTGATCACCCTGCCGATCATCGCCGGTATCGCGCATCTGTTCGTGTTCTGAGCCAAGCGGGCACTCAACTTGTTTCTCATCTCATACGGGAGCACCACGGTGCTCCCGTCATTGGAATAACCTGCCATGACCTGTGCTGAACTCCTGATCCGACTGCTGCGTGACACCTACGGCGTCGATACCGTCTTCGGAATTCCCGGCGTGCATACCGTCGAGCTCTACCGTGGCCTGGAGCCGGATGCCGATCCCGCCGCGCGCAGCATTCGCCACGTCACCCCGCGCCATGAACAAGGCGCCGGCTTCATGGCCGATGGCTATGCCCGCAGCACCGGCAAGCCCGGGGTGTGCTTCATCATCACCGGCCCGGGGATGACCAACATCACCACCGCGATGGGCCAGGCGCTGGCCGACTCCATCCCGATGCTGGTGATCTCCAGCGTCAATCGCACCGACACCCTCGGCCGTGGCCAGGGGCGTCTGCACGAGCTGCCCAGCCAGCAGCAACTGGTGTCGGGCGTGGCGCGCTTCAGCCACACCCTGCTCGACCCGTCCGCGCTGCCGGAAGTGCTGGCCCGTGCCTTCGCGCTGTTCGAGGGTGCCCGTCCCGGCCCCGTGCATATCGAGATCCCCATCGACCTGTTCAATGCCGAGATCCCACCGCCCGCCGGTCGCACCACGCATGACTTCACGCGCCCGCGTATCGGCCGCCTCGCGCCGGACCCGGCCCTGCTCGCTGAGGCCGTGAGCCTGCTGCAGGGCGCCGAGCGTCCGCTGGTGCTTCTGGGCGGGGGCTGTGTCGCTGCGCCTGAAGCAGCCCGCCAGCTGGTGGAGGCGCTCGATGCCCCCACCGTCACCACCATCAATGCCAAGGGCCTGCTGGGCGGCGCCCACCCGCTGGATCTAGGCGCCAATGCCGCGCTGCCTGCGGTACGTGAACTGGCGCGCGACGCCGATGTGGTACTGGCGATCGGTACCGAACTTGGCGAGACCGACTACGACGTGGTGTTCGATGATGGCTTCGTGATCGGTGGCCAGCTGATCCGCATCGATATCGACCCCGAACAGCTGGCGCGCAATCAGCAGGCGACACTCGCCATCGTCGCCGACGCTGGCCTGGCACTGAAGACCCTCGCCGCGCGTGTTACTGATGGCTTGGGCGAAACCTATGACAAGACGGCTGAGACGACTGACGAGACAGGCAAGACACGCGGCGCGCAGATCACCGCCGCCACGCTTGAGGCCCTCGCGCTGCCGACTGACCCGGCCTTCGCGCCCTATGTGCCGCTGTTCGACACCCTCCAGCAAGCGCTACCGGAGGCGATCTGGGTCGGCGATTCCTGCGCGACCGTCTACGCCGCCAATCATCTGCTCAGCCAGCCGGCACCGCGCCGCTACTTCAATGCCTCCACCGGCTACGGCACGCTCGGCTACGGCCTGCCCGCCGCAATGGGCGCGACCCTGGGTCGCCCGGACCTGCCGGTGATCGCGCTGGTCGGCGATGGCGGCATCATGTTCACGCTGTCCGAACTCGCCTGCGCGGTGGAAGAACAGCTGCCGGTGGTGATCGTGCTGTGGCACAACCAGGGCTATGAAGAGATCCGCCGCTTCATGGACAACGCCGGCGTCACGCGCCTGGGCGTCGACATCAAGGCCCCCGACTTCCAGCTGCTCGCCCAGGGCTTCGGCTGCGCCGCCGTGGCGATCGACTCCCCCCATGAGCTGGCGACCGCGATCAGCGAGCGCGACGCAAACGCCCCGCTGCTGGTGGAAATCGACGCGGCAGGATGGCAGCGCTCAATCGCCGGCTGAGTCCGGCTCGGCGCAGCGCATCATTCTCACGAACAATGCCCGCCTGTGCCCTTGAGGTGGCAGGCGGCAAGGAACTCACATGCCAGAAATGTCCAAGCCAACAATGTCCATGCCAACAATGTCCATGCACAAGCTCGATCATCAGTTCATCAACAACAAGTGGGTCAAGTCCCACGGCGAGCGTCGTCTGGCGGTCACCAACCCCTTCGAGGAGACCGTCATCGCCGAGGTGACGGCGGGTGATGCGCGTGATGTACAGGCCGCCGTCGCGGCCGCCGCCGAGGCCTTCGAGGGTTGGCAGGCACTGAGTGGCGCCGAGCGTGCGGTCTATCTGGAGGCCTTCGCCGAGGGGCTGACATCACGTCGTGAAGCGCTGGTGGAGATGTCGTGTCGCAACAACGGCAAGATTCGCGCCGAGGCCGAGATCGATCTCGATGACGCCATCGGTTGCTACCGCTATTACGCCGCCCAGGCACGCGCGCTGGATGCGCGTCAGGGCGTGGAGGTCGGGCATGATGTCGAAGGCTATTCCGCGCACACCTATCACGAGCCGGCAGGCGTGGTGGGACTGATCACGCCGTGGAACTTCCCGCTGGTCACCAGTGCCTGGAAGGTCGCGCCGGCCCTCGCCGCGGGCTGCACCCTGGTGATCAAGCCATCTGAAGTGACGCCACTGCCGGAGCAGGTGATGGCCGAGATCGCGCTGGAAGCCGGACTGCCGGCAGGCGTGTTCAACCTGCTGCACGGCGATGGCGAGGGCATCGGCGCGCCGCTGACCCGTCATCCGCGCATCGACAAGATCTCCTTCACCGGCAGCAATGTGGTCGGCGAGAAGGTCATGCAGGCCGCGGCCTGCGGCACGCGCGGCGTCTCTCTCGAGCTTGGCGGCAAGTCGCCGATCATCGTGCTCGACGATGCTGATGTCGAGCAAGCCGCCGACTGGGTGATGGCGGGCATCTACTTCAATGCCGGTCAGATCTGCTCTGCCACCTCGCGCCTGCTGGTGCATGAAGCCATCGCCGATGAGCTGCACGCCGCGCTTTCCAGCCGCATCGATGCACTGGTGCTGGGTGACCCGCTGGACGCCGCGACCCAGATGGGCCCGATGACCAGTGCCCGCCAGCGCGACACCGTGCTGAGCTATCTGAACGTGGCGCGCGAGGAAGGCCTGACGGCGCTGCGCGATGGCACCCATCGCAGCCTGCCGAGCAAGGGCTACTTCGTGGCGCCGACGCTTTACACCGATGTGCCGGTAGCAAGCCGTCTGTGGCGTGAGGAGATCTTCGGGCCGGTGCTGTGCTCGCGCCGCGTGGCCGATGAAGCCGAGGCGATCCGCCTCGCCAATGACTGCGATTTCGGGCTGGTGGCCACGGTGGTCAGCGGCGACGCTCGCCGCGCCCAGCAGCTCGGCCGTCACCTGCGCGCCGGGGTGGTGTGGTACAACAGCGAGCAGCTGCCGCTGGTGCAGGCCAGCTGGGGTGGCTTCAAGCGCAGCGGCATCGGCCGTGAGCTGGGGCCCTGGGGCCTGGCGGGCTATCTGGAGGTCAAGCACATCATCGGGCCGGTGCTCGACTGAGCCGCTTGTGTGACTAGATAAGAAAACGCCCCGCCTCGGCAATCACCGAGGCGGGGCGTTTTCGTTCCCGGTTTTTACTTCAGCGCTTTTCCTTTACGGCTTACCCTTCACGGCTTTCCCATGAAACTAGCGCCTTCCCCTATCAGCCGACCGCCGCCGTCTGGCTGATGCCGTCCCGCGCGCAGGACTGGCCGCAATGGCTGCCATGAATGCTCAGCGCCTGCCAGGCATCGAAGGTGCTGAGATAGATGTCACCGCCGAGATTGGCCGGCAGCTCCGAGCACTTGAGGCGGTCCATCACCGGGCCCTTCACTTCACTCAGATGCAGCTTCACACCAGCGGCGCTCAGGCGTTCATTGATGACTTCCAGGCTTTCCAGCGCCGAGGCGTCGATCAGATTGACCGCCTGGCAGGCCAGCACCAGATGCTTGAGCGAGGGGCGTTCGGCCATCAGCGCCAGCACGGTGTCTTCCAGATAGCGTGCATTGGCGAAATACAGACTCTCGTCGATGCGCAGAATCGCCAGTTCGGGGTCGGTCTCCACCTCATGACGCTCGACATTGCGAAAGTGCTCGCTGCCCGGCACGCGCCCGACCAGCGCACTGTGCGGCTGGCTGGTGCGCTTGAGATAGAGCCCCAGCGACACGGCAATGCCGACGATGATGCCGCTCTCCACCCCGTGCGCGAGGGTGATGATCAGCGTGATCATCAGCGCCGCACCGTCACCCTTCGAGTAGCGGAAGGTGCGCTTGATCGCCGCGATATCGATCAGGCTGGTGGTGGCGACGATGATGATCGCCGCCAGCGTCGCGCGCGGCAGCCACGCCAGCCAGTCGGTCAGCCACAAGCTGGCGAGCAGAATGCCGATGGCGGTGAAGGCCCCCGCCAAGGGCGTAGCGGCGCCGGCATCGAAGTTGACGACTGAGCGCGACAGCCCGCCCGAGATCGGCATGCCACCGCTGACGCCTGCGCCCATGTTGGAGACACCCAGCGCGATCAGCTCCTTGTCGGGGTCGATGCGCTGACGGCGCCTCGCGGCGAGAGTCTGGGCAAGCGCCAGCGATTCGACGAAGCCGACCACGCTGATCAAGAGTGCCGAGATCAGCAGACCCGACCAGTCATGGCTGACAAGGCTCGGCAGGCTGAGGTCGGGCAGCCCGCCGGGCACGGCACCGACCAGCGCCATGCCGCGCTCGCCCTGCTCAAGTTGTTCGCCCTGAACGAGAGGATCACTCAGGCCCCAGGCCAGCAGGCTGGAGACGATGACGGCGATGATCGGCGTGGTCTTGCACAGCATGCCCGCCGCGCTCTCGCTCATCCGCAAGGCCATCAGGCCCTGCTTGAGATGGCGGCGTGCCAGGATCAGCCACGCCAGGCAGCCCAGCCCGATGGCGAGTGTCGGCCAGTGCAGCTCTTGCGCGCCTGACGACAGCGACTCGCCCATCGCGATCAGATTGCCGCCGCTCAGGCTCAGGCCAGTGATGGGCCCGAGCTGACTGGCGATGATCAGGATGCCCGAGGCGGTCATGAAGCCCGAGATCACCGGGTGGCTGATGAAATTCACCAGCACTCCCAGGCGCAACAGCCCCATGGCGATCAGCATCGCGCCGGAGAGAAAGGCCAGCAGCAGCGCGGTGGCCAGCATCTCGGGCGTGGAGAGCGCCGCGCCATCGGTGCCGCTCATGCCCGCGATCGCCGAGGCCGTCATCAGCGAGATGATCGCCACCGGCCCCACCGCCAGGGTGCTGCTGGTGCCGAACAGCGCATACAGCACCAGCGGCAACATGCTGGCGTAGAGGCCGACCTGCGCCGGCAGCCCCGCCAGCAGTGCATAGGCCAGCGCCTGAGGCACCAGCATGACGCTGACGATCACCGCCGCCAGCAGATCACGCCCGAGACTGTGGCGGTCATAGTGGG